>JAIOJQ010000042.1 GCA_019911865.1 Thermoanaerobaculia bacterium
GGCGCAACTTGCCCGCCGCGGCGGCCGCCGCCGGAGTGAGGGCGAGCGGGGCGGCGGCGTGCGGGTGCAGGGCACGCTCGATCGCCGCCTGCGGCATGAAGCGGGTGACCCCGGTCAGCACCAGCTGCGGCACGCGCACCTTGAGCGCCGACTCCAGCCGCACCGGCGTCGTGTCGAGGCGCAGTTCGCCGTCGGACCAGGTGAACAGGTCGAGCAGCTTCTTGGCCAGGTTCTGCTGCAGCAGGCGGGTCAGCTCCGAGGCGTCGATGTGGCCGCGTTCGATCAGCACCTCGCCGATCCGCACGCCGCGCTGCACCGAGTCGGCGAGCACCTCGGCCGCCTGCGCCTCGGTGAGGCGCCCGAGGCTGACGAGAAAGCGATTGAGCGTCTCGTGGACGAGATTCGAGCGGCAGTCGACCGCCTGCCCCCGTTCGAGCAGCACCCGCTTCTCGACCGGCCCGCGCCGGGCCACCAGCGTGCCGGTGGTGCCGGCGGCGTGGTGGGCGATCAGCAGCTGCGCGAACGGCACCTCGGCGACGCGGACCTCGCGTCGAGAGAGCAGATCGCCGGTCTCCCCGGGCGTAGGCGGCATGCCGTCGGGCAGTCTACGGCATCCGCGCGGCGGCGATTCCCCTAGAATCGCCGGCCATGATCGTCCTGGCGATCGGTCGCGGATTCACTGCCCTCCGTTTTGCATCCCTCGTTCGCCGGCGTGGAATCCGGTTGCCGCTGCACCTGCGATACCTGCGGGGAAGGGCACGGCCGCAGCCATGACCTTCCGCTTGCCGCTCGTCGTCCGCTTCGGCGACCTCGATCCGGCCGGGATCGTCTACTACCCGCGCTATCTCCACTTCTGTCACGTCGGCATGGAAGAGTATTTCCGCCACCGGGTAGGCATCCTCTACCCGGTCTTCCTGGCCGAGCACCGGCTCGGCCTGCCCACGGTGCGCACCGAGGTCGACCACGCTCGGCCGATCCGTTACGGCGACGAGGTCGAGCACGAGGTCGAGGTGACGGGCATCGGCGCCAGCTCGGTCGAGTGGCGCCACCGTTTCCGGCACGCCGGCGCGGACCGCCCGTCGACCGAGTGTCGCGTGGTGACCGTGCTCGTCGACGTGGCGACGTTCGAGAAGCGCCCGGTGCCGGAGTGGCTGCGGGGTCGGCTGGTCGGCGAGGTGCCCGGCTAAACAGAATCGGCCACTGCGGCCTCTTCCGGGTATGGACGGAGAGCTGGTGATGCGCGAGGCCGTCGAGTCCACCGGAGATTGGCGCACGACCCGGGTGGCACGGGCCGCGGCGGGCGACTCCGACGCCTGGGGCGAAATCGTCGTCGAGCACTGGGCGGAGCTCGTCCGGTTGGCGCGGGTGGTGCTCGCTTCGCCGTTCGAGGCCGAGGACCTCGCCCAGGAGACGTTCGTCCACGCCTGGAGCCGACTCGCCACCCTGCGCGACTCCGACCGGCTGCTCCCCTGGCTGCGCCGGTCCCTCGTGAGGCGTGCGGTGCGCCACCTCGGACGGGTACGGCGCACGGAACCCCTGGACGAACGGATTCCGGGTCCGCCGGGGCTCCCCCGGGAGGACCGCCTCGACCTGCGCTTCCTGCTGCGTCGTTTGCCACCCCGCCAGCGGGCGGTCTTCTATCTCGGCGAGGTGGAGGGGTGGAGCGACGCCGAGATCGCCGAGCGCCTCGGCGTGGCGCGCTCGACGGTGCGGGTGCAGCGCTTCCTGGCCCGCCGCCGACTGCGCGAGTTCTTCGAAGGAGAAGCCCGATGAACGAAAAGCCCGGAGCCCGGCGGCGATTCGACCGGGAGTGGCTCGACGCGCCCCCCGCGCGGTCGGCCGAGGTGGCGCGCCAGCGGGTGCTCGCACAGCTGCGCCGCGGGGGGCGCAGCGCCGCCCGC
>JAIOJQ010000394.1 GCA_019911865.1 Thermoanaerobaculia bacterium
AGTTCGCGTCCGGGTTCGCGCCTACTCGGGTCCTACCATCCCGCCTTTCGCGGTAGCCCTGCCTGGATCGAGCTGTTTGTGGACGCGATCCTCGCCGATGCCCCGATGCTGAGTACTCGTATTCCGCTGTTCCGCGATCACGTCATCGCGCGCGTTCTCTTTCACGAAGTTGGACACCATCATGAGAGGCGATCCCCGGTCCACACGAAGAAGCGAAGGGAGCGGTCCGCCGAGCAGTTCGGGAGAGCTCTGACAGCCAGGGCTCTGAAGAGGATTCATCCGGTCGGATGCCTGTTCTTGAAATGGTCTCGCCCGATGCTCCGTTCCCTGAGCGGTATCCGTGCGCGGCAGCAAACACCGCCAACGCCCTGACCTCCCTAAAGGTAGCCATGAAGTACGGACCCGCACTCATGAGCGTCTGCCCCGAGGCAGCGCACCTCTGACCGGCGATGAGAATGAAGGGCGCTTGGTTGATTCGACCCTCGAGTGCGGGCTCTGCCTGGCGCTCGGGATCGCTGACGCGTGGGTACTTGCTCGTGGCCATGCAGATTCTGGTCGTCTTCTACTCGTTGAACCGATTGGAGCTCGGTACCCCGAGGCCCGGATTCGGGATTCCCGGGAACCTCTTCGTGGCGGCTTCGATCCTCGCCGAACTTGCCGGTTTCATGTGGTGCTTTGCAGCTGCACGGCAGCGGGCCGAGGCGAGCTTTCTCGAAGGCTTCGTCGCCGTCTTCCCTTCTGCGACGCTAGCGGCTCTCGCTGTAGTGCTCCTTACCCACATATTGCTCTACTTCGGGCTCGGAGTGCTCCTCGCTCCTCGCTGCACCGCCCGCCAACTCGAGTTTCTCCTTCTCAGTGATACGAGCCTATTGGCGCTAGCAGACGAATGGGTCCTCGTCCTGGCTCGGGCTTTTCTCATCCAGCGCCAGCTGCGAGGGCGGTGACCGCGCGGTAGACCGGGGACAATTCAGTAGCTGACGCCTCCCGCCGGTGAGTATGACTTCTGGTTCAGAAACCAGAACAACTGTCAGGATTGGGCCGAACGTGTTCGTCAGGAGTATGAGCGAGTGAGGCAGAATGCGATTGAGTCAACTGATATCGCTCCCGAACTCGAGTACATCTGGCAGCGCGTCCTCGGGAACTGATCGGGAGCTATTGCCGTGGACCTGGCGCTCTATTTCCTGCTCGGCTACTGCCTGCCATTCGCCCTGATCCTGCTTGTCGCGTTTCCCCTTCTCCATGTAGCTCGATGGAGCTGGCTGGACTGGGTTGCGCTGGCCTTGCCGGGGCTGGTTTGGACCGGCCTAGTCTACTTCGACGAGCGAGGCCGAGGCTGTTCGAATGTCGTAACGGAGCCTCTATTGCTCGCATTCCTGATTGCATGCGCGGGCGGTTTGAGGTCACGCGCACCGACGCGTCTTGGACCGTTACTGCCGACGATCGGCCTCTTTCTGATCGGGCTGATTCTCTGTTTCTGCATCTACCTCTTCTTCCCACGCATTGGCGAGTGAGGATTCCTCCTCGATGACGATGGCAGGAACGGCGCGCGACACCGGTCGGAGTTCCCTGTGGAGAAGACCAGTTGCGGGAGGATGCGAGAGCGGACGCAGCGAAGGCCCCGCCACTATTGGGTAGCGGCCTGCTACCGCGGCGAAGGGCTCGAGGCGGCACGGAGAAGGCGCTCGGCTCGAGGCCGACTTGCGGAACTTCAGCCGCCGGCCGAGGCTTCGGTCGGCTCTGCGCCGGGATCGCCGCGGCGGCGGGCGCGGCGTCTGGCCAGAGCCGTCTTGCCGCGGTCGGTGAGCAGGTAGAAGGCGGGCACGACGAGCAGCGACAGGGCGGTCGAGACGATCAGGCCGCCGATCACCGCAATGGCCATCGGGGCGCGGGTCTCGGAGCCGGCGCCGAGGCCGAGGGAGGCCGGCACGGCGGCCATCATCGTGGCGGTCGAGGTCATCAGGATGGGGCGCATGCGCACCGGCCCGGCCTCGAGCAGCGCGGTGAGGGCGTCGCGGCCGCGCTCGCGCAGCTGGTTGGTGTAGTCGACCAGGATGATCGAGTTCTTCTTGACGATGCCCATCAGCAGCAGCAGGCCGATCATCGAGAAGATGTTGAGGCTGCGTCCGGTGAGCCAGAGGGCGGCCGCCGCCCCGGCCACCGACAGCGGCAGGATGGTGAGGATGGTCACCGGGTGGAGGAACGAGTTGAACTGCGAGGCGAGGATCATGTACGCCACGATGATGCCGAGCACCAGGGCGAAGATCAGGCTGGCCATCGACTCGCGGAAGGCGACGCTGGCGCCGCCGAGGACGATGCGGGTGCCGAGCGGGACGCCGGCGGCCAGCCGCTCGACTTCGCGCAGCGCCTCGTCCTGCGAGTGCCCCGCGAGGTCGCGGGCTCGGTCGAGCGCACGTACGACGAGAACTTCCGCGTCGAGACCATCTCGGTGAATGGCGCAGACCCGATCGCTTACGTCTACGACGACGACGGACTGATGACCCAGGCTGGCGCGCTCGTGCTCGTCCGCGATCCACTGACCGGTTTCCTCACCGACACGACGCTCGGCGTCGTCGCGACCCATTACGAGTACAGCGACTTCGGCGAGCTCGAGTCGATGACGGCATCGATCTCCGGTCTCCCGGTTTACGAGACGAGCTTCACTCGCGATAACCTCGGGCGGATCACGACGAAGGCCGAGACGATCGAGGGAGTGACGTCCATCCATGTCTATGGCTACGACCCCGCGGGCCGACTCGACACCGTGACGATCGACGGCGTGCTCGCGGCCGACTACGACCACGACGACAACGGCAACCGACTCCTGAAAACGACCCCCGGCGGTTCAGAGGTGGGCGCCTACGACGATCAGGACCGGATGACCTCCTACGGCGACGCCAGCTTCACTTACACCCGCAACGGCGAGCCCCTCACGAAGACCGACTCGGCGGGGACGACGACTTTCGACTACGACGTCTTCGGGAACCTCCTCGGCGTCGATCTCCCGAGCGGGCTCGCCGTCGACTACGTGGTCGACGCCCGCAACCGGAGGATCGGCAAGAAGATCGACGGCGTGCCTGTTCAGGGTTTCCTCTGGCAGGGCCAGCTCTCCCCGATCGCCGAGCTCGGCGGCGCCGGCGACCTCGTCAGCCGCTTCGTCTACGCGACACGAGTCAACGTCCCCGACTTCATGATCCGCGGAGGATCGACCTACCGAATTCTCACCGATTATCTCGGCAGCCCACGGCTCGTCGTCGACGCAACGACCGGAGCGATCGCCCAGCAGGTCGACTACGACGAATGGGGCGTCGTGCTCCAGGACACGAATCCGGGGTGGATGCCGTTCGGGTTTGCGGGAGGGTTGAGTGACTCGAGCCTTGGCCTT
>JAIOJQ010000395.1 GCA_019911865.1 Thermoanaerobaculia bacterium
TGTAGACGTCGAGAATCGCGCCGACGTCGCTGGGGTCCTCGTCGGCGAGCTCCAGGATGTCCCAGGTATCCGTCGCGGTCGAGGTGTAGGGGAAGCGCTGGTGGTCTTCGATCACCGGATGAAGCGTTGCCTTGATCTGAAGGGCTGAGGAGGCATCGACGTCGTCGTAGTAGCCGGGCGGCGGCTGGGCCGCGGCCGCGCTGGCGGCGAGCATGAGCAGGCCTGCCCCGAAAACGTTCGAAGGTCGCATCGGCGGTGAACTCTAAGGGCGAGTCTATCGTCTGAGGCCGGCCGGGGGATCTGAGTTGAGAGGCTGTGAAGAAACCCCCTCGATTCCCGGGGTTCCCAAGGGGTCAGTCGTTGTGGGATGTTTCGTTCATGTCCGACGAGACGCCCGTGGGTGTGCGCGGCCCGGTGAGTGAGACGGAGTTTCGCCCGAAGGCGCGCTTGAAGGAACCGAACCGTGCTCAGATGGAGCTTCGCGCGCTGGACCTGGACGGGATTCTTCCGGCGGATCACGAGGCACGGACGGTGTGGGCGTTCGTGGAGTCGTTGGATCTGTCGGTGCTGACGTCTTCGATCGGTTCAGTGGAAGGGCATTCGGGGCGCCCGGCGACGGATCCCCGGATCTTCATGGCGCTCTGGCTGTACGCGACGATCGACGGAGTGGGGAGCGCCCGGGCGATCGAGCGGCTGACGGAAGTTCACGACGCGTACCGTTGGATCTGCGGCGGGGTGCCGGTGAATCACCATTCGTTGTCGGACTTCCGAGTGGGTCACGTCGAGTTCCTGGACCGCGTGCTGACGCAGAGCGTGGCGGTGCTGATGAAGTCGGGTTCGGTGACGCTGCAGCGGGTATCGCAGGACGGGATCCGGATCCGTGCGAGCGCTGCCGCGGCGTCGTTTCGCCGGCGGGTGACGCTGGAGGACTGCCTGAAGACGGCGAAGACGCAGGTGCGTCGGCTGCGCGCGGAGTTGGAGCAGGACCCGGAGGCGACGAGCCGGCGCCAGTCGGCGGCGCGACAGCGGGCAGCGACGGAGCGCGAGGCGCGGGTGAAGGAAGCGCTGGAGCTGATGCCCGCGGCCGAAGAGAGGAAGCCGCCGAAGGAGCGCGATCGGGCGCGGGTTTCGACGACCGATCCCGAGGCCAACGTGATGAAGATGGCGGATGGCGGCTTTCGGCCGGCCTACAACGGCCAGTTCGCGGTCGACACCGGCTCGCAGATCGTGACCGGGGTGATGGCGAGCACGAGTGGGAACGATCAGGGTTTGCTGTCACAGATGCTCGAGCAGCACGAGCGTCGCTACGGCAAGGTGCCGGCGGAGAGCTTGGTGGACGGCGGCTTCGTGGCGCTGGCCGAGATCGAGACGGCAGCTCACAAGGGGACGCGGGTCTACGCTCCCGTGCCTCAGCCTCGGGATTCGACTCGTGAGCCCCACCAACCTCTCGCTGGAGACTCCGAGGTGCTCGCCGAATGGCGGGTGCGGATGGGTACGGACGAAGCCAAGGAGATCTACAAGCAGCGCGCGTCGACGAGTGAATGCGTCAACGCGCAAGCGCGCAATCGAGGTCTCCGGCAGCTGCTGGTCCGGGGTCAGACCAACGTCCTGGCGGTACTGCTCTGGTACGCGATCGCGCACAACGTCGTACGCCAGGTTTCGCTCGCAGCGCAGTCGGTGGTGCTGGGATGAGCCACGCTCCAGTGAAGAGCCGGAACCCTGCAGAGAACCCTCCGGCGAGCCCGCGCGCCTCTACCCGCACTCCGCCTCGTGCTCGGCTGCAGGAACTCGCAGCTCGCACGCCGGCCGAAGAATCCACCCTCAATGAAGCCTCTTTCCCGCCAAACCACCACGCGGCGGGATTGATTCACAGGCTCTGAGGTCAGCGATCCAAGGCGAAAGCCACCGGCTGCTTCGACCGCTACGGCCGCAGCAACCGCTCTGGGATCTCGATGGATACGGCCATCCTGGCGGCGGCTTCGAATTCGGGGAGGCCGTCGCGCTCGACCATATGGGCGACCCAGCCGCCGTTTTCGGTGAGCGCGGCCTGGATGAAGCGATTGCTCTCGAAGCCGCGCGTGGCGAGAAACCAGAGCAGAACGCGGCCGAGAAGGAAGCGATAGCCGACGCGACCCTCGAAGCGGGTGAGCCAGGGGATGTGAATTCCCTTGAAGTCCTGCTTCATGAGGAAGAGTAGACACGTGTAGTCGCCGACGCTGCCCGGATTTCGCTCGAGGAGAATGCGCCGTAGCTGCTCCTCGTGCGGGCCGAGCTCGACCTGCCGAAACTCCCCACGAGATGAGACGCCGGCTCGCCACAGAATCGAGAGCAGGAAAAGCTTGAGGGTCGGGTAATCGAAGCCCTCGAGCAGAGTGGCTTCGTACCCAAGATCGGTCTCGACGAACTTCGACACGAACGAGCTGTCGTCTTCCATCTTGGCGAGGGCGTGCCAGCTCTTGAGTGACGGCTGCTCGAAGTGGGTATTGAGATGCACTTCGCAGGCTTCGCACAGAAGCGGCTTACGGAGGCCCTTTTGCAGCAGCTGCGGTGTCGTCCCGCGCTCGCTGATGCGAAGCCCGAGCATCTGTGAGTCCAGTCCGATCGCGCAGCCGATGTGCCCCTGCCGCCTCGGCGAGCTCGACGTCTCGTCGGCTCGCGACGAGCGCCGAGAGGCGCTCTTGCGGCGTCCTCCGTTGCCAGTAGGCGAGATCCCAGGCCTCGGCTTCCGCGAAGCTCGCCGCACGGTTTCGGCGATGTGGCCGCGCCGCTCGCGGCTGCGCTCCTCCAGGGTCGTCGTCCGGTCGTCCAACGGGGGCGGTTCTAGCGGAGGAGGGTGCCTCGGCCGGGGATGAGGCGATCGAGAGTCCGGGCCCGTTCCCGAGGCGCTCCGGGCTCAGTCGGTGGCAACCAGCGTCGGAGCGTCGATCCGGACGACGATCGCGCCGCCGTCGACTTCGACGCGGACGGCGGAGCCTTCGGGGGCTTCGCCGGCGATCAGGGCGCGGGCGATGCGGCTCTCGAGCTGGTGCTGGAGGAAGCGCTTGAGCGGGCGGGCGCCGAAGACCGGGTCGAACCCTTCGCGCGCCACCAGAGTGCGCGCCTCGGGCGTCATCTCGAGAGTGAGGCCGCGCTCGGCGAGGCGCTTGCGCAGCCCTTCGGCGAGCAGCTCGACGATGCGTTCGATCTCCTCGAGGCGCAGCGGCTTGAACAGCACCACGTCGTCGAGACGGTTGAGGAACTCCGGCCGGAAGCGGGCGCGCAGCTCCGCCTGCACGGCGTCGCGCGCCGCCTCGGAGATCTCGCCGCGCGCGTCGATCCCCTCCATCAGATGGTGCGAGCCGAGATTCGAGGTGAGGATGACGACCGTGTTCTTGAAGTCGACCGTGCGCCCCTGGGCGTCGGTCAGGCGGCCATCGTCGAGCAGCTGGAGCAGCACGTTGAAGACGTCCGGGTGCGCCTTCTCGACCTCGTCGAAGAGGATCACGCAGTAGGGCTTGCGCCGCACCGCCTCGGTGAGCTGACCGCCCTCCTCGAAGCCGACGTAGCCGGGCGGCGCGCCGATCAGGCGCGACACCGTGTGCTTCTCCATGTACTCGGACATGTCGATGCGCACCAGGTTCTCCTCGCTGTCGAACAGCGACTCGGCGAGCGTCTTGGCGAGCTCGGTCTTGCCGACGCCGGTGGGCCCGAGGAAGAGGAACGAGCCGATCGGCCGACGCGGGTCCTTGATCCCGGCGCGCGCGCGCAGCACCGCGTCGGCGACCAGCGACACGGCCTCGTCCTGGCCGATGACGCGGCGGTGGAGGATCTCCTCGAGCCGCAGGAGCTTCTCGCGCTCCCCCTCGACCAGCCGGGTGACCGGAATGCCGGTCCACTTCGAGACGATCTCGGCGATCTCCTGCTCGGTGACCTCCTCGCGCAGCAGCCGCGGCGTGGCGCCGTCGCCGGAGGAGATCCGCGCCTCGGCCTCGTGCACCGCGGCCTCGAGCGTCGGGATGCGGCCGTGCCGCAGCTCCGCCGCCTTGTTGAGGTCGTAGGCGCGCTCGGCGGTCTCGACTTCCAGGCGCGCCTTCTCGAGCTCCTCGCGCAGCTTGCGCACCTCGCCGATCGCCGCCCGCTCGGCCTCCCACTGCCCCCTGAGCGCCAGCTGGCGGTGCTTGAGGTCGGCCAGCTCGCGGCGCAGGGCCACCAGCCGATCCTTCGAGGCGCGGTCCTTCTCCTTGGCCAGCGCGGCCTCCTCGATCTCGAGCTGCAGCACCTTGCGCGTCACCTCGTCGAGCTCCTGGGGCATCGAGTCGATCTCGGTGCGGATCAGGGCGCACGCCTCGTCGACCAGGTCGATCGCCTTGTCGGGCAGGAAGCGGTC
>JAIOJQ010000396.1 GCA_019911865.1 Thermoanaerobaculia bacterium
GTGCGAGGACGGCCGGCTGGCGGCGCAGCACTTCGACCTGCCGGCGGCGCGTCCGGTGGCGGTGGGCGACTCCGGCGGCGGCTATCACGCCCGGGTCGAGGCCTTCCGGCGCCACCTGCTCGAGGAGGCGCTGGCCGAGAGCCGGGGCAACCTCGCCGCCGCGGCGCGCCGGCTCGGGGTGTCGCGCCAGTACCTGTCGCAGTTCGTGAAAAAGTACGGCCTCGACGTCGCCTGAGCGCGGATTCGCCCGCCCTCCGGCCCGTCGCGCTCCCGCGCCCGTGATCCGGCTCGTCCTGCGTCGCCTGCTGCTCGCCGTGCCGACCACCCTGGCGGTGGCGACGCTGGTCTTCTCGCTCATCCACCTGATCCCGGGTGACCCGGTGCTGATCATGCTGGGCGAGGGGGCGCAGCCGACCGACGTCGAGCAGCTGCGCTCCCGGCTCGGGCTCGACCGGCCGCTGGCCGAGCAGTACGTGCGTTTCGTCGGCGGCCTGGTGCGCGGCGACCTCGGCCAGTCGCTGCACTTCGGCGAGCCGGTCTCCCGGCTGATCGCGCGCCACTATCCGGCGACCGTCGAGCTGGCGCTCGCCGCCATGCTGGTGGCGCTCGCGGTGGCGCTGCCGCTCGGCATGCTGGCGGCCTTCCACCGCGGCGGCTGGATCGACCGCGGCGCCCGCTTCTTCGCCCTCGCCGGCGTCTCGCTGCCCAATTTCTGGCTCGGGCCGGTGGCGATCCTGCTCTTCTCGATCCAGCTCGGCTGGCTGCCGGTCTCGGGGCGCGGCACGCTGGCGCACCTCGTCCTGCCGGCGGCGACGCTCGGCCTGGCGCTCGCCGGGCTGCTCACCCGCATGGTCCGCTCGGCGCTCGGCGAGGAGCTCGGCAAGCCCTACCTGGTCACCGCGCGCGCCAAGGGGCTCTCGCCGGCGCGCGTCGCGTTCGCTCACGCGCTGCGCAACGCGCTGGTGCCGGTGGTCACGGTGGTCGGCCTGCAGTTCGGCTCGCTGCTGACCGGCGCCATCCTCACCGAGACGATCTTCGGCTGGCCGGGCATCGGCCGGCTGCTCATCCAGGCGATCCGCCTGCGCGACTATCCGCTGGTGCAGGGGGCCGTGCTGCTGATCGCCGTGACGTACGTGCTGGTCAACCTGGTCACCGACCTCGTCTATGCGCGGATCGATCCGCGCATCCGCGTCCGATGAGCACCGCCGCGCCGCCCGCCTCCGCCGCCGTGCGCGCCCGCCGGGCGCTGGTCGCCGTGGGGCTGCTCGTCGTGGTCGGGCTGTTCGGCCCACTGCTGGCGCCGTACTCGCCAGAGGCGATGGAGCTCGAGCGGCGGCTCGAGGGGCCGTCGCCCGCCCACCCGCTCGGCCTCGACGAGCTGGGTCGCGACGTGCTGTCGCGCCTGCTCGCCGGGGCGCGGGTGTCGATGGTGGTCGGTCTCGCGGTGGTCGGCCTGGCGGGGACGTTCGGCACGCTGCTCGGCGCGCTGGCGGGGACGCTGGGCGGGCGCTGGGACGGCGCGCTGATGCGCCTGATCGACGTCTTTCTCGCCTTCCCCGGCATCCTGCTCGCCATCGCGCTGGTGGCCGTGCTCGGCCCGGCGCTGTCGCACGTCGTGCTGGCGCTGGTGGCGATCGGCTGGGTCGGCTACGCCCGCCTGGCGCGCGGCCAGGTGCTGCAGCTGCGCGAGCAGGAGTTCGTCCTCGCGGCGCGCGCCACCGGCCTGTCGACGGCGCGCCTGGTGCTGCGCCACCTGCTGCCCAACGTGCTGCCGCTGGTCATCGTGCAGGCCAGCCTCGGCCTGGCCGGCGCCATCCTCGCCGAGGCCAGCCTCTCCTTCCTCGGCCTCGGCATCCAGCCCCCGACGCCGTCCTGGGGCGCCATGATCAACGCCGGCCGCGGCCACCTCCTCGACGCCCCCCACGTCACCGTCGTCCCCGGCCTCGCCATCCTGCTGGCCGTGATGTCCCTCAACTTCCTCGGCGACGCCCTCGTCGACCACCTCGACCCGCGCCAGCGGGGAGCTCTGCGCCCCGCTGCCGAACCGGGACGCAAGGCCAGCTAGGGGGCCACGGGCGACCGTGCTGCTTCCGGTCCGGTCGCCCGCCAGCAGAGCCCGAACGCGATCGCCGCCGCGCCGAGCCCGGTCGCCCCGCGCGAGGCACTCGCAAACAGCAGGTCGCCGAGCGACGGCGACCAGAACGCCTTGAACGGGTTCGAGATCGCCACCACCTCGACCGCGATCCCGGCCGCCGCGAGCAGGCAGAGGGCGACCCGCAGCCAGGGCGTGCGCGCGCGTTCCCGCCAGGCGAGCGCCACCGGCAGTGCCAGCAGTGGCAGCACCGGTACGAGCAGCCGCGGCCCGAAGCCGGAGCCGCCGCGCCAGTCGATCCAGGCTGCCTGGAGCAGATAGAACGCCGCGAAACAGGCCGCCGCGGGGAGGGCTGCGGACTGCTTGCGCAAGCCGGGAAGCAGCAGGATGCCGAGGAGGACGACCGGCGCGAACCAGACAATCCCGCGCGCGGGATCGACCGCCAGGCCGGCGATGCCGTCCAGAACGTCGCCCTTCCTGAAGTGCTGGGGAAAGTCCACCCACGAGGATCCGTAAAGCAGGACGTTGCGGGCGACGAAGCCCGCCCCCGCGAGCAGCAGGCCCGGCAGCAGACCGAGCGCCCGCCGCCAGCCACTCCTCGGGATTGCCCAGCCGACGATGAACAGCGATGGCAGCAGCGCCTGCTCCTTGATCATCAGCGCGGCGCCGAGCAGCAGCCCGGCGACGACGACCCGCCCGTGCCGGACCGCCCAGAGTGCGCCCACGAGCGCCGCGGCCAGCCAGGGCTCGGTGAAGAAGGTGCGGCTGTAGAACCAGAGCGGGGTGGAGAAGAAGGTGATCGCCGCCACCACCCTCCCGCCGCGCGGTTCACCGAGCCATTCGCCCGCCAGCGCCGAGAGCGCCCGATAGCCGAGGAAGCTGATCAGAACGGTAAGCAGCCCGAGCACCAGGTCGGGCATTCCCGGGATCCCCAGGCGCCAGGGGATGGCGAGAAAGGGTGCCGCGAAGAGGGGCATGCCGATCGGATGGCTGGA
>JAIOJQ010000397.1 GCA_019911865.1 Thermoanaerobaculia bacterium
AGGCCGCCGACGATCGCCACGACGACCAGAAGGATGGCGAGCCGCTCCTCCCGGCTGCGCGGGGCGGCCGGTAGGCGACGCGCCGCCGTCGATCCGGTGGCCGCGACGAGGGGTCCGGCGGAGGTGGCTTCGGCGCTCCCGGCGGCCACGGCGTCGAGCGCCGCCGCCATCTCCTCGCCGCCCGCGAAGCGGCCCTCGGGCCGTTTCGCCAGGGCGCGCAGGATCACCCCCTCGAGTGCCACGGGCAGATCGCCGCGCAGCGCCGTGGGGGGACGCGGATCGACGTGCGCCACCCGGAACGTCGTACTCGCCACGTCGTCGGCGTGGAACGGCGCTTCGCCGGTCACCATCCGGTAGAGCAGCGCGCCGAGCGCGAACAGGTCGGCACGTCCGTCGATCGGCTCGCCGCGCAGCTGCTCGGGCGAGATGTAGTTGGGCGTTCCGACCACCGCGCCCGACTGCGTGTGCGTCTCGTCACCGATCTTGGCGATGCCGAAGTCGGTGACCCGGACCCTGCCGGCTCCGTCGATCAGCACGTTGGCCGGCTTGACGTCCCGGTGCACGATGCCGCGCTCGTGCGCGTGGGCGAGCGCCCGCGCCGCCGCCGCGGCGATGCCGGCGGCCTCGCGCCAGGGGAGAGCGCCACGCTCCTTCAGCACGGCGGCGAGTGACGGACCGTCGACCCACTCCATGGCCAGGAAGGCGGCGCCACTGGCCGGATCGACGTCGGCGTCGTAGACGCGGACGACTCCCGGGTCGGCCAGCCGGCCCGCGGCGCGCGCCTCGACGAGGAATCGCCGGCGCACCTCCTCGATCTCCTCGTCCGGGCGCTCGCCCGCCTCGAGCACTACCTTGAGCGCCACCCGGCGGTCGGTATTGGGATCGTGAGCCAGGTAGACACGCCCCATCGAGCCACGCCCGAGCATCCGGAGGATCCGGTAGCGGCCGACCTTCTCGGGCACCGCGGGGAGAGGCGAATCGGTGGACACGCGAGCCTCGATGATAGACCACGCTTGCGTCCCGCCGGCCGGCGCGCCTACGATCCGCCGATGAGCGCCGCCACCGAGAGCCCCGTGCCGCCGCCGAAGCGCACCGCGATCGATCGCTTCCTGTCGATCATCGAGCGCACCGGCAACGCCCTGCCCCACCCGGCGACGCTCTTCGCGCTGCTCGCCCTGGGGATCGTCGTGCTCTCCGCGATCGCCGCCAGGCTCGGCCTCTCGGCGGTGCATCCGGTGAGCGGCGAGGCGGTCCTGCCCGTCTCGCTGCTGTCGATCGAGGGGCTGCACCGGATCCTCCGCCAGACGGTGACCAACTTCACCGGCTTCGCGCCGCTCGGCACCGTGCTGGTGGCGCTCATCGGCATCGGCATCTGCGAGGCGAGCGGCTTCATCGGCGCGCTGATCCGCCTCATGGTCCTCGGCGCCCCGGCGAAGCTGCTCACCACGGTGCTCGTCTTCACCGGCGTCATGTCGAACGCCGCCAGCGAAGTCGGTTACGTGCTGCTGGTGCCGCTCGCCGGCGTCATCTTCCAGGCGGTCGGCCGCCACCCGGTGGTCGGCATGGCGGCCGCCTTCGCCGGCGTCTCGGGCGGCTACAGCGCCAACCTGGTGCTCGGTACCGTCGACCCGTTGCTCTCCGGCCTCACCCAGGAGGCGGCGCGGCTGGTGCTGCCGGAGTACCTGGTCAACCCGGCGTGCAACTACTACTTCATGGTCGTCTCGACCTTCCTGATCACCGTGCTCGGCGTCCTGGTCACCGAAAAGATCGTCGCGCCGCGGTTCGGCACCTACGAGGGCGATGTCGCGCCGCCGGCGCTCGATCGCCTCAAGCCCGAAGAGCGACGTGGCCTCCGCTTCGCCTTCCTCACCCTGATCGGCATCACTGCGCTGCTGCTCTGGGGGTTGCTGCCCACAGGGGGATTCGACCAGCTTCACGACCCGGCGACCCTTCTCCGCTACTTCCTCATCAGTGCGGTGATCTTCCTGGCGGTGCGACTTGCCTTCTGGCTCCTGACGCGGCTCCTCCGGCGATTGTCCCGCGAGCGCGGGGACGACAGTGAAGGACCGGCCCGCGACAGCATGACGCCCAAGGAGACTCGGGGGCTGCGGTACGCCGCCTATGGCCTGCTCGCCTTCGCTGTACTTCTGCCGGCCGGCTGGGTGCCCGGGACCGGTTTCCTGCTTCAGACCGGTACCGGCAGCCTGATCCACTCGCCATTTCTCTCCGGCATCGTGACGGTGATCTTTCTCGCCGGCACCCTGCTCGGCGTCGCCTACGGCATCGGCGCCGGCACGGTGAAGAGCGACTCGGACGTGATCAAGGGGATGAGTCAGCAGATGTCGACCATGGGCGGCTACCTGGTGCTGGTCTTTTTCGCCGCCCAGTTCGTCGCCTACTTCAACTGGACCAACCTCGGGCTGATTTTCGCCGTGCACGGCGCCGAGTTCCTGCGCGACGCCGGGCTGCACGACATCCCGCTCTTCCTCGCCTTCATCGTCCTATCGTCGATCATCAACCTGGTGATGGGCAGCGCCTCGGCCAAGTGGGCAATCATGGCGCCGGTCTTCGTGCCGATGTTCGCCCTGCTCGGCTTCAGCCCCGAGCTGACACAGGGGGCCTACCGGGTCGGTGACAGCGTGTCGAACGTCATTTCGCCGATGATGAGCTACTTCGCCCTGATCATCGCCTTCGTGCAGAAATACCTGCCCAAGGCGGGGCTCGGCACGGTGGTGGCGACCATGCTCCCCTACACGATGGTCTTCCTGATCGGCTGGAGCCTGCTGTTCGTCGCCTGGCTGCTGCTCGACCTGCCGCTCGGCCCCGGCGCGCCACTCTACCTGCCGGTGCCGGGCGCCGCGGGCTGACGGACGCCGCCGCGTGGCGACCCCGATCCCCGCCAACCGGGCGCGGTTCACCCTCGCCGGGTTGGCCACCGCGGCCGGTGGCACGCTGGTCGATCTCGACCCGGCGGCGACCGTCGAGGGGGTCGTCACCGATTCACGTCTCGCCGCTCCGGGAAGGGCGTTCGTCGCGCTGCGCGGCGAGGTCTACGACGGCCACCGGTTCGCCGCCGCGGCCCGCGACGCGGGCGCCGTCGTGCTGGTCGAGCGGCGTGCCGCGATCGAAGGACCCCGGCTCGAAGTCGACGATGGCTTGGCCGCGCTCGCCGGCATCGCGCGCGGCTGGGTCGACCGTGGCTTCGCCGCCGACGGGCCGCGGCCGGTGCTCGCCATCGGCGGCGCCGCCGGCAAGACCACCACCAAGACGCTGGCCGCCGCCGCCGTCGCCGCCCTCTTCCGCGAGCCCCTGGTGACCGCCGGCAACCTGAACAATCGGATCGGCGTGCCGATGACCCTGCTGACGCTCGAGCCGCGCCACCGGGCGATCGTCCTCGAGTGCGGCACCAGCGTGCGCGGCGAGATCGCCGCCCTCGGCGCCCTCGCCCGCCCCGACGTCGCGCTGGTGATCAACGTCGGCGTCGAACACGCCGAGGGCCTCGGAACGCTCGAGGAGATCGCCGACGAAGAGGCCGCGCTGCTCGCCGCCGCCCGCCGCGTCGCCATCACCGCCGCCGACGAGCCGCTGCTCGTCGCGCGCCTCGCCGGCGTGGCGGCGCCGGACAGGCGGACCTTCGGCGACGGCCCGGACGCTGACGCCCGTCTGGTGACCCGCGAGGTCGCGCCCGACGGCACGTCGCGGCTGCGGATCACGACTCCGGAGGGCGACGTCGAGATCGCCACCGCGCTGCCCGGCGCGACCGCGCCCAGCGCGACGCCGGCGTGCTGATCCTCGACGACAGCTACAACGCCAACCCGCGTTCGGTCGCCGCGGCGATCGACACGGCGCGCGAGGTCGCCGCCCGAAGATCCGGCACCCGCCCGCGCGCGCGGCTCCATCTCGCCCTCGGCGACATGCTCGAGCTCGGCCCCTTCTCCGCCAGCGCCCACGACGAGATCCTCGCCGCCGCCGACGCCGCAGGCGCAGCGACGCTGCTGCTGATCGGCCCCGAGTTCGCCGCCGCCGCGGCACGCCGGCCCCCCGCCACCGCGCACCGCCTCTACGGCGAGTCCGCGGCGGCGGCGCGCGAGGTCGCCAGCCTGGTGAACCCCGGCGACGTCCTGCTGGTCAAGGGCTCGCGCGGCCTGCGCACCGAGCTGCTCATCCCCGCCGTCCCCTGAACCCGACCTCGCCGCCCGGCCCCAGGGCGGCTGGCGGGGGGCGTACGCTCGAACGCTCGCGGCAACGTTGGCGCCACCGTCCGCTCGCGCTCAGAGACGAAAGGCTTCCATGGAAGGGAAATACGGCGGGCCGCTGGCGGCTCGGCTCCCTTGCCTTCGGCGGCATGCTCCCTTTGGCACCGCCGGTTCGAGGCGGCCAACCATCGCCCCGGGCACCCATGCCTCAGTCTCTTCCTTCCATGAGCCTTTGCTTCTATGAGCCTTTGCTTCTGCCGCTCGCACCGCGGACGACTCGAACCGCCCGGACGCCCGGACGCCCGGAGGGAAATTGCCTCTGACTGAATTTTCCCGGTGGAGGGCTCGGGGCCGTTTGGCGCCTGGCGCTGGAACATGAAAGCCTTGCCTCTCACCAGGCGACGGAGACGAAGAGATGACGGAAGTGAGAACGCCGCTGGTCGGCATCGTGATGGGAAGCAGGAACGACTGGAGCGTGATGTCGGAGGCGAAAGCGATCCTCGACGCCTTCGACGTTCCGTGCGAGGCGCGGGTGTTGTCGGCCCACCGCACCCCCGACGAGGCGCTCGCCTGGTCGGCCGGCGCCGCCGAGCGCGGCCTCAAGGTGCTGATCGCCGGCGCCGGCGGCGCCGCCCACCTGCCCGGCGTGCTCGCCGCCAAGACACTGCTGCCGGTGTTCGGCGTGCCGATCGACGCCACGGCGCTGCAGGGGATGGACGCTCTGCTCGCCATCGTGCAGATGCCCAAGGGGATTCCGGTCGGCACTCTGGCGGTGGGCAAGGCCGGCGCCGCCAACGCGGCCCTGCTCGCTGTCGCCGTCCTCGCCCTGTCGGATCCCGCGCTCGGCGCCAGGCTCGCCGCCTGGCGCGAAACGCGCAAGCGCGAGGTACTCGGCCAGACCCTCGACTGACCCGCGGCGCCCTCCGCCGGGGGTTTCTGTACAATCGCCCCGGTTTTCACCCGCCTCGACGGAGGGCGCCGGTTTGAGCGAGCGGATCGAAGCACCCCGCGGCTTCGACAGCGCATTGCGGCTGAATCTGATGATCCAGCGCAGCCGGCTCGGGATCGGGGTGCTGATGGCGGCGGTCGCGGCGGTCGCCAGGCTGACCGGCATCGCCAGCTTCGACGTCTTCCAGGGCGGCATCGCCTTCGCCGTCGGCATCGGCTCCCACTTCGTCTTCAGCGCCCTCTACCGCCGGGCCGCGCGCCTGCACCGCCGGCCGCCGCCGCACCTCCTCTGGATGCTGTTCGACGTCCTGCTCGTCTCGTGGACGATCTGGATCATGAACGACAGCCATCCGCTGTGGATGATCTGGTACCTGACCAACATCACGGCGGCGGCCTTCCTCACCGGCCGGCGAACGGCACTCGGAATCCTGCTCGCCTGTTGCGCCGCCTACCTGGTCACTCTGACCCTGCTCGGCACGATTCGCGGCTTCGACGCCGGCCTGCTCGCCGCCGTCGGCAGGCTGGTTCTGCTCTTCGGCGGCTCCTTCTTCACGGTCCGTGGCATCTCCGACCTGAGCCTGAAGAGCCGGCGCATCGCCGAGCTCGACGCGGAGAAAAGCGCCCGCCTCGAGGAGCTCCACCAGCTGGCCGCCGAGCTCGACCGGCGGACCCGCGAGCTCGCCGAGGCCAACCGGCGGATCGTCGAGGCGAACCGCGCCAAGAGCCAGTTCCTGGCCAACATGAGCCACGAGCTGCGCACGCCGCTCAACTCGATCATCGGCTTCTCCGAAATCCTGTCGGAGAAGCTCGCCGGAAGGATCGAGCCCCGCTTCTCGAAGTTCCTCGGCAACATCCTGACCAGCGGACGCCACCTGCTCGGACTGATCAACAACATCCTGGATCTCTCCAAGATCGAGGCCGGCAGGATGGAGATGATCTTCGAGCCGATGTCGGTCAGCGACGCCCTGCACGGGGTGGCGAGCGTGATGACCGGGCTGACGGCGCAGAAGGGCGTGGCGCTGGAAGTCGAGGTCGCCGGCGACCTGCCACCCCTCGTCGCCGACCCGCCGCGAGTCAAGCAGATTCTCTACAACCTCGTCTCGAACGCGGTGAAGTTCTCCGAATCGCCCCATCCGGTGCGCCTCTGCGCCCGGCTTGCGGAGGCCGGCGAGTCGCCGCTCGGCGAGCGGTCGATCCTCTTCGAAGTCGCGGATCGTGGCGTCGGCATCCGCAGCGAGGACCAGCAGCTGATCTTCGAGGAGTTCCGCCAGGTCGACGGCGGCACCAGCCGCAACACGGGCGGCACGGGACTCGGCCTGGCGCTGGTCAAGCGCTTCGCCGAGATGCACGGCGGCCGGGTCGAGGTGCAGTCCGAGCCGGGCCGGGGAAGCACCTTCCGGGTCTTCCTGCCACTCGACGCCCGGGGCCACTTCCCGGAACGCCGCACGGACGAGCCGGTCTCGTTCGGCTTCACCGCGCACGAGGTTCGCGACTCCCTCGATTCGGCGCGACTCCCCGGGAGGCTCGTCCTGGTGGCGGAGGACGACGACGAGTTCGCCCGCGCGCTCACCGCCGACCTCGCCGCCGCCGGCTACCGCACCGTGCGCGCGCGCGACGGCGACGCGGCTCTCCGCCTCGCCCGCAGCGAACGACCCGATGCCATCACGCTCGATCTCGTCCTGCCCGGACGCGACGGCTGGGAGGCCCTGCAGGCACTCAAGGCCGACCCCGCGACCGCGGCGATTCCGGTGATCATCATCAGCCTGGTCGCCAATCACGAGCTGGGCTTCGCGCTCGGCGCGGCCGACTACTTCGTCAAGCCACTCGACCGGGAGCGATTCCTCGACCGCCTGGGGCAGATCGCTCCGGCGAGCGACGGTTCCGCCGGACCGTCCGTGCTGGTGATCGACGACGATCCGCAGGTGCACGACTTCCTCGCCGCCGAGCTGGAGGATGCCGGGTACCGGCCGCTGCGCGCCGACAACGGCCGCGACGGCGTCCTGCTGGCCGCCGCCCACCGGCCGGCGGTCATCGTGCTCGACCTCGTGATGGAGGGAGTCGACGGATTCCAGGCCGCCGCCGAGCTGCAATCGCGAGAGGAGACGCGGAGCATTCCGCTGCTCGTCTTCACCGCCCGCGAGCTGACGCCGGCCGATCGCGACCGGCTGGTGGGCGCCATGTCCGACATCCTGACGAAGGCCCCCGAGGACCGCCGCCGGGTCATCTCCGCGATCCGGCGGCTCGCCGATCGCCCCCCCGATCAGGAGGTGACGCGTGCCGCGCGTCTGGGTGGTTGAGGACAACGACGCGAACTTCGAGCTGGTCGAGTTCCTGCTCGGCGAGGCGGGCTGGTCGATCGAGCGGGCGCGCGACGGCAGAGAATTCGCCTCCCTGCTGAGCCGTCCGGCACCCGACCTCGTGCTGCTCGACATGCACCTTCCCGACGTCTCCGGTCTCGATCTCATCGGCCGCCTGCGCGACGTGCCGCGCCTGAGGCGGGTTGCCGTCCTGGCGCTCACCGCGCACGCGATGCGCGGCGATCGTGAGCGCTTCCTCGAGGCGGGCTGCGACGGTTACATCTCGAAGCCGATCGACACCGCGACTTTCGTCGTCGCCCTCGAGCGCATGCTCCGAGCGGATACCCGATGACCCCCACCGGCGCCCTCTCCGGCCCGGTTCGGGTCCTGGCGGTCGACGACCAGCCCGAGAACCTGGAGCTTCTCGCCGCGATCCTCGGCGACGAGGGGTACGAGGTCGGCTTCGCCGCCGACGGCGTGGCCGCGCTGGCCGCAGTCGAACGGTCGCTGCCGCACGCCGTGCTGCTCGACGTGATGATGCCGCGCATCGACGGCTTCGAGGTGTGCCGCCGGCTGAAGTCCGCGCGCGCCAGCTGCTTCGTCCCCATAGTGCTGCTCACCGCTCTCTCCGACGTCGAGAGCAAGGTGCGCGGGCTCGAGGTGGGGGCCGACGATTTCCTCAACAAGCCGTTTCATCGCGCCGAGTTGCTCACCCGCTTGCGCTCGCTGCTCCGGATCCGCGCCCTGCGCGACGAGCTCGACTCGACCGAGTCGGTGATGTTCAGCATGGTCGAGCTGCTGGAGGGAAAGCTGCCGCGCACCCGCCACCACTCGCTGCGCGTCGCGGCGATCGCCGTGGGGGCCGGCCGGCGACTCGGCGTGGCGCCGCGCGGCCTCCAGGACCTCGCCTCGGCGGCGCTGCTGCACGACATCGGCAAGCTCGGCGTGCCCGAGGCCATCCTGCTGAAGGGCCCCGGCGAGCGGAGCGCGGCCGAAGAGGCCATCTTCCGCACCCACCCCGGCCTCGGCCGTCGCATCCTCGAGCCGGTCGAGTCGCTCTCCGGCGCCCTGCCGCTGATTCTCCACCACCACGAGCGGCTCGACGGCAGCGGCTACCCGGCGGGCCTCGCCGGGGGGGACCTCGGCGGGACGATCGAGCTGCTGGCGGCGGCGAACCAGCTCGATCTCCACCGCATCGAGGCGCCGGACCGCGAGCCGCCCGACTCCGCGGAGGCGCTGCGCCGCGAAGTTGACGCCGGAAGGTTCCGCAGCCCGGTCGTCGAGGCGGTAATCGCCGCTGCCGCAGGCCTCGCGGCGGAACCCGCGGTCACCGACATTCTGCCGGTGCCGGTCGCCGACCCGGGCGGCTCGATTCTGGTCGCCGACGACAGCCCCACCAACCGCCAGCTCTACCGGGAGCTGCTCGAGAGCGAGGGCTTCCGGGTCACCGTGGTCGCCGACGGCCGCGCGGCGCTCGATGCCTGGACGACGGAACGCCCGGACCTGCTGATCCTCGACGTGCGCATGCCGGAAGTCAGCGGCGACGAAGTCTGCCGGACGGTCAAAGCGGATCCCGCCTCGGCCTTCCTGCCGGTCATCCTGGTCACCGCCTACGAAGAGCGGGACTCGCGGCGGCGAGCGATCGAAGCGGCAGCCGACGACCTGCTGATCTCGCCGGTCAACCGCCTCGAGCTCATAGCCCGGGTCCGATCCCTGCTGCGCCTGCGGCTGTACCACCAGGACCTGGTCCGCCACGAGCACGTGGTGCTCTCCCTCTCGGCGGCACTCGAAGCGAAGGACGCCTACACCCGCGGGCACAGCCAGCGGGTGGGCGATTTCGCCAGCCGCCTGGCGCTCGAGCTCGGCGACGACATCGAGGCGGCCGAGCGACTCCGCCTCGGCGGGCTGCTCCACGATCTGGGCAAGGTCGCCGTTCCCGAGGCGGTGCTGCACAAGCCGGGCCGGCTCACCTCGGCCGAGTTCGCGCTGGTGATGACGCATCCGGTCGTCGGCTGGGAAATCTGCCGCCACCTGCGCAGCGCCGAGCCGGTGCTCGACGTCATCCGTCACCACCACGAGCGCTTCGACGGCAGCGGCTATCCCGACCACCTCGCCGGCGAGGCGATCCCGCGGCCGGCGCGCATTCTCGCCGTCGCCGACGCGCTCGATGCGCTGACCTCCGAGCGCCCCTATCGCGCCGGCCTCTCGGTCAGTGACGCCGTCGCTCTGCTGCGCGAAGAGACCCGCCAGGGCAAGTGGGAGCCCGCCGTCCAGGAGGCGCTCGAGCGCCTCCACGCCCGCCGCGAAGCCGACCCCCGCCTCTGACCCGGGGAAAAAATTCAGTCAGAGGCAATTTCCTCACCTGCAGCTACTGGGCGGCTGGCGCCAGCAAGGAAATTGCCTCTGACTGAATTTTTTCTTCCCGCCTGGGCGCGGGAAATTGCCTTTGACTGAATTTTTTGGGGAAGTGTGAGACAATGTGCCTCGTAACGCGCGGCTCCGGTTCCGGAGTCCCGAACGGCGGCCCTCCCCGGCAAGTTCCTCCGTTTTTTACCCCTGTTTCGCCGGACACCTAGCGGTGCCCCGCCCGGACTTCGTCCGCGCCGCCCGCGTCAGGAGTCAGAATGTCTTTCGATTCTCTCGGTCTCGACCCCCGTCTGCTCAACGCCGTGCAGAAGCTCGGCTACGAGAAGGCGACGCCGATCCAGACCGACGCCATCCCGCCGGCGCTCGCCGGCCGCGACCTGCTCGCCTGTGCCGCCACCGGCTCGGGCAAGACGGCCGCCTTCATGCTGCCGCTGCTGCAGCGCCTGCTCGACGGTCCGCGCGGTCGCGTTCGCGCCCTCGTGCTGACGCCGACCCGCGAGCTGGCGGCGCAGATCGAGGAGAGCCGCGCCGATCTCGCCGCCGGCACCGGCCTGCGCGGCGCCGCCGTCTACGGCGGCGTCGGCATGGGGCCGCAGGAGCAGGCATTCCGCCGCGGGGTCGACGTCGTCGTCGCCACCCCGGGCCGCCTGCTCGATCATCTGCAGAATTCCTACGCGCGACTCGACGCCGTCGAAGTGCTGGTCATCGACGAGGCCGACCGCATGCTCGACATGGGCTTTCTCCCCGACGTGCGGCGGATCCTCGCCAAGCTCCCGGCGTCGCGTCAGAACCTGATGTTCTCCGCCACGATGCCGGCAGAGATCGCCCGCCTGTCGCGCGAGATCCTGGTCAACTCGATCTCGATCGCGGTCGAGCGCAAGGCCGGTCCCGCCAAGGGGATCGACCAGGCGCTCTGGCCGGTCGCCCAGGACCTGAAGTCCTCGCTGCTGCTCGAGCTGCTGCGCCGCGGCGACCTCGAGACGGCGCTCGTGTTCACCCGCACCAAGCACCGGGCCAACCGGGTCGCGGAGTGGCTGATCAAGCGCGGCGTCGAGGCCGAGCGCATCCACGGCAACCGCAGCCAGGCGCAGCGCACCGCCGCCCTGGACGGCTTCAAGAAGGGCCGCTACAAGGTCCTCGTGGCCACCGACGTCGCGGCGCGCGGCATCGACATCGAAGCGCTGCCGCACGTGGTCAATTTCGACGTCCCGGCGCAGCCCGAGGACTACATCCACCGCGTCGGCCGCACCGCGCGCGCCGAGCGCGAGGGCGAAGCCTGGACCTTCGTCTCGCCGGAAGAGGAGAGCGACCTGCGCGCCATCGAGCGCGCCGTCGGCCACCCGATTCCGCGCCGCAAGCTCGAGGGCTTCGACTACACCAAGCGCAGCGAGGAGAAGCTGGAGATTCCGCTCACCGAGCGGATCGCCGCCATTCGCGCCCGCAAGTCCGACGAGCGCAAGCGGGCCGCCGAGAAGGCGGCGCGCAAGGGCGGCCGTGACGGCGTCGCCGCCACCAGCCCTGCGGGTCCGCGCCAGCGCCCGGCGGCACCGCGCGGCAAC
>JAIOJQ010000043.1 GCA_019911865.1 Thermoanaerobaculia bacterium
CCCGGCCCGAGCGGCGCAGCTGGTCGCGGAAGCGGAGGACCTCGGCCAGCGGGTCGGCGCTGCCGTCGGCCGCCCGGGCCCCTGCACGGCCTCGACGGCTGGCTCTTTCACGAGGACGAAGCGGCGTACCTGCTCGTCGACCGGATCGCCGCCCGGCCGGCCGACGGCAGCGCCGACCCGCTGGCCGAGGTCCTCCGCTTCCGCGACCAGCTGCGCCGCTCGGGCCGGGAGCTGATCGTCGTTCCGGTGCCGGCCAAGCTGGCGATCTACCCCGAGGAGCTCCTCGACCTCCGGGTCGAACCCGCCGGAGCGCGGATCGATCGCGCCGCGGCGGCGTTCTTCGAGCTCTTGCGCGCCCGCGACGTGCGGGTGGTCGACTTGACGCCGGCCTTTCTGGCGGCGCGCCGGCCGGACCCCGATCCGCTCTACCCGCGCGCCAACTCCCACTGGAGCTCGCGCGGCGCCCTGCTGGCCGCGCGCGTGGTCGCCGACGAGGTCCGCGCGGTGCTCGAAGCGGCCGCGCCGCGCCCGCTGCCCGCACTCGCCGAGGCCTGGTCGGACGAGGAAGGAGATCTCGGGCGCCGGGCCAGCCTCGCCGCCGGAGAGGCCCGCGTTCCCCACGATCGAGTGCTGCTGCGCCAGGTTCCGGCAGCTGCCGCGCTCGCCCCCGTCCCGGACGACGGCCGGGGACCGGTCCTGCTGCTGGGCGACAGCAACCTGCTCTTCCTCACCAACCGGCGTTCCGGGTTCCCCCATCTGCTCGGCCGCGAGCTCGGCTTCGCGACGCCCCAGATCGCGGTCAACGCCGGCGGCCCCACCGGGGCGCGCCAGAAGCTGGCGCGCCTGCCGCATCGACTCGCCGGCAAGCGCGTCGTGGTCTGGGTCTTCGCCAGCCGCCAGCTGGCCGCCGGCCCGGCCTGGAAGCCGGTCGAGCTGCCGCCCCTGCCACCGCTTCCGGTTCAGTGAAGGACGCGCCGCGACCAGCGGTTGCCCCACCAGAGAGCCAGCGGACGCAACAGCGGAAACCAGCGCTCGGCCGGCGTCTCCAGCCGCTCGTCGCGCAGCGCCCGCCGCCACTCCTTCCAGGGCGCCCGGAAGGCCAGATCCGCCACGGCGTCGCGCAGCCGGTAGCGCTCGCCGACCAGCCGCCAGCCGAACCCTTCGCTCGCGCAGCGCCGCAACAGCGAGCGCAGTCCGTAGTCGTGGGTGTGCCGCACCACGGCGTCGGGCACGACGCCGATCCGCCAGCCGCGCGAGGCCGCCGCTTGCTGCCACTTCTTGTCCTCCAGGATCGCCGCGGCACCGAAGGGCAGCTCCTCCCAGGCCGAACGCAGGAGGGCACAATGCACGGTCGAGAAGCCGAGGCCGCCGTGCCGCGCGATCCAGCCGACGCTCTCGCGGGTGAAGTAGAAGCGGGGGCCGCAGGAGTCCCAGAAGAAACGGCGCAGCCCCGCCCGGGCGGCCTCCTCCGGCTCGAACTCCCGGATCGCGCCCTGCACCGCGGCCGGCGGCTCGGCGGCGAACAGCGGTCCGGTCAGCCGTTCCAGCCAGTCGCTGCCGACCGGAATCGCATCCTGATTGAGAAAGACGAGAACCCGCCCCCGGGCGAGCGCGGCCAGGCGGTCGCGGGTCCGGCCGTGGTCGAACTCCCGCGGATCGAGGGTCTCGACCCGGGCCCCCGACTGCCGCAGGCGGGCGAGCTCTTCCGGCGGCGAGCCGGAGTCGACCAGGATCAGCTCGAAGGGACGGCTCGACTGCTGGGTGGCGAGCGCTTCGACCAGCTCCTCGAGCAAGGCGCCCCCGGCCCGGGTCGGGATCAGCACCGAGATGTCGACTGCTGCCGCCTCGTCGCGAACCAGAGTCATCGAAGGTCGCGACTCTAGCGCGACACCCGGCGCGAGCCGGGCCCGCGGCGCTCTGGTAGGGTCGCCGCCGCCCGATGCCCGACCGCAAGCCCCTCCGCCCCCCGGCGGACAGCCTGCCGCGCCGCATCCTCGCCGCGGCGCCGGTCGCGGTGGCGCTCGCGCTGATCGCCTGCCTGCTCTTCGCGCATCTCGGCATCCGCGAGTTGCGCGGTGACGAAGGTCTCTACTCGCTCGTCGTCGCCGACCTGCTGCGCGGCGAATCCGGCCTGCGGCTCACCCACGAGGGGCGTCACTACCTCAACAAGCCGCCGCTCGCCTTCTACGCCATGGGGCTCTCGGCGGCCGTGCGCGGGCTCGACGAGACCGCGCTGCGCCTGCCGGCGGCCGCCGCTTCCTTCCTCCTCATGGCCCTGGTGCTGGCCGTCGCCCGGCGACGGTCCGGACCCTGGTTCGCTGCGCTCGGCAGCCTGGTGATCGTCGCTTCACCCCGCCTGCTCGGCAACCACGGCCTGCGCTCGGCGGTCACCGAACCCTGGCTGCTGCTCTTCACCCTCGCCGCCGTCCTGGCCTGGGCCCGGGCCCGTTCCCGCGGCTCGTTCGCCGTGGTTCGCACCGTCCTCCCCTGGATCCTGGCGGGCGCGCTCACCAAGGGGCCGGTCGGCCCCGCCCTGGTCGGGCTGACTCTGCTGCTCGGCGAGCTCCTCCTGCCGCCTCCGACCGCCGCCCCCGGGCGGCCGCAGGAGGGCATCCGCCGGCGCTGCCTGGCTCCCGCCGTCCTCGCCCTCGCCGGCCTGGCGAGCCACCTCGCCTGGTGGCTGTGGAACTACCCGTCGCTGGCGCAACTGTCGAAGTTTCTGCGTCGCGACTGGATCCAGCGTGCCACCGGCAACCTCCAGAAGGAGCACCTGCAGGGGCCCTTCTTCTTCCTCGACCGGATCGCCGGCGACATCGGGTGGTGGCTTCTCCTCCTGGTGCCGGCTCTCCTGCCGGCGGTCTGGCGACGCCTGCGGCGCGAGGGGGACGCCGAGGGGCTGGCGCTGCGTCTGCTGCCCCTGTGGACGCTGCTGGTCTTTTCGCTGTCGAGCTCGAAGCTGGTCTGGTACTCCTATCCGGCCTACCCGGCGATCGCGATCCTGATGGCGGAGGGGCTGGCCGAAGTGCGCCGGACGTTTCGTGCCCGAACCTGGCTCCCCGCCCTGCTGGTGATCGTCCTCCTGGTGCCTCTGGTGCTGCGACTCGACCGCGCCTGGAAGATGGTGCGCTGGGCGCCCGCCAACACGCTGACGCAGCTGGCGCTGCTCGCCGAGCGGCAGCCCGGTGCCGCCGTCTACGCCGACCTTCGACTGTCAAACCCCGCAAATCTGCCCCGCGAATGGAACCGCTTCGCCCTGACTTACCGGCTGCGGGCCATCCCCTGGCCGCACGACGCCCGGCTGCCGGACGGGGCGTGCCGTTACTTCGTCTCCCCCGATCCGGCCTCGGCGCCGGCGCTCGCCGGCTTCGCCGCGCAAGCCCGCCAGGTGGCCAGGCAGCCCGGCCGCGACCCCGATCTCTGGGTCGTCGACCTGTGCCGCGACGAATTCGCCCGCCGCCTCGTGCGGCCCTGAACGACGGTCTCAGGAGGCGGCGTCGATCCGGCAGGCGGCCGCGGCGCCCAGCATCGGTGCCGGCGGCACGTGCGGACCGGCCCGGCACCCCCTGCCGCCGCCGCTCCACTCCGGCGGATCGAACGGCCCCTGCGTCGGCGCCGCCGAGAAATCGAACAGGTAGAGCGCCGCCGCGGCGAAGGCCGGGTTGCCCTGGCGGGGTATCTCGACGGCGAGCCGGCGCCGCCCGATCCGGTCGGCGTGCGCCAGGACGCCTTCCCGCTCGCTGCGCCACGGGGCGTCGTGGGTGAAGAGGATCCAGACGCGCGGCTCGCCGCGGAACGTGTCGAGCTCGCGCTCGTAGGCCGCGGGCTCGCCGCGGTGGCAACCGCCGATGCGCGCCCGATCGTCCAGCAGCCCCGCGGCGCGGCCGTAGTGGCAGTATGCCTGCCAGGCTCCGTAGTAGACGTAGACGGGGTCGCCCGGCCGGCGCTGCGCCGCCAGGTGTTCGATCAACGGCCGCACCGGCTCGAAGGTGCCGAGCGGCGGCGCCGCCGCGACGACGGCGAGCCCCGCGGCGACGAGCGCCAGCGGCACTGCCCGCGCCGCGCCGGGAAGGCCGCGTTCGAGCCGCAACTCGAGCGCCGCCAGCAACTCCGCCAGCCCGAACACCAGAGGCGCCAGCAGCGGCAGCGCGAGGCGCCCCGCCAGGGGGTAGGCGTGCGCGAGCGCCAGCGCGACCGCCGCCAGCACCGGAACGACGAACGCCACGCCCGTCCGCCGCTCCCGTCGCACCAGCCGAAGCAGACCGAGGCCGGACAGCGTGGCGATCCCGGCGCCCGCGACCGCCCCCAGTCCGAACAGCTCCCCGCTCACCGCGGCGAAAGCGGACGGCAGCCAGACGAGGGCGGCCAGGCCCGGCCGCGCCGGCGGAAAACCGCGTTGCCAGTACGTTGCGACGTACTCGATGGCGGCCGGGGTCCGGCCCGCCGCGATCAGGCCCCAGCTGCCGGCCATGCCGCCGACGAGCAGGACCGCGGCGGCAGCGCGCGTCCGCCAGGACATCGCCGCCGGGCGCCGCCCTCCGCCACGACGAGAATCGCCAGCAGCGTCAGCGCCAGCTCGCTGCCGTAGGGGCGCAGCTCGGTCGCATAGCGCAGCGCCAGGGGCGCCGCGGCGAGTCCCAGCGGCGCGACGAAGCCCGCCACGAGCCCGCCGTGGAGGTGGCGCGCCAGCGCCACGGCGCCCGCCAGCCCGGCGAAGGCGGCGAGCGCCGGTACGCACCGCACGGCGAGATCTCCCGCGCCGAGCAGCACGCCGACCCAGCGGACAGCGAGCACGAATCCGACCGGCGCCAGCTGGTCGAAGTCCTGGTGGCCGGCGAGCAGGGTGCGCAGGTCCAGCTCGAAGGCGTTGCGCAGCAGAGCGATCTCGTCGAGCCAGGGGCCGGGTCGGGCGAGGGTCTGCCAGAGGATCAGCGCGACCCCCAGCAGGCCGCCGACGGCCGGGCCGTCCAGCTGACACCACCGGACGCCGCGCCGCGAACCGGTCACAGGTAGCCCAGGGTGCGCAGCTCCTCGACCAGCGCCGGGTCGGTCAGCGGCGGCGCCGCCGAACCGGTTCCACCCGCGGCCTCCAGCCGCGCCGCGAGCGAGAGCAGGCGCCGCCCTGCCGCGGTCGCCTCGACGGCGAGCGCCTGGTGCTCACCCGGGTCCCGCGCCAGGTCGAAGCGCAGATCCGGCTGGCCGCCGCGCCGATAGAACTTTTCGTCGCCGATCCGGATGGCGAGTCCCTCGGGTCCGTAGGCGCTCGAAGCGGCGAAAACGGCCCGTCCGGAGCAGGCGGGGTCGGCACGCCGGAAGCTGCCGGCCAGATCGGTCCCCTGCCAGTCCGGCTCGGGCTCGAGGCCGAGCAGGGCGAAGGCGGTCGGCGGGACGTCGATCAGACTCGCCGCGCACGGCGAGCGGACGCCGTCCGGCACGCCGCCGCCGGCGAGGATCAGGGGGACGCGCAGCTGCTCCTCGAAGAAGGCGTGGCCGTGCCCGACGCCCCAGATGCCGCGCGGATCGTCCCCCCAGCCGCGCTCGATCGCGGCGTGCTCCCAGAACTCCTCGCCGTGGTCGGCGGTCACCACGATCAGCGTGTCGTCGCGCAGACCCAGCCGCGCCAGGCCCGCGAGGAAGCGCGCGATCTCGTCGTCGACGTAGCGCACCGCGGCGGCGTAGGCGGCCTGGCGCCGATCCTTGTGGGCGAGGAACGCGGGGTCCGCGAGGTCGTCGACGCTGCGCCACGGGTCGATCCACCTCCCGTCGTCGGGAGTCGGAACCGCGCCGGGGTTCGCGAACTGCTCGAAGTAGCCCTGCGGCGGGTGATTCGGCTCGTGCGCGTCCATGAAGTGCAGGTAGAGGAAGCGCCGCCGCTCCTCGCGACCGGCAAGCCACTCGAGCCCGCGGTCGACCACTTCGGCGGCGCTCACGCGCTCGGTGACCGCGACTTCGAACCCGTCCCGGAAGCGGCCGTAGAGGAAGGGGTTGGCGGCAAAGCTGGCGGTGGCGAAGCCGCGCGCCTGCAACACCTCGGCGAGGGTCGCCAGGCCGGGCCGGATGCCGCCCGGCGGCGAGCTGTCGCCGAGCAGCTTGATCTCGCCGGCGACACCCGCGCCGTGCCGGTGCGGCAGCCGGGAGGTGAACAGGCTCGCCACCGAAGGCACCGTCCAACTCGACGCCGCCCAAGCGCGCTCGAAAGTGACTCCGGATGCCGCGAGCCGGTCGAGTGCCGGGGTCGTCCGCGCGATCGGGGAGCCGAGGTGCCCGACGCGGTCCGCCCGCAGGGTGTCGATGCAGAGGATGACCAGATGGCGCGGCGGTTCGGGCGGCCGGCAGGCGAGCGGCAGCATCGCCAGCGCGAGCGCCAGGCAGAGGCCTGCCAGCCGCCCCCGGCGAACTCCGCGACGCGCCGCTCCCGACTCCCCTGGCTGCCGTTCGATCGTCCGCTCCTCCGCCTCGCGCCTGCCCCGCAATCCGGGCGGGTAGGATAGCGATCCGGCGACGAGCCGGACAACCTCGATGCGCACCCCGGCCACGCTCCTCGCCTCCGCACTCGGCCTGCTGCTCGGCGGCCTGACCGGATGCGACCGTCCGGCCGCCCCGCCGGCGCCCCGCCCCGATGTCCTCGTCGTCTCGCTCGACACGCTGCGGGCCGACCTGCTGGAGGCGCGGCGGCCCGACGGTACGCCGGAGATGCCCCGCCTGGCGGCCTTCGCCGCCGGGGCGGTCCGCTTCCCCAACGCCTTCGCGCCGATGGCCTTCACCCTGCCGTCGCACATGACGCTGCTCACCGGGGCGCATCCGGAGACCCACTTCGTCACCACCGAGAAGGACGTGCTCTCCCCCGAGATCGAGACGCTGGCGGAGGTCTTCCGCCAGGCCGGCTACGCCACGGCCGGCCTGCAGACGAGCAGCTGGCTCAAGGCCGGCTTCGGTTTCGATCGCGGCTTCGAGCTCTACGAGGAGATCCCGATGGGCCTGGCGGCGGCCGGCCGCATCATCGACCGGGTCGAGGCCGAGCTCGCCCGCGCGCAGAGCGAAGGGCGCCCGGCCTTCCTGTTCGCCCACATCTTCGACGCCCACTCCGACTTCGGCTTCGACGGCAACCGGCTCTCGTACCACTCCGAGCCGGCCTATCGCAGCGACCTCGAGATCCCCGACTCGGCCCTCTGCGACGCCGAGCAGCGCTGCGCCACCGACTACCTGCTCTGGGCCGACCGCGAGCAGCGCGAGGTCTCGGAGCGCGACCGGGAGCTCCATTTCGAGCTCTATCGCCGCGGCGCGCGGCAGCTCGACGACGCCCTCGGCGAGCTGTTCGATCATCTCGAGGCGTCGGGATTCCTCGCCCGCGGCGCCGTGGTGGTGGTGAGCGATCACGGCGAGGAGTTCCGCGAGCACGGCCGCTTCCTGCACAACCAGGTCTACGCGGAGAGCCTTCGCGTCCCGCTGCTGATCCGTCCGCCCGGCAAAGCGACAGGCGGCAGGGTCGACCCGCGCCCGGTCGGCCTGGAAGACCTGGCGCCGACCCTGGCGCGGCTCGCCGGGCTGCCGCCGCCGGCGGCCCATCAGGGATTCGACCTGCTCGCTCCGGCCGCGCCAGGGGCGCACGCGGTTCTGGTCGGACAGGACAAGCTGCGCCGCACGCGCTACGGCCTGCGCGCCGACCAGCGGCTGCTGGTCTGGGACTTCGCCGACTCGGCGACGCAGCTCTACGACCTGGCGGCCGACCCCGGCGAGCGGGTGGACCTCGCCGCCGAGCGGCCGCAGGAGGTCGCCGAGCTGCGCACGCGGCTCATCGCCGAACTGCGCCGGCTGCGCCGCGAGCGACCGACCTTGCGGCAGGCCGAAGGGGAGCTGTTCGGCCCCAGGGAGCGTGAGACGCTCCGCAGCCTCGGCTACCTTTGATCCGCAAAACCAGCGTAGCCAAACACTTACGGTAGATCCTCCCGGTTCTGGACGAAACCTCCGAGGAGTGGCAAGATGCCCTCCAATTCACCGTCTTCAGGGGCAGGAATAAATCTCCACCCCAGCTACGAAGCTCGAGAAAAGGAGCCGTTCATGAAGAAGACCCTCGCCCTTGCCGGAACCGCCCTCCTGGTCGCGTCCGGCGCCTTCGCCGCCAACACTCTGACCGTCGTCCCCGGCGCCGCCATGAACGGCACCACCCAGGGCCTGTCGGTCAACCTCGACGGCTCGACCAACAACGTCTACGTCGAGAGCGCCCACCCGAACAACGAGACCCACTACCGCGCCCGCTTCTGGATCAACCCGGCGACCACCGCGATCAACGCGCAGAACAAGTCGATCCGTATCGCCGGCCTTGGTGACGACGTCGCGGCGCAGCACGTCCTGCTGTTCCTTCGTCGCAACGGCTCGGACAACTCGATGCGCCTCAACACCTGGTACAAGGCCGACACCGGCAGCTTCGTGTCTGGTCCCGGCATGTTCCTGATGTTCCAGACCAACATCAATCAGCCCCGCCAGGTCGAGATCGAGTGGACCGCCGCGACGGCGCCGGGCGCCAATGACGGCTCGCTGTTCGTCCGCCGCCTCGCCCCGACGACCGCCGAGGAGTCGATCACCGGACTCGACACCGACACGCTGCAGGTCGACAACTACCGTCAGGGCTTGCTCGCCGGCTCGGGTGCCAACGCCACCGGCGGCGCCTACCACTTCGACGAGTTCGAGTCCTACCGCTGATCCGGTCGGTTCGACCGCCGTACGGGAGGAGAGGGCCTCGGGCCCTCTCCTCTTTTTCTTTGTCCGGACTCTTGACCGTAACGCTCGCGGCCCTGCTGGCGCTGTCCGGCTGCGGGGGGCCGGCTGCGACTCCCCCGCCGTCGCTCGATTGCTCCGGGTGCAGCGTCGTGCTGATCTCGATCGACACCCTGCGCGCCGATCATCTCGGCAGTTACGGCTACGAGCGGGACACGTCGCCGCGCCTCGACGCCTTTGCCGCCGAGGCGACCCGCTTCGCCCGCGCCTACGCGGCCTCCTACCACACGGCCGACTCCCACATGTCGGTCTTCACCGCGCTCCACCCGTCGGTGCACGGCGTGCGCAACACCCGTTCCGCCAGCGAGGCCCGGCCGCTGACCGCCGCCGTGGTCACGCTGCCCGAACGCCTGGCGGCCGGCGGCCTGCGCACCTTCGGCTATCACGCGGGCGGCAACGTCTCGCCCGCCTACGGGTTCGGGCGGGGTTTCGAGGAGTACCGGGGCACCGGCAGCGAGGTGCAGCCGGCGATCGACCGTCTGGCGGACCTGGCCAGCCGCCCCGCGGAGCGGTTCTTCCTCTTCTTCCACACCTACCGGCCGCACGATCCCTATCTGCCCGCCGCCCCGTACAACGAGCTCTGGGAGAAGGAGTACGCGGGACCCGTCCTCGGCTCGCAGGAAGCCTTCGACGCGCAGCTCGCCGAGGGGGAGGACTTCGCGGAGAAGCGTCGCCTCTTCTGGAGCCGCATCGACCCGGAAGTTCCGGCCGACCTGCGCAAGGCGATCGCGCTCTACGACGGCGAGATCCGCCAGACCGACGACGAGATCGGTCGCCTGCTCGATCAGATCGATCGCATGCCACAGCGGATTCTCGTCGCGGTGATGTCGGACCACGGCGAGGAGTTCCACGAGCACGGTCGGTTCCTCCACGACCAGCTCTACGACGAGGTGCTGCACGTGCCGCTGATGATTCGCCACCCGGACCGGGTCCTCGCCGGCCAGGTGGTCGACGCTCCCGTCGGCCTCGTCGCCCTGGCGCCCACGCTGCTCGACCTGGCCGGGGTCCAGGGGTTCGAAGCTCCCCAGGCGGCTTCCCTGCGCGCCCTGATGGAGGGCGGTGCGCCGGCAGCGCCGGCACCCGTCCTCGCCGAGAAGATCGTGACTCTGGAGGAGGACGGTGCGACGCCGCGCCTGCACCACCGCGCGCTGATCTCGCGCCACCTCAAGCTCCTCTCGCTGGGCCAGCGCGGCGAGTTGCTGTTCGATCTCGAGCTCGACCCGCGCGAGCGCGAGGATCTGGCGGCAATCCGTCCTGACGACCGCGTCCGCCTCGCCGGCGCGCTGGCGCGCATCGCGGCCCGGAACGACCAGCGGCGCCTGGAGCTGCGCGATCGGGACGCGCCGGGGCGGACGGAGATCGACGCGGAGATGGTCGAGCAGCTGAAGGCGCTCGGCTACCTCTGAGCCGGCGCCTCAGACCAGCGTCAGCAGGTGGCCGAGTTTGTCGCGCTTGGTGCGCAGGTAGTCGCGACTCTCGGCGGTCGGCGGGATCTCGAGCGGCACCCGCTCGGTGATCTCGAGGCCGTAGCCGGCGAGGGCGACGTACTTGCCCGGGTTGTTGGTCATCAGCCGCAGTCGACGGACGCCGAGGTCGAGCAGGATCTGCGCCCCGACGCCGTAGTCGCGCTGGTCGGCGGCGAAGCCGAGCCGCTCGTTGGCCTCGACGGTGTCGTGGCCGCCGTCCTGCAGCTCGTAGGCGCGCAGCTTGTTGACCAGGCCGATGCCGCGGCCCTCCTGCAGCAGATAGAGCAGCACGCCGCGGCCGACCTCGCCGATGCGGGCGAGGGCCGTGTCGAGCTGCACGCCGCAGTCGCAGCGAGTCGAGCCGAGGACGTCACCGGTCAGGCACTGGCTGTGGACACGCACCAGCACCGGTTCGTCACCGCGCACCTCGCCCATCACCAGGGCGAGGTGCTCCTCGCCGTTCGGCGTGGCGCGGTAGGCGTGGAGGCGGAAGTCTCCGTGGCGCGTCGGCAGCTTCGGCGAAGCAATCCGCTCGACCAGCCGCTCGGTGCGCAGCCGATGCCGGATCAGCTCGGCGACGGTGAGGATGCGCAGGTCGTGGCGGCGCGCGAACTCGATCAGGTCGGGGACGCGCGCCATCGTGCCGTCGGCGTTCATGATCTCGCAGATGGCGGCGGCGGGCGTCAGCCCGGCGATGCGCGCCAGGTCGACCGAGGCCTCGGTCTGCCCGGCCCGCTTGAGCACGCCGCCGCGGCGGGCGCGCAGCGGAAAGATGTGGCCGGGGCGCAGCAGGTCGTCCGGTCCGGTCGCGGGGTCGGCAACCGCCTGCAGCGTCGCGGCGCGATCGGCCGCCGAGATGCCGGTCGTCACCCGGCCGCGCGCCTCGATCGAAACGGTGAAGGCAGTGCCGAAGGGCGACGTGTTGCGCGACACCATCAGCGGCAGGTCGAGCTCGTCACAGCGCTCGGCGGTAAGCGCGGCGCAGACCAGCCCGCGGCCGTGCGTCGCCATGAAATTGACCGCCTCCGGCGTGGCGAACTGCGCCGCGATCGCCAAGTCCCCCTCGTTCTCGCGGTCCTCGTCGTCGACCAGGATGACGAACTGGCCGGCGCGGAAGAGCCGCGCCGCCTCGTCGACGCCGACGAACGGCAACGCCGGCGACCTGGCGGGGACGGCGGCAAAGCTCTCGGGAGAGGACAAGTGGGTCTGCCGGAAGGAGTTGCGGCCTCGACGCGCCGCCGGGAAAGTCTACTGCCGCCTCCCCGAAGGGTCAAACACGTTTCTCGGGCGGGGAGAAAGACAAGGCCTTTTTGTTAAAGGCAGAAGCAAAGGCAAAAGCTCCATGGAAGGGAAAGACAAAGACGAAAAGAGACAAGGGTGAGTTGGGCAGGCTGCCTCTGCGGACGGAGAGCCCCGAGGCGGGCCACCCGAGGGGAGCCGGGGCGCTTCCAGTCGGACGGCGCGAAGTGGCGGGGGGTCCCCGTCCTCCAGAGGTCTTTATCTGAATAGATCCGGGGTACCGACCGAAGCGACGGCCGACTGGAAGCGCCCCGGCGCGGCCGCCACCCCGGCAGGGGCTCGGCCGAAGTCACCCGACGCAACGACTTGTCGCCAACGCCCCGGCCGCCACCCCGGCAGGGGCTCGGCCGAAGTCACCCATCGCGACGACCTGTCGCCAACGCCCCGGGCGCCACCCCGGCAGGGGCTCGGCCGACGTCTCCTTCTCCCCACCCGGGTCCCGGACTCAGAAAGCGTTGCCGAGGCTGAAGAACCAGACGTAGTCCTCTTCCCACGGCTCCGGGTCGAGGTTCCAGCCGATTTCGAGGCGCAGCGGCCCGATCGGCGACAGGTAGCGCAGACCCGTGCCAGCCCCCCAGCGCGCCTCGCCGGGGTCGAAATCGGCGGCCTCGCGCCAGAGGTTGCCGCCGTCGAGGAAGACGACGCCGCCGAACGCGCCGGCGAGCGGGAAGCGCCACTCGAGGTTGGCGAGCGCCAGCAGGCCGCCGCCGAGTGGCACCGGGTCCTTCCCCTCCACCACCCGCAGCGTTTCGCCGGCGATGCCGAGCTCGTCGCGCGGAAAGGCGCGATGGCTGGTGCGACCGCCGGCGTAAAAGCGCTCGGCCGCCGGCACCGCGTCGAAGGTGTCGAGCGTCGGGTCGCGCGGCGCGGCGCGCGGATCGATTGCGCCGCCGCGCAGCGACAGCGCCACCTGCCCGGCGCGGCGCAGCGGCACGATCCACGTCGCCTGGGCGAAGAAGCGGTCGAACTCGGCGTCGGCGGCGAAGGCCGGGAAGGCGCGCTCGAACTGCGCCGCCAGACTCCAGCCGCGGGTCGGCGCGATCGGGTCGTCGCGATGGTCCCAGAAGAGCGTCGGCGTCAGGCTCGCCACCCTCGCCTCGCGGCTCTCGAGCGGAATCACCTCGTCGGTGATCTCGCCCCCCTCACCGTCGGCCCCGTAAACGGTCTCGACGATCCGGTAGTCCCAGAAGAGTCCCGCTCGCAGGTCCCCGAACTCCCGCTCGAGCCCGAGCTGCAGGCCGCGGCGGTCGACCTGGAACTGCGGCCGGTCCTCCGCCTCCTGATACGCGAGCGCCCGTACCTCCACCTGCCAGGGTCCGAGGTAGGGCTGGCGTGCCAGCAGCCGGTAGACCTCGTCGCTCTCCGAGACGAGGGCGTCGAACTGGACGTTGATCAGCCGCCCGCCGAGGTTCGCCTCGGTAATGCGCAGCAGGCCGCGCAGGCCGCTCTCGGAATCGTAGCCGGCACCGTAGGAGATCGTCCGCGTGCGCCCCTCTTCGAGCTCGATCAGCACCTCGCTCGCCACGGCGCCCGACCCGGTGACCGGCAGGTCGACCTGCACGCGCGAGAAGACGCCCAGCCGGTAGAGACGACGCTGCACGTCGAGCACCCGCGTATTGGAGATCGGATCGCCGGGAGCGATGCCGAGGAAACGGCGGACGATCGGCGTCGGCGTGCGGCGGTTGCCGCGCACCAGGATTGCCTCGGCGGTCGAGCGATCCCCCTCGAGCACCCGGAACGAGACCGTGGCCACCGTCGAGCCGGAGCTCCAGACGACCTCCGGCACCACGATCGCCGCCCGGTACCCCGCCTCCTCGAGGCGCGAGCGGATCCGCTCGACGCTCGACTCGAGCAGCAGCCGGTGGTAGGGCCCGCCGGCCCGCAACGGCAGCTCGTCGCGCAACTTCTCCGCATCGAGCGCCGCGACGCCGGCCAGTGTGACTTCGGCGACCATGCGCCGCTGCCCCTCGGCGATCGGCACGATGAGGCCGAGCTCCTCCTCGCCGCGCACCTCGACCCGGGCCGGTCCGACGCGCACGTGATCGAAGCCGGCCAGGGCATAGAACGAGCGCAGGTTGGAGAGATCCTCGCTCAGCACGTCGTCGACCAGCCGGCCGCTGCCCGGCGAGAGCAGCCGGCGGGGCGCGGTGAGCATCAGCCGTGCCAGACGTTCGTCACTGAACGCCTCGTTGCCTTCGAAGGCGAGCTCGACCAGGGTGGCGCGCGGCCCGGGGTCGACCTCGAGGCGCAGGCGCAACCGCTCCGGCGAGCGCTCCTCGGAGCTGCGCACCTCGACACCATGGTGACCCCGGGCCTGGTAGAAGGCGCGGATCAGCCCGACCGACTGGACGAGGAGCGCCTCGTCGTATCCAGCGTCGCCGAGGAAGGGGAGCAGGCCGCGCTTCTCGAGCAGCTTGCGCTCGGCGCCGACCACCTCGAGCTCGACGCGGGGGCCGGCCTGAATCCGCCAGGCGAGAGCGACCGTCTCCGCGGATGCTCCGGGACTCTCGACCGCCGCTTCGACCTCGGCCAGGCGGAACGAGCGGCCGATCAGGAAGCGGGCCAGCCGCTCGGCGTCGTCGCGCACGTCGACCCGGCGCAGCGGTTGCCCCGGCCGGGCGCGCAGCGCCGCCAGCGCCTCCGCCTCGGCGACCTCCTCCGGCAGTCCCTCCAGGTGCACCTCACCGACCCGCGAACGCGGGCCGGCGGTGACCCGATAGTCGACCCGCGCCCGCCGGGTCGCTTCGTCGACGTCGACCGCCAGCTGCACGCGCGCGCCGCGGAACCCTTCGTCGGTGAGCCGGTCCTGCACCGCGTAGAGGCCGCGCAGGACCCGGTCCTCGCGCAGCGGATGCCCGGCCCGCTGTTCGAGCTCGGCGGCGAGCTTTTCGGCGTCGATTCCGGTCTCGCCCGAGACCGTGACCTCGTCGACCCGCACATCGGGGCGCAGGACGACGATTGCCTGCGGTCCGGCGTCGCTCGACTCGACGAGCACCTCGATCTCGGCGGCGAGCCCGGCGAGGCGCAGGTTGCGCACCGTGCGGCGAATCCGCTCCTCGTCGGCCGGCTCGCCGGGGCGCAGCGCCAGCAGCGGCTCGATCTCCGCGACTTCGAGCGGCACCTCGCTGCGCACCGAGACCCGTACCAGCGGCTCCTGCGCCCGGCCCGCGACGGCCGCGAGCAGCAGCAGTGCCGCACTCCACGCCGCGGGCCGCCGGCGCATCAGAAGCGCGACTCCCAACGCGCGTCGACGGCGTACGACTCGTTGCCGTTCTGGGTGAGGACGAGCACGAGATTGTCGCTCAGCCGCCACTCCGCCTGCAGCACCTGCTGCGCGGTCGAGGAGGGGTCGAGCGAATAGGTGACGTAGAGCCGGCTCGACAGGCGCTTGCCGACCGTGATGGCAGCCGTCGAGACCGTGTCGCCCGAGGTCAGCGGCTTGACCTGCAGCCGATCGAAACCGAAGAGCTTGCCGACTCTCGCCGTCAGCAGCGAGGCCGCCTGGCCGTAGAGCAGCGCCTCGGCGGCGCCGCTGTCGGCGGTCGTGTCGGCCGCCGGTGCGACCTCGGAGAAGGCCGCGCGCTCGACCGGCGCTCCGGTGGCGATCAGGCCGAGAATGTCGAGGTCGGCCAGCGGCGGGTCGGAGGAGAAGGTGGTGTTGAGCCGCTCGAGCGAGCCGTTGAGGTTGAGCGTCACGTCGTACTGGTCGATGCGCGAATGGGCGACGACGTCGAGCAGCGGCTCGATGCGCGACGGGTTGAGAAAGGCGATCTCTCCCCGTTCGACAACGTAGCGGTTGCCACCGTACTCGACCGTGCCGCCGCTTTCGAGGGTCACGTCGCCGAAGAGAACCGGGCGAGCGAGCGTGCCCCGTACCGCCAGGTCCGCCGAACCCGACAGGCGCGCCACGTTGTTGCGCACGCGCACGGCACCGGGTCCGTGCACCACCAGCGCCAGAGAGGTCGTCGACAGCAGCTCGTCGGTCTCCGCGACCTCCAGCCGGCCGCGCGAGAGCAGGCGCTGGACCAGCTGAGCCGGCGTGAGCTGGAGATCCTGCAGGTACCAGACGCGGTCGAACCGGATGTCGCCGCGCAGCTGCCGCCCCTCCTCGCTGCTGGCCAGCACCAGATCGGCATCACCGCGCAGCTGCCACCCGGCCGGCCAGCGCGGCGCCACCTCGCGGGCCGCCACCTCGAAGCGATACGCGAGCGCCTTCGAGTCGCCCGGCAGATCGACGCGGCCGGTGCCCTGCAGCTTGCCGCCGGCGAAGTCGGCGGCGAACCGGTCGAGCACCACGGCGTCGGGATAGAAGAGGGCGAGGGCGCGGACCCGGTCCACCACGTGCGGCAGGCCGACCGGCAGGTAGCGCCCATCACTCCACTCCGCCTGCCCGTTGACCGCCGGCCGCGCGAGGCTGCCCC
>JAIOJQ010000044.1 GCA_019911865.1 Thermoanaerobaculia bacterium
CCGGCGCGCCGACCAGCGAAGGCGGGCCGGGCGGCTCGCGGAAGGAGTGAGGATGCGTATCGGACCCGTCACGGCGCTCGCCGTGCTGCTGCTCGCGGCCGCGCCGCTGGCCGCGGCGTCGAGCCGGATCTTCTCGACCCGCACCCCGGCCGCCTTCCAGCAGGGGACGCTCGCCAACGTCTCGCTCGACGCCCACGGCGTGCTGGCGCTCGCCGACGTCGCCGAGCGGGTCGCCGCGGTGGCCGAGCCGTTCGCCTTCTCGTTCGCCCGGCTGCCCGACGGCTGGGCGGTCGGCACCGGCAACGAGGGGAAGGTGCTGCACGTGGCGGCGGACGGCACGGTGACGCCGCTGTTCGACGCTCCCGAACCGGTGGTCTTCGCGCTCTGGGCCGACCCGGACGGCACCCTGTTCGCCGGCACGTCGCCCGACGGCCGGATCTACCGGATCGCCGGCGGCCAGGCGGAGATCTGGTTCGAACCGGGGGAGACCTACATCTGGGCCCTCGCGCGCGGCAGCGACGGGGCGCTCTGGGTGGCCACCGGCACCGAGGGGCGGCTCTGGCGGGTGACCGGCAAGGGGAGCGGCGCCATTGCCTTCGACGCCGAAGAGACCCACCTGCGCAGCCTGCTGGCGCTGCCGGACGGCGAGCTGCTGATCGGTACGGCGCCCTCGGGTCTGACGCTGCGGCGCGACGCCCGCGGCGGGATGCGCACGGTGCACGACGCCTCGCTGTCGGAGGTGGTGGCGTTCGCGCCGGGGCAGGACGGAGCGATCTGGGCGGCAGTGCTCGCCTCCGAGTCGAGCTTCCTCGACGCGGCGCCGAAGGCGCCGGCCGCCGCGAAGGAGGCGGCGGAGGGCGGCGAGGAGGCGGCGGTCGTGGTCGTCGTCGAAGGCGAGGGGGAGGCGGCGGGGGTGACCACCGGCTCGCGCGCCGCCGACGCCCGCGGCGCCCGCAGCGAACTGCTGCGGATCCTGCCCGGCGGCTCGGTCGAGGCGGTCTGGAGCTCTGCGGACGAGACGATCTTCTCGCTGCTGGCGGCGCCGGACGGCTCGCGGCTGTGGGTCGGTACCGGCCTCGAGGGGAAGCTCTACGTGGTCGAGGGGGAGCGGCTGCGACTCGAGAAGGACCTCGAGGAGCGCCAGATCGTCGGCCTGGTTCCCGGTGCCGAGGGCCCGGCGCTGCTGACCACCAACGCCGCGGTGGTCTGGCGCTTCACCGGCGGCCGCGAGCGTTCGGGTACCTACACCAGCACGGCGCTCGACGCCGGCCAGGCGGCCCGCTTCGGCGTCTTCCGCTGGCGCGGCGAAGCGCCGCCGGGCAGCGCCGTGCGCCTCTCCTTCCGCTCCGGCAACTCGGCCGAGCCCGACCGCACCTGGTCGGCCTGGACGGCCGAAGCGACCGGCGACGAGGTGTCGCTGGCCGAGGTACCCGCCGCGCGCTACGTGCAGTACCGCATCACCCTGACCGGAGGCGCCGCCTCGCCGCGCATTGCCCAGACCGAGCTCTCCTACCGGCAGCAGAACCTGCGGCCGGTGATCGAGCGCTTCACGGTGATGGACCCCGGGCAGATCCCGGTGCCCACCGGCTTCAACCCGGCCGATCAGATCTACGAGCCGGCGAGCCCCAACCGCGAGGGGATCTTCACCACGCTCGAGCCGTCGCTCGGCCGCGACGAGCGCACCAAGACGGTGTGGCGCAAGGGGTGGCGGACGCTGCGCTGGAAGGTCACCGATCCGAACGGCGACGCGGTGCGCTCGCGCCTCGAGGTGCGACGCGAGGGGAGCGGAAACTGGTTCGAGATGGCGGACGACCTCGACGCCGACCTCTGGTCGTTCGACGCCACGGTGCTTCCCGACGGCCTCTGGCGCTTCCGCCTGACGGTCACCGACGCGGCGGTGAACGAGCCGCGGACGGAGCTCGCGGCGAGCGAGGTCTCCGAGCCGGTGACCATCGACCACGCGCCGCCGCAGCTGCGCGCTGCGCGCCGCGAGGCGGGAGGCGCCCGACTGACGGTGTACGATCCGCTGAGCCCCCTGCGCACGGCGGAGATCTCGATCGACGGCGGGCCGTGGAAGTCGCTCGCGGCGACGGACGGGCTGATCGACGGACGAACGGAGGAGCTGGTAGTGAACGAAATCCCCGCGGGCGCCCGGATGGTGCTCGTCCGCCTCGGCGACGCCGCCTTCAACGACCGTACCTTCGACCTGCTGCGGGAGCTGGAGCGATGAGAAAGCGCATCGCCGTCTACCCGGGCTCCTTCGACCCCATCCACCACGGCCACCTCGATCTGGTGGCGCGCTGCCGGCCGATTTTCGACGAAGTGGTCGTCGCGGTGCTCGGCAACGACGAGAAGCAGCCGATGTTCAGCGTCGCCGAACGGGTGACGATGATCGAGGAGCAGGTCGGCGAGCTGGGCTTCTGCCGGGTTGAGAGCTTCTCGGGGCTGCTGGTCGACTACCTCGACCGCCTCGGAGCCACGACGATCATCCGCGGCCTGCGCGCGGTCTCCGACTTCGAGTACGAATTCCAGATGGCGCTGATGAACCGCCACCTCAACCCGCGCGTCGAGACGGTCTTCATGATGCCGCGTCAGGACTACAGCTACCTGTCGAGCCGCCTGGTCAAGGAGGTCTTCCGGCTGGGGGGCAACATCGAGGGCCTGGTGCCGCCGCCGGTGATCGCGGCGATGGCGGAGCGCCTGGCGGCCGATCGCGTCGCCGGCGGGGAGAGCGCCGGGCGATGAGCCTCGCCGAGTTCGTCCGCGCCCTGCCGAAGGTGGAGCTGCACGTCCACCTCGAGGGGGCAATGGCGCCGCGCACGCTGCTCGAGCTGGCGCGCCGGCGGCGAATCTCGCTGCCCGCCGCCGACGTCGCGGGGCTGCGCGAGTGGTTCCGCTTCCGCGACTTCGATCATTTCGTCCAGGTCTACCTCGCCTGCTCGGCGGTGCTGCGCGATCCCGAGGACTTCGCGCTGCTGATCGCCGAGTTCGCCGCCGACCAGGAACGCGAGAACATCCGCTACTCGGAGATCCACTTCACCATCGGCACGCACTGGCAGAACGGTTTGCCGATCGACGAGATCCTCGAGGCGATGGAGGAGGCGATCCGCGCCGCCGAGCGCCAGCGCGGGGTGGTGCTGCGCCTGATCCCCGACATCGTGCGCGACGTCGGCTCGGCGACCGCCGACCCGACGCTCGAGTGGGCGATCGAGGGGCACGAGCGGGGGATCGTGGTGGCGCTCGGGCTGACCGGCCGCGAGGCGGTCTGCCCGAGCGAGCCGTTCGCCGGCCACTTCGAGGAGGCGCGCCGCCACGGCCTTCATTGCGTCGCGCACGCCGGCGAGCACGCCGGTCCGGCTTCGGTCCTGGCGGTGCTCGACGCGTGCGGCGCCGAACGGATCGGCCACGGGGTGCGGGCGATCGAGGACGCCGGCCTGATCGAGCGGCTGCGCGCCGGGCGCACGCCGCTCGAGGTCTGCCCGACCTCGAATCTGCTGCTCGGCGTCGCCCCCGACCTCGCCGCCCACCCCTTCGACCGCCTGCGCCGCGCCGGGCTCGAGGTATCGGTCAACACCGACGACCCGGCGCTTTTCGACACCACCCTGTCGCGCGAGTATCTGCGCCTCGCCGAGGCCTGGGACTACACCCCCGAGGTCCTCGCCGGCCTGGCGCTCGCCGCGGTCGGCCACAGCTTCCTTCCCGACGCCGGGAAGGCCGCCCTCGCCGCCTCGATGCGCGAGGAGATCGCCACCCTCGCCGAGCGCCATCTCGGCCGTCCGCTGGTGCTCCAGGGCCTTTTGGGCGCTCCGGGCCGGTGAACCTTCGTCCAGCGAGATGTGCCGCGCCGCCCGGCCTCTCGGAGGGCGGACATTGAAGCTCGAGCGGCGCGAGATCGATGCGGTCGGGGAGCCGTTCCCGATCCATCCGGCGCTGCCCGAGGAGCTGCTCGCGGCGGACGGCGGCCCGACGGTGGCGCACGTGCTCGGAGCGCTCTCGGCGTACGCCTACGCGGACACCGCGACGGTGGCGACGGTGATGGGACGGCTGGGGCTGGCGGGCGGGGCGTGCGTGCGGATCGACCAGGCGGTCGACGCGATGTTCGTCTTTTCGACCGCCTACCTGGTGCAGAGCCGCTGCGGCCGGGTGGTGCTGCTCGGCTACCGCGGCACCGAGCCGACCAACCTCGCCAACTGGCTGGGCGACGCCGACGTCGGTCCGGAGGAGATGCAAGTCGGCAGCGCCCGCGTGCCGGTCCACGCCGGCTTCCGGCGCAACATGCGGGCGACCTGCTGGAGTGTGCTCGAGGAACTCTCGCACGCCCTCGCCGGACGTTCACTGGCCGATCCGCGGCGGCAGGTCGCCCAGCCGCTCGAAGCGCTCTTCGTCACCGGCCACAGCCTGGGTGGCGCCATGGCGGTGCTCTTCGCCCTCTCGCTGGCCGGACGGCAGGAGCATCGCGCGCTGGTCGAGCGGCTGCGCGCCCTCCACACCTTCGGCCAGCCGCTCGCCACCTGCGGCGACCTGCCCGCCGAAGCGCGCGGCATCGAAGCGCGGATCCTCCGCCACGTCCGCACCCGCGACCTGATCCCCGCCCTGCCGGCGGCCTCCTGGGGGCGCTTCTCTCACCTCGGCCACGAGGTCCGCTGGGAAGACGGGGCGTGGCGGGCGTCCCCGGCGCCGGTGCGGCAGCTGGCCAGCATCCGCGAGGTGCCGCGCTCACTGCTCGCCCTGTTCGGCACCGCCCGGAGCCGCGACGCGGCGCGCTACTCCCTGGTCGAACACGGGCCGCACCACTACCTGGCAGCCGTGCGTCCGCCCGGCCTCGTCACCGAGCTCGGCGACTTCGACTGAGACCGCAGGCGCGCGGCGAGCTTCCAGAGTTCGCGCAGCACCAGCACGCTGCTCGCAGCGGCGGTGCAGGCGAGCCAGTCGGCGGCGCCGAGCGGCACCGTGCCGAAGGCGTGCTGCATCGGCGGCAGGTAGAGCGCCAGCGCCTGGAGCGCCAGCGAGATCGCCACGGCGGCCTGCAGCCAGGGGTTCGAGAAGGGGTGGACGAAGGCGCTGACCTCCCCCGAGCGCGCGTTGAAGACGTTGAACAGCTGCGCCAGCACGAGGGTGGTGAAGGCCATCGTCTGCGCGTAGGCGAGCGTGCCGCTGCCGGCGACGAAGCCGCCGGGCAGGCTGGCGTCGAGCACGAAGAGGGTGGCGGCGGCCATGGTCGCGCCGACGCCGGCGATGCCCCGCCACATGCGGGCGGTGACCGCCGACTCGGTGGCCGAGCGCGGCGGATGCCGCATCAGGTCGGTCGCCGGCGGATCGACGCCGAAGGCGAGCGCCGGCGCGCCGTCGGTCACCAGGTTGATCCACAGCACCTGGGTCGCCAGCAGCGGCAGCACCACCTTGCCCTCGGCGGTCGGCAGCCCCAGACGCTCCGCCAGCAGCACGCCGAAGAACATCGTCATCACCTCGCCGGTGTTCGACGACAGCAGGAAACGCAGAAACTTGCGGATGTTGTCGAAGATCGCCCGCCCCTCCTCGACCGCCGCGACGAGGGTGGCGAAGTTGTCGTCGGCGAGCACCAGGTCGGCGGCCTGGCGGGAGACGTCGGTGCCGGTGATCCCCATCGCGACGCCGATGTCGGCCTTCTTGAGCGCCGGCGCGTCGTTGACCCCGTCGCCGGTCATCGCCACGATCGCCCCGGCGCGCTGCAGCGCGGCGACGATGCGCAGCTTGTGGATGGGGTCGACGCGCGCGAAGACCCGGGTGTGCGTCAGCTCCTGGTCGAGCTCCGCCTCGGTCATCCGCGCCAGCTCGGCGCCGGTCACCACCCGGTCGTCGTCGGCGATGCCGAGCTCGCGCGCGATCACCGAGGCGGTGCGCGGGTGGTCGCCGGTGATCAGCAGCGGGCGAATGCCGGCGGCGCGCGCCCGCGCCACCGAATCCGCCGCCTCGTCGCGCGGCGGGTCGATCATGCCGATCAGGCCGGCGAAGACCAGTTCGCGCTCGAGTTGCGGCCCCTTCGGCTCGCCGCCGGGGAGGGGCCCGGTGCCGAGCTGGTGCAGGGCGACGCCGAGGGTGCGCAGCGCTGCCTCGGCCAGCGCTTCGGCCGCGGCGAGGATCCCGGCACGCCGCGCGGCGGTGAGTGGCCGCGGCGAGTCGCCGACCATCTCGTGGGTGCACAGCGCCAGCAGGACGTCGGGCGCCCCCTTGCTGAAGACGAGGAGATGGCCGCCATCCCGGGTATCGCGGCGGACGGTGGTCATCAGCTTGCGCTCGGAAGAGAAGGGGACCTCGGCGACGCGGGGCAGGCGCTTGCCGAGGTCCTCCTGCACCAGGCCGGCCTTGCGTGCCGCCACCAGCAGGGCCCCCTCGGTCGGATCCCCCTGCACCTGCCAGGCGCCGTCGCGTTCGACGAGGGT
>JAIOJQ010000398.1 GCA_019911865.1 Thermoanaerobaculia bacterium
CCTCGACACCCTCGTCCTCCAGACGCTGCGCCGCGGCGGTCGGATAGCGGCGCTCGGGTTCGCGGCGCAGCGTCTGGAGGACGAGGGTGTCGAGGTCGCCGCCCAGCCGCCGCGGCCAGGGCTCGCCCCCGGCGCGGCGCACCACTGCCGACGGCCCCTCGATCGACTCGTGCTCGACCTGGCGCGCCAGGGCGGCCCCCGAACGGGTGCCGCGGCGGTGGGGCAGCTCGCCGGTGAGCAGCTCGAAGAGCACGACGCCGAGCCCCCAGACGTCGGTGGCGGTGGTCACCGGCTCACCGAGCACCTGCTCGGGCGCCGCGTAAGCGGGGGTGAGGGCGCGCATCTCGGTGTGCGTCAGCTGCGGGTCGAGCTCGGGCTCGAGCAGCTTGGCGAGGCCGAAGTCGAGCAGCTTCGGGTGGCCGTCGGCGGTGACCAGGATGTTCGACGGCTTGAGGTCGCGATGGACGACGAGGGAGCGATGGGCCGCGTCGACGGCGCGGCAGACCTCGATCATCAGCTCGAGGCGCCGTTCGACCGACAGGCCCGCCCGCCGGGCCCAGGTGGTGATCGGCTCGCCGTCGACCCGTTCCATGGCGAACCAGGGGCGCCCGTCGGGGGCGACGCCGCCGTCGAGCACGCGGGCGATAGCCGGGTGATCGAGCCGGGCGAGCACCTGGCGCTCGAGCGCGAAGCGCGCCACGACCGCCTCGCTGGCGAGCCCGGAGCGCACCAGCTTGATCGCTGCGCGCTGGGCGAACCCCCCCGCTTCGCGTTCGCCGGCCCAGACCTCCCCCATGCCGCCGACGCGGCCGGCGAGGGGCCGCTTGAGCGGCTGCAGGAGGACGTCGCCGAGGTGGCCGGGCGCGTCGGCGGCGAGCATGCTGCCGACGATCCGGGCGACGGCCGGGTCGTCCTCGGCGAGCGCCGCCAGGCGGGCGGCGCGCTCGCCGCTCTCCAGGTCGATCAGCTCGTCGAAGGCTGCCGCGGCGCGCCGCGGAACGGTCGGAGTCTCTCGGTCGGTCAAGCGAATCCAGTCCCGCTCTGGAGAACGCAGCCGCGCCGCGGCGACTGACAGAGGGGTCTCACGCTCCGCCTCCGAGCCGCGCGTGGAGCAGCGCCCGGGCGGCTCGCCAGTCGCGCAGCGCCGTGCGCTCGGAGACGTCGAGCGCCGCGGCGATCTCGCCGAAGGTCAGGCCGCCGAAGAAGTGCCACTCGACCACCTGCGCCAGGCGCGGCGCCTCGCGCTCGAGCTCGCCCAGGGCGGTGTCGAGCGCCAGCAGCTCCTCGTGCGCCATCGCCGGCCCCGGCGCCGCCACCGCCACCGCCTCGAGGTCGACCGCCGCCTGCCCGCCGCCCCGTTTGCCGGCGCGGCGCGAGCGCGCATCGTCGATCACCAGCTGGCGCATGGCGCGCGAGCAGACGGCGAAGAAATGCGTGCGGTCGTTGAACGGCAGGTCGCCGCGGTGGGCGAGGCGCAGGAAGACCTCGTGCACCAGCGAGGTGGTCGACGGCCCCTGCCCGGCGCGCTGTGAGCGGACGTGCCGTGCCGCCAGCTGGCGCAGGTCGTCGTAGACGAGGTCGAACAGCTGCTCGGCGGCCCCCGCTTCGCCGCCGCGCGCGGCCACCAGCAGCCGCGTCACCTCACCGGCGGCGGGCGCGGATCCGGAGGAGCCGTCGAAGTCGGACACGAACCAGGATTCTAGTCGGGTTGTCCGGGCGGCGGTTCCGCATTGCGGGCGAAGCGCCAGAGCTGGACGGCGTTGACCAGGAAGTGGGCGACGAGGGCGCCGAGCAGGGCGCCGCGCCCGGCGGTCCAGAAGCCGAGGACGATGCCGCCGACCAGCGCCCAGGCGGCCCACAGCCGCATCGACGCGCCCGGGCCGACGTGGGCGAGGGCGAACAGCAGCGCCGCCGCCGGCCAGCCGAGCCAGTTCTGCAGCGCGCCGCGGAAGACCAGCTCTTCGCCCACCGCCGAGACGAGCGCGAGCGACAGCGCCTCGCCGCGCGACACCGGGCCGAGCAGGCGGCGCAGCTGGTGTTCGAGCCGGCGCGCCGCTGGCAGCAGGCGTGCCGCGAGCGCCCACAAGCCGAGCAGCGCCAGCCCGAGGACGATACCGCCGGCGAGGTCGGTCCCCCAGCTGCCCGGGTCGACGAGCAGCGCCAGCCCGAGCCGGCCGCGCTGCGCCGAGAGGCCCGCCAGGCCGGCCACCGCGAGCACCAGGTAGAAGACCGCGGCGACCGGAAAGAGGCGCCCCGGCCGCGCTGCGGCCGGCACTTCGTTCATTTCCATCGGCCGCTCACTCGCGCGCCGCCGCGAGCAGTCGCTCGACCACCGACGGGTCCGCGAGGGTGGTCGTGTCGCCGAGGTCGCCGGTCGCCCCCTCGGCGATCTTGCGCAGGATGCGCCGCATGATCTTGCCCGAGCGGGTCTTGGGCAGCCCCGGCGCGATGACGATGCGGTCCGGTGCGGCGATCGGTCCGATCGCCTCGCGCACCTGCTGTTTGAGGGCACCGATCAGCTCGTCCGGGTCCCAGCTCTCGAACTCCGGGGTGATCAGCACGTACGCGCAGATACCGGTCCCCTTGATGTCGTGCGGGTAGCCGACCACGGCCGCCTCGGCCACCGCCGGGTGGGCGACCAGCGCGCTCTCGACCTCGGCGGTGCCGAGGCGATGCCCCGAAACGTTGAGCACGTCGTCGACCCGGCCGGTGATCCAGTAGTAGCCGTCCTCGTCACGCCGACAGCCGTCGCCGGTGAAGTAGAGCCCCGGGAAGCGGGTGAAATAGGTCTCGCGGAAGCGCGAATGGTCGCCCCAGATGGTGCGCGCCTGACCCGGCCAGCTGCGCTTGAGACACAGATTGCCCGAGACCCCGTTGCCTTTCAGCTCGTTGCCGTCGTCGTCGACCAGCACCGGCTCGACGCCGAAGAACGGCAGTGTCGCCGAGCCCGGCTTGGTCGGCGTCGCGCCGGGCAGCGGCGTGATCAGGATGCCGCCGGTCTCGGTCTGCCACCAGGTGTCGACCACCGCGCAGCGCCCTTCGCCGACCACGTCGTGGTACCACTTCCAGACTTCCGGATTGATCGGCTCGCCCACCGAGCCGAGGATCCGCAGGCTCTGGCGCGACGACTTCCTGACCCAGCTGTCGCCCTCGCGGATCAGTGCCCGCAGCGCGGTGGGCGCGGTGTAGAAGATCGTCACCTTCAGGTCGTCGACCACCTGCCAGTAGCGCGACGCGTCGGGGTAGAGCGGGATCGACTCGAACATCACCGTCGTCGCCCCGTTGGCCAGCGGCCCGTAGACGATGTAGCTGTGACCCGTCACCCAGCCGACGTCGGCGGCGCAGAAGTAGACGTCGTCCTCGTGCAGGTCGAAGACCAGTTTGTGTGACAGTGCCGCGTAGACCAGGTACCCCGCCGTCGTGTGCAGCACCCCCTTGGGCTTGCCGGTCGAGCCCGAGGTGTAGAGCGTGTAGAGCGGCGACTCGGCGTGCATCCACTCGACCGGGCAGGTCGAGCGCTGCCGCGCCATCTCGCTCTCGAGCCAGTGGTCGCGGCCTGCGGTCATCGCCGGCTCGGCCGCGGTGCGCCGCGCCACCAGCACCGAGGTCACGAACGACAGCCCTTCGACCGCCTTGTCGACCGTCGCCTTCAAGGGGATCCGCTTGCCGCCGCGCAGCCCCTCGTTGGCCGTCACCACCACCTTGGCCCCGGCGTCCAGGATCCTGCCGCGCAGCGACTCGGCCGAGAATCCCGCGAACACCACCGAGTGCACCGCCCCGATCCGGGCGCAGGCGAGCATCGTCGCGGCCAGCTCCGGGATCATCGGCAGGTAGATCGCCACCCGGTCCCCCCGGCCCACCCCGTGCGCGATCAGCACGTTGGCGATCCGGCAGACCATGTGCTTCAGTTCCCGGTACGTGATCGAACGGTAATCGCCCGGCGCGTCGCCCGCCCACAGGATCGCCGGCTTGTCGCCGCGCGTCGTCAGGTGCCGGTCGACGCAGTTGAAGCACGCGTTCAATCGACCGCCGCCGTACCAGCTGAAGTCCACCTCGTGCAGGTCGGCGTCGAAGATCTGCTGCGGCGGGTGGTACCAGGTCAGGATCTGCGCCTGCTCGCGCCAGAAGCCCTCCGGGTCGTCGAGCGAGCGCTGGTAGAGGCGCTGGTACTCCTCGAGCGAGCGGATGCGCGCCCCGGCGGCAATGGCGGGCTTGACCGGGATCATCGGTGACTCCTTTCCGTCGGCCGGAAATCTTCCCGGCGGCAGACTCTACCCGTCCGGACGGTCGTCTCGGGGGCGGCTGTCGGCACTCTTCTTGCTGGACCGGTCCGCAACCGCCCCGCCGGAGCCCGGTGGGGCCCTCGCTGGAGGTGACCATGTCCGTCCGCCGACCGCTCCTTCTCGCCCTGCTCCTGGCGCCGCTCGCCGCGGCGGCACCGCTTGCCGCGCAGACCGAGCGTTTCGAGCTCTCCTTCCTCGTCCTGCCCGGCGGCTCGTACAGCGAGTACGAGGGCCTCGACTTCGACCTCGGTTACGGCGTCGGCGTCGGCTGGCGCTGGAGCGAGGTCTGGTCGGCCGAGCTGCGCGGCACACGGCGCGAGCACGATGGGCGATTCAGCGAACTCGAGCTCGACACATTCGAGTTCGGCGTGCGCCGCCACTTCCTGGCCGGCGCCGACTGGCAGCCGTTCCTCCAGGCGGGCGTGCTGCGGCAGGAGTCCGAGCGGCGCCACGAGGTGGTCTGCGTCGAGCCGGTGACCGGTCCCTGTCCGCCGCTGGTCGACGACGAGAGCGAGAACGGCGGCTTCGTCGGTGGCGGCATGGACTGGCGCTTCACCCGGCGCGTCGCGCTGCGTCTGGACGGGCGGGCGGTCTTCTACGACTCCGAGCGCAGCGGCGACACCGAGGACCGCGTCGACGTGTCCGCCGGCCTGGTGCTGCGCTTCTGAGCCTCGGCGGCCCGCCTCAGGGCTGGTAGCCGACCTTCTGCCACCCGGGATCGGGCGCCGCCTCGAGTTCGAAGTCGTCGGCGAAGAGGGTGCCGAACCAGAAGGAGCGGCTGCGCACCTGCTGATTGCCGGCCGGATCGGTGTAGGTCGCCACGACCTTCCAGCGCCCGCGCAGCGACGGCAGCGGAAGTTCCGGCAGGTGGACCCCCCAGTAGACGGCCGCGGCGCCGCGCGTCTCGGCGTGCTCGAAGCTCCATTCGGCATAGATCGAGCCGTTCGGGCGCAGCATCCGGAGCGTGGCGCCGTACGCCGGGGTGGGATCGCGGAAGTAGGCGCCGACCACCACCCGTTCGCCGGCGGCGAAGTGGCGCTTGTAGCGCGGGTCCTCCGGCTGCGGGCAGGGCGGATCGGTCGGGATGCCGACGTGGGTCGCCAGGTCGACCAGCCGGTACTCGCGGTAGCGCGGCTGGTCGAGCCACCAGGAGGTCATGCCGTTCGCCTGGGCATTGCAGAAGCCGGCAAACGGCTCGATCAGCTCCTCGGCGGCGTTGCGTGCCGCGAAGTGCAGGTGCGGTCCGGTGGAGCTGCCCGAGCTGGCGACCAGCCCGAGATACTCGCCGCGCGCCACCGTGTCGCCGAGCTGCTTGGGCGTCACCGAGCCGTTGCGGAAGTGGCGGTAGAAGGAGCGTGAGCCGTCCGAGTGCTCGAGCACGATGGTGTTGGAGGCGCCGCCTCCCAGGGCGCAGTTCTCGTCCGGCTCGCCGTCGTTTCGCTCGACGATCTGGCCGGGCGCGGCGGCCACCACCGCGACGCGGCCGCGATCCTTGAGCCGCCAGGGGAAGGGGTAGAGAAAGATGTCGTTGCCGGTGTGGTTGTAGCCGGCGTTGGTGTCGTAGGTGCGGCCACCGCACAGGTAGTCGAGCGTCTGCCCCGGCCAGGTCGGGTCCTGGTCGACGAAGTTGCTGATCGCCCAGGGGTCGAACTGCCCCGAGCCGAGGTCGGCGAGCGGCCAGCTGAAGCGCGGCTCGAAGCCGCCGAACGGCACGGCGAGCCGGCGCCCCGCCGCCTCGAGCGCGCGCACGTTGGCGTCGACGCGGCGCTGCTCGAGCCACTCGACGAACGGGTGGGAGTCGGCGTCAGCCGCCGCTGCGGCGACCGGGCGGACAGCCAGCAGGCGGACTTCCGCCAGCGGGTCGGCCGGCAGCGCCCGGGCCGGGGCGAGGGCGACCGCGGCGGCGACCAGGGCCAAGAGGGTGCGACGGTGCGGCTCGGGCATTTCGACTCTCCTCTGCAGCCCGAAACGCGAAGCGGCGGGGAGCCCTGACATCGGCCCCCCGCCGCCCGGTGCTTCCGGCGCCCGGCGCCTCAGTTGGGCGCCGGCTCGACGGTGAGCTGCGCTTCGCCCTCCGGCTCCTCGTCTTCGCGCTCGACCACCTTGGCGATGGCCACCAGCTTGTCGCTCTCCTCGAGGTTGATCAGCCGCACTCCCTGGGTGGAGCGGCCGATCTCGCGGATGCCGTCGACCGAGGTGCGGATGATCATCCCCTCCTGGGTGATCAGGATCAGCTGGTCGCCGGGCAGCACCTGGGCGACACCGACCACCTTGCCGGTGCGCTCGGTGACCTTGAGGTTGATCAGCCCCAGGCCGCCGCGCCCCTGCTGGCGATACTCGGCGATGGCGGTGCGCTTGCCGAGACCCCGTTCGGCGGCGGTGAGAATGGCGCCCTCCTGCTCGAGCACTTCCATGCCGACGACGCGGTCGCCGTCGCGCAGCGAGATGCCGCGCACGCCGTAGGTGGCGCGCCCCATCGGCCGGCAGTCGGCGCCGGGGAAGCGAATCGACATGCCGGCGGCGGTGGCGAGGAAGAGGTCCTTCGAGCCGTCCGTGACCTTGACCGCGAGCAGCCGGTCACCGTCCTCGAGGTTGATCGCGATGATGCCGCCCGAGCGCGGGTTGCCGTACTCCGCCAGCGCCGTGCGCTTGATCGTGCCGCGCTCGGTGGCGAAGACGAGGAAGCGGTCGTCGGGGAAGTCGCGCACCGCCAGGGTGGTGGCCACGCTCTCGCCGGCCTCGAGGTTGAGCAGGTTGACGATCGCCTTCCCCTTGGCGGCGGGACCCGCCTGCGGGATCTCGTGCACCTTCACCCAGTGCACCCGTCCCGATTCGGTGAACACCAGCACGTAGGAGTGCGCCGAGGCGACGAACAGGTGCTCGACGAAGTCCCCCTCCTTGGTCGCCATGCCGGTGCGCCCCTTGCCGCCGCGTCCCTGGGCGCGGTAGAGCGACAGCGGCGAGCGCTTGATGTAGCCCGAGGAGGTGACGGTGATCACCATGTCCTCGTCGGCGATCAGGTCCTCGATGCGGATCTCGTGCGTCTCGGGGACGATCTCGGTGCGCCGGGCGTCGCCGAAGCGGTCCCTGAGCTCGCTCAGTTCGCGGCGGATCTCCTCGAGCACCAGCTTGTCCGAGCCGAGAATGGCGCGCAGCCGGTCGATCACCTGCAGCAACTCCTGGTACTCGTCGAGCAGCTTCTGGCGCTCGAGGCCGGTCAGGCGCTGCAGGCGCATGTCGAGGATGGCGTCGGCCTGCACCTGGGTGAAGCTGAAGTTGGCCATCAGGCGGTCGCGCGCCTCGGGCGGCGTCGGGCTCTGGCGGATCGTCGTGATGACCTCGTCGAGCATGTCGATCGCCTTGAGCAGGCCCTCGACGATGTGCGCCCGCTCCTCGGCCTTGCGCAGGTCGTAGCGGGTGCGGCGGATGATCACCGTCTTGCGGTGGTCGAGGAAGAGGCGCAGCAGGTCCGGCAGGGTGAGGACGCGCGGCTGGTTGTCGACGATGGCGAGCAGAATGATGCCGAAGGTCGACTGCATCGGCGTCAGCTTGTAGAGCTGGTTGAGGATGATCTCCGGCACCTCGCCGCGCTTGAGCTCGACGACGATGCGGATGCCCTCGCGGTCGGACTCGTCGCGCAGGTCGGAGATGCCCTCGATCTTCTTCTCGCGCGCCAGGTCGGCGATCTTCTCGATCAGCCGCGCCTTGTTGACCTGGTAGGGGATCTCGGTGACGACGATCGACTGCTTCTCGCCGCGGCGCTGCGTTTCGATGGCGGCGCGGGCGCGCATCTGGATGATGCCGCGGCCGGTCGAGTAGGCCTGGCGGATCCCCTCGACGCCATGGATGAAGCCGGCGGTCGGGAAGTCCGGGCCGGGCAGGACCGACATCAGCTTCGCCAGCTCGACTTGCGGGTCGTCGATCATCAGCGACAGCGCGTCGCAGACCTCGCCGAGATTGTGCGGCGGGATGTTGGTTGCCATGCCGACGGCGATGCCGGAGCCGCCGTTGACCAGCAGGTTGGGCACCTTGGCCGGCAACACGGCGGGCTCGAGCTCCTGGCCGTCGTAGTTGGGCACCCAGTCGACGGTCTCCTTGTCGATGTCGTCGCGGACCATCTCCTCGGCGAGCTTGGTCAGGCGGACCTCGGTGTAGCGCATCGCCGCGGCGTTGTCGCCGTCGATCGAGCCGAAGTTGCCCTGGCCATCGACCAGGCGGTAGCGCATCGAGAAGTCCTGCGCCATGCGCACGACCGTGTCGTAGATCGCCGAGTCGCCGTGCGGGTGGTACTTGCCCATCACGTCGCCGACGATGCGCGCCGACTTCTTGTACGGTTTGGTGGAGGTGTTGCCGGCCTCCCACATCCCGTAGAGCACCCGGCGATGAACGGGCTTCAACCCGTCGCGCACGTCGGGCAGCGCCCGTCCCACGATCACGCTCATCGCGTAATCGAGGTACGACCGCTTCATCTCGTCTTCGATGTCCACCGGCACCGGCCGGTCGAACGGCAGCATCGTCGTTTCGTCGCTCATCTCATCCGATCTCTGGGGCTGCAGACATCACGCGGGCCCCTCAGGGCTCCGCGACCTCCGACGCACCGCGCACGACCAAGTCGTGCAGGAACTCCGGCGCAAAGTCCGCGCCGTTGGGCCAGACCACCGTGTCGAGCTCCGGATCGAGCCGCACCTGCCGGAACAGCTCCGGATCCCGCAGCGGCTCGAACATCTCCCCGTAAAGCCGGCTCCCGAGATCCACTTCGCCCATGGCGCCGTCGTTGAACCGGAGCCAGAGCCGGTAGCCGCCGACGTGGCGCGCCTCCGTAACCCAGACCAGCATCACTCGAGCCCGGGAATCGGCCGCAGGGGTTTGCGCTCCCGAGCGAGACGCCAGTCGTCTTCGAGCTCGACGCGGTGGAGCTGGTACCACTCCAGTACGTGGCCGAGCGCTCGGCGAGGAAATCGACCCTCGACGACGCCATCGCCGATGCGAACCGTGATCCGGTAGTCGCCGTAGCGGGCATGGAAGTGCGGTGGTTGATGGTCGTCCCAGTACATGGCGATCACGATGCCGAGAAAGCGGCTGATCTCCGGCATCAGACGTCGAGGTTGCGGACGTTGAGGGCGTTCTGTTCGATGAACTCGCGGCGCGGTTCGACCTGGTCGCCCATGAGGATGGTGAAGATGCCGTCGGCTTCGACGTCGTCCTCGATCTTGACCTGCAGCAGGCGGCGCTTCTGGGGGTCCATGGTGGTCTCCCAGAGCTGTTCGGCGTTCATCTCGCCGAGGCCCTTGTAGCGCTGGATCGACAGGCCCTTCTTGGCGCCGGAGTAGAGGGTCTCCATCGCCTCGTCGAGGGTCTCGACCTCGACCGGCTCGATCCGGATCCGCGACTTCTTCGCGGGAGCCGCCTGGGCCTCGCCCTCGGTTGCCTCTTCTTCGTTGCGCTTGAGCGCGAACTTCTTGCCGGCGAGCGCCTCGAGGCCGGAGGCGTTGGTGGCCAGAGCGCGGTATTCGACCGAGGTCAGCAGGTCCCAGTCGAGGCGCACCAGGCGCTCGACGCCGTCGCGCCGCGAGGTCAGCGAGATCACCCCGGTGCCATGCTCGGGGTCGCCCGAGACCTCGACGTTGCGGAAGCCGATCGCCTCGAGGACCTGCGCCACGGCCCGTACCTTCTCGGGGTCGGCGAGCGACTTCTTGTCGGTCAGGCCGCCGAGCAGCGCGGCGCGCAATGCATCCTGCGGGTAGCCGCGGTTGACCAGCTTGGCGAGGTTTTCGCGCAGCTGCTCGACCTTCTCCACCCAGACGCCGAGGCGCGGGCCGCGGATCGCTCGACCACCATCCACCGTCAGCTCCCAGGCCCCTTCGATGCGCGAAACGAGGAAGGCGCGATACTCGCGGTCGTCCTTGAGATAGGTCTCGCGGCGCCCCTCGGTCACCTTGTAGAGCGGCGGCTGGGCGATGTAGAGGTGGCCGCGACGGATCAGCTCCGTCATCTGGCGGTAGAAGAAGGTGAGGATCAGGGTGCGAATGTGCGAGCCGTCGACGTCGGCGTCGCACATGATGATCAGCTTGTGGTAGCGCAGCCGGGCGACGTCGAAGTCCTCGCGCCCGATACCGGTGCCGAGCGCGGTGATGATCGTCTTGATCTCCTCCGAGCCGAGCATCTTGTCGAAGCGCGCTTTCTCGACGTTGAGAATCTTGCCGCGCAGCGGCAGGATGGCCTGGAACTTCCGGTCGCGCCCCTGCTTGGCGGTGCCGCCGGCCGAATCGCCCTCGACCAGGAAAATCTCGGCGAACTCGGGATTTTTCTCCGAGCAGTCGGCGAGCTTGCCCGGCAGCGAGGCGCCGTCGAGCGCCCCCTTGCGGCGGGTCAGCTCGCGCGCCTTGCGCGCCGCTTCGCGGGCGCGCGCCGCCTCGACGCACTTTTCGATGATCCGCTTGGCGATCGCGGGGTTCTCCTCGAAGAAGGTGCCGAGGCGGTCGTTGACCACCTGCTGGACCCAGCCCTTGACCTCGGAGGAGACCAGCCTGTCCTTGGTCTGCGAGGAGAACTTCGGGTCGTGGATGCGCACCGAGACGATCGCCGTCAGCCCCTCGCGCACGTCGTCGCCCGAGAGCGAAACCTCTTTCAGCGCCTTCGACAGGCCGGCGCTCTGCGCGTAAGCGTTGATCGTGCGCGTCAGCGCCGCCTTGAACCCCTCGAGGTGGGTGCCGCCGTCGCGGTTGTTGAGCGTGTTGGTGAAGCAGTAGATCTGCTCGGCGTAGCCGTCGTTCCACTGCAGCGCGACTTCGCACTGCTCCTCGACCCCGTCGCGGACGACTTTGTCGTCGAAGGAGATCGGCTTGGCGTTGAGCGCCGACTTGTTGCGGTTGAGGTACTCGACGAAGCTCGCGATGCCGCCGGCGTAGACGAACTCGGCCTGCTTGTCGCTGCGCTCGTCGCTGAGCATCACCTTGATGCCGCGGTTGAGGAAGGCCTGCTCGCGCAGCCGGTTGGCCAGCACGTCGTAGCTGAACTCGATGCTGGTGAAGATCTCCGGGTCGGGGACGAAGCGGATCTTGGTGCCCGACTTCTTCGACTTGCCGATCGCCTGGATCGGCGCGTCCGGCTTGCCACGGCGATAGGTCTGGAACCAGACCTCGCCCTCGCGCTTGATCTCGAGTTCGAGCAGCGAGGAGAGGGCGTTGACCACCGACAGGCCGACACCGTGCAGGCCGCCCGAGACCTTGTAGACGTTGTTGTCGAACTTGCCGCCCGAGTGGAGCTCGGTGAGGATCACCTCGGCCGCCGAGCGCCCCTCCCCTTTGTGCAGGTCGACCGGGATGCCGCGGCCATCGTCCTCGACGGTCACCGAGTTGTCGGTGTGGATCGTGACGCGCACCTCGCCGGCGAAGCCGGCCTGCCCCTCGTCGATCGAGTTGTCGACCAGCTCGAAGACCATGTGGTGCAGCCCCGAGCCGTCATCGGTGTCGCCGATGTACATGCCGGGGCGCTTGCGAACCGCCTCGAGACCCTTGAGGACCTTGATGTCTTCGGCGGTATAGGAATTCTCTTTCGTGGCCACGGATCCCCTTGTTCCGCCTGCCGGGCACCTGCCGCGCGACTGCCGGCGGCGGGGCCTTGCGGAACCCTCGAAACCTATCACGGACTGGGTTTCCTGGCAACGCTGCAAGCTCTTTGTTTTCTGTGGTTTGTGGCCTCGTTTTCGGCTCGTTTACGTGGCCCCGCCGAAGCCTCCGGCGAGCCCTTCGAGCGGCGCGCTGGTGAGCTCGTCGATCCCCTCCCAGACCTCGGGCCGGCTGGAGGTCACCACCAGCCGCGCGAAGCCGGCGAAGGCGCCGATCACCCGCCCCAGCCGCTCCCGGTCGAGCTCGGCGTCGGCGTCGTCGAGCAGCAGCATCGGCTCCCGGCCGGCCGCGGCCTGCGCCGCGAGCAGCAGCAGTCCGAGCGCCTTGCGCTCGCCCGCCGAGGCCGCG
>JAIOJQ010000399.1 GCA_019911865.1 Thermoanaerobaculia bacterium
CGCCGCCGGCCGGCTCGTCGCCGGCGCCCCGGCGGACCTGGTCGCCATCGACCTCGGGCACCCCGCCCTGCGGGAGATTCCGGCCGAGCAGCTGCCCGAGGCCCTGGTGTTCGGGGCGCCCGACGAAGTCGTCCTCGCCACCGCGGTCGGCGGCCGCTTCGCGGAGCATCGCGCTCCGGCCACGGAGTGACCCGGCATGTGCGGGCGCTACACCCTGACCGTCCCCGGCGACCTGCTGGCCGCGGCGTTCGGCGTCGAGGCCGCCGGCCCGGTCGCCGGCCTGCCGGCGCGCTACAACGTGGCGCCGGGCCAGCAGGTGCCGATCGTCCGCCGGCGCGAGGACGGCGGCCGCGACCTGGCACTGGCGCGCTGGGGGCTGGTCCCTCACTGGGCGAAGGAGAGCGCGATCGGCAACCGGATGATCAACGCGCGCGGCGAGTCGGTCGCCGAGAAGCCGAGCTTCCGCACCGCCTTCCGGCGGCACCGCTGCCTGGTCCCCGCCGACGGCTTCTACGAGTGGCAGGCGACGGCCGGCGGCAAGCAGCCGTGGCTGCTGCGGCTGCGCGGCGGCGAGCTGTTCGCCTTCGCCGGCCTCGAGTCGCGGTGGATCGATCCGGCCACCCGCGAGCCGCTCGACACCTGCGCCATCGTGACGACCGCCCCCAACGAGCTGGCGGCGACGGTGCACGACCGGATGCCGGTGATCCTCGCTCCGGCCGACTACGCGCTCTGGCTCGGCGAAGCGGGCGACGGCCGCGATCCCGCCGCGCTGCTGGCGCCGATCCCGGCGGACCGGATGGAGGCCTGGCCGGTCTCGCGCCAGGTCAACCGGCCCGCCGTCGACGACCCGTCGCTCCTCCTGCCGGCCGCCGGCTGAGGGCGCGCCCCGCCACCGGGCGGCAGCAAGGCGCCGGAGCTCACCAGACCGTGCAGGTCGGCGCCGCCACCATCCGGTCCCCCTCTTCGCAGGAGAAGGCCTGGCGGAACGCCGGCAGGTTCATCGCCGCGCCGACGGCGCGGAACGATCCCGGCGAGTGCGAATCGGTGACCACCTGGCGGCGCAGGAACTCCGGGCTCGCCTCGGTGCACCAGACCTGCGCGAAGCTGACGAACAGCAGCTGGTCGTGGGTCAACCCCTCGGCGAACGGCGGCGGAGCGCCGTGGCGCTCCTTCCAGGACTGGTAGGCGCTGAACGCCTGCTTGAGGCCGCCGAGGTCGGCGATGTTCTCGCCCAGCGTCAGTTTGCCGTCTACCTTCACTCCCGGCTCGACTTCGAAGGCGGAGAACTGCCGCTCGACGCAGGCCGCCGCCGCCTCGAACTTGGCCGCCACCTCGGGCTCCCACCATTCGCGCAGCACGCCGTCGCCGTCGCTCTTGCGCCCCTGGTCGTCGAAGCCGTGGGTCAGCTCGTGTCCCATCACCGCTCCGATGGCGCCGTAGTTCATCGCCGCCGGATGGTCACGATGGAAGAAAGGCGGCTGCAGGATGCCGGCCGGGAAGGCGATCTCGTTGGCGGTCGACATGTAATAGGCGTTGACCGTGTGCGGCGTCATCAGCCACTCGTTGCGATCGACCGGACGGCCGATCTGCGCCAGCTGCCGGTCGGCCTCGAAGCGATCGGCCGCCGTGACGTTGGCGAAGAAGTCGCCCCGCGAGATGGCGAGCGCCGAGTAGTCGCGCCAGACGTCCGGGTAGCCGATCTTGTTGCTCACCTTGCGCGCCTTCTCCACCGCGCGCGCCCGGGTGGCGTCGTCCATCCAGGCGAGATTCGGCAGGTTGGCCTCGAAGGCCTTCTCGATGTCCTCGATCATCTCGATGGCCACCTGCTTGCTGTTGCCGGCGAACTCGCGCTCGACCCAGAGCTTGCCGATCGCCTCGCCGAGCGCCCGCCCGGTCTGGTCGACGCAGCGCTTCCAGCGCGGCTGGATCTCGGCCTGGCCGGAGAGGGCGCGGCCGTAGAAGGCGAAATCGGCGTCGACGAAGGCGGCCGGCAGCAGCTCGGCGCGCTCGCGCACCACGTGCCACCGCAGGTAGGCGCGCAGAGTTTCGATCGGCGTCGCCGCCACCAGCTGCTCGAGCCCGCTGAAGAACTCCGGCACCGCCACGTTGATCGACACGATCTCCGGGTGTCCGGCGCCCTCGAAGAACGCCGCCCAGGGGAGGCCCGGCGTCAGCTTCACCAGGCCGTCCCGGTCGAGCTTGTTGTAGAGCCGGTCGCGGTCGCGCATTTCGGAGCGCGGACGCGAGGCCTTCGCCAGCCCGGTTTCGAAGGCGACGATCGCCTCCGCCTCGGCAGCCGCGGCCGGCGAGCCGGCGAGGGTGAGCATGCGCGTGACGTGCTCGCGATACTGGCCGAGCAGTTCCCGCTTGCGGGGATCCTCGGAGAGGTAGTAGTCGCGATCCGGCAAGCCGAGTCCACCCTGGCTCAGGTAGAAGAGATAGACGCCCGGGTTCTTGAAGTCGGGCACCCGTCCGGCGCCGAGCAGCGCGTTGACGCCGTCGCGGCCGAGGGCGCCGGCTACGGCCATCAGGTCGCGTGCGTCGGCGATCGCCGCGATGCGCTCGAACGGGCCCGCCAGGGGCGTCGTGCCGGCCTTCTCGACCGCCGCCTCGTTCATGCAGGCGGCGAAGAAATCGCCGATCTGTTGCCGTTCGCCGCCCGCCGGGCCGGGATCGGCCGCCGCACTCTCGAGCAGCTCGCGCACCAGCTCCCGATTGCGCTCGGCGATGGTCGAGAAGCTGCGCGTCCAGCGCGCCTGGTCGGCCGGCAACTCGGTCTTGTCGAGCCAGCCCCCGCAGGCGTAACGGTAGAAGTCGTCGCAGGGGTCGACCGTGCGATCCATCGACGAGAGGACCGCCTCGCGGATCGCCTCGGAGGGCGTCGGGGCGGCGGGGGATCCGGCCGCGACCGGCGCGGCGAGAGCAAGCAGCAGCAGGGCGACGAGAGACTTCGGAGACGGCATCGGAAAACCTCCGTTGCTGGGGGCGCGCCGGGCGGCGCGCGCGGATGAACGGCAGCCCGCGGGCGGCAGAGTCGCGCGGGGATTCAACTGCGGATGCGGACGGTCGCCGTGCTGCCGAGGGTGCGGGCGATCTCGAGCAGCTCGGCGAGGTTGTCGACGGTAATGACCCCTTCGAGCCCCGCGTCGCCCACCACCAGGACCGGCTGCATCGGCTGCGCCTGCAGCTGGCGCAGCACCCGCTCGAGCGGCTGGTCGGGCGGCACGATCGCCGGCTCGCGGTCCATGACCTCGAGCACGGCGGACTCCTTGCCGTCGGCCGCGAGGGCCGCCAGCAGGGCCGAGCGGTGCAGCACCCCCACCACCCTTCCCCAGGAGTCGACGACCGGAAAGTCCTGCTGGTTCGAGGCGAGCAGATGCTCGACGGCGCGTGACAGCGGATCCTGCGGCGCCAGCGTCTCGAACCGCGTGATCATGGCGTCGCGCGCCGCCAGGCCCCGCACCGCCGAGCGACTGCGCTGGAACGCGGCCTCCTGTCCGGCGCCGACGAAGACGAAGAAGGCGATGAGCAGCAGCACCGGCTTGATCGGCGGCGGCAGGAAAGCGAGCACCGCGAAGGCGAGGGCGATCGCCTGACCGACGCCGGCGGCGATGTTGGTCGCCCGCGCCTCGCCGAGGAAGATCGACAGGGTGGCGCGCAGCACCCGGCCGCCGTCCATCGGGAACGCCGGAATCAGGTTGAACGCGAAGAGGGTCAGGTTCGCCCACAGCAACTGCCAGACGATCGGCGCGCCGCCGATGATGTCCTTGGCGCTCTCGGGCGCCTGGCTGCGCCACAGCAGGATGACGGTGGTGAGCAGCCCGGCGAGGACGAGGTTGACCGCCGGGCCGGCGAGCGCGATGACCAGCTCCGCCCGGCCCGACGGCATGCGGTCGATGCGTGCCACGCCGCCGAACGGGTAGAGGACGATCTCGTGCGTCGCCACGCCGTAGCGGCGCGCCGCCAGGGCGTGTCCGAGCTCGTGCAGGACGACGCAGCCGAACAGCAGCAGCATGAACAGCACGCCGCCGATGAACCCCTGCCCCTGGTCGCGCGAGACGTTGCCGAACCAGAGCAGCAGCAGGAAGAAGGTCAGGTGGATGCGGATCGGGATGCCGGCCAGCGCACCGACGCGGATCGACCACGGGCTCTCGCCCGCCGCCGAGCCGCGCATGCGTGACTGGGTCGAGTCGCCGTCCATCCCGGTCCGTTCCCCTCCGTGATCCGCGTCAGTTCCAGCCGCAGGTGCGGCCGCGGTTCTGCGCGTCGAGCCACTCCTTGAGCGGCGCGAAGTAGTCGAGCACCGCGGTGGCGTCCATCTCGCGGTCGTCGGTCAGCGCCTCGAGCGCGTCCGGCCACGGCTGCGACGAGCCCAGCAGCATCATCTTCTCGAGCTTCTCGCCGGCCGCCTTCGAGCCGTAGATCGAGCGGCGGTGCAGCGGCCCGCTCTCCCCCGCCACCGCGGTGAGGGCGCGGTGGAACTGGAACTGCTGGATGTGGGCGAGGAAGTAGCGCATGTAAGGCGTGTTGCCCGGCACGTGGTACTTGGCCCCGGCGTCGAACCACTCCTCGCCGCGCGGCGAGGGCGCCGCGACCCCCTGATACTGGCGCTTGAGCTCCCACCAGGCCTGGTTGTACTTCTCCGGCGGCACGGCGCCGGAGAAAACCTGCCAGCGCCACTTGTCGATCACCAATCCGAAGGGAAGAAAGGCGACCTTGTCGAGTGCCTGGCGCAGCAGCAGGGCGATGTCGGCGTCGGCCGACGGCTCCTCGGAGATCAGGCCGATCGTCTTGAGGTACTTGGGCGTCACCGACAGGGCGACGGTGTCGCCGAGCGCCTCGTGGAATCCGTCGTTGGCGCCGTCGCGGAACAGCACGTCCCGGGTGTTGTGGGCGCGCTGGTAGAAGTTGTGCCCCAGCTCGTGATGGATGGTGTTGAAGTCCTCTTCGTTGATCTGGATGCACATCTTGATGCGCAGGTCGTTCTCCTGGTCCACCGACCAGGCCGAAGCGTGGCAGACCACGTCGCGGTCGCGCGGCTTGACGAACTGCGAGCGCTCCCAGAAGGTCGGCGGCAGGGGCTCGAGGCCGAGCGAGGTGAAGAAGGCCTCGCCGGTGCGCACCATCTGCTGCGAATCGTAGCCCGCGGCGACCAGCCGTTCGGTCAGGTCGAAGCCCGGGTCGACCACCTGCGCCGGCTTGACCAGGTCGTAGATGTTGCCCCACTGCTGCGCCCAGAGGTTGCCCAGCAGGTGGGTCGGAATGGCGCCGCCCTCCGGCACCACGTCACTGCCGTACTTCTCGGCGAGGCGGGCGCGCACGTAGCAGTGCAGCGACTCGTAGAGCGGCCGCACCTGCTGCCAGAGCCGCTCCAGCTCGGCCTCGAAGGCCTCCGGCTCCATGTCGTACTTGGCCCGCCAGAGGGCGCCGAGGTCGGCGAATCCGAGTTCGCGCGCGCCGGCGTTGCCGAGCTCGACGAAGCGCCGGTAGTCGTCGCGCATGCCCTGCGCGGAGATGGCGTGCCAGCCCTCCCAGGCGGCGCGCAGCTCGGCCTCGTTGCGGTTGGCCGCGAGGATGTTCGAGATGGCGCCGATGTCGAGGCACTCCTTGCCCGCTTCCGGGCACCACTGGCCGCGGCCGTAAGTCCCCTCCATGCCGGCGGCGATGCGGGTCAGCTCCGTGCGCAGGGCGGGATCGGAAGGGGCGGGCAGGACGAGCGCCATCTTGAGCAGCTTCATCTTGCGCGCCTCGACCTCCGGCAGGGCGAGCCCGTCGAAGCGCGTCGCCTGCTGCGCCAACTGCATCGTCGCGGCGATCGTCTCCTCGTTGGCGCGCGCCGCGAGCAGCTCGGTGTCGTAGGTGATGTAGGTCGCCTGGACCCAGGCGGCGCGCTCGCGGCCGATCCAGAGGTCGAGCAGCTGCGCCTCGGCCTCGGCCAGGAAGCGGGTCGCCTCCTCGACGGTGGGCGCGGCGGCCGGCGTCTCGGCGACGGCGGCCGGATATCCGGCGGCGAGCAGGCCGAGCGCGAGGAGCGAGACGTGGCGGAATCCCGCCCGGGAACCAGAGTGCGACATGGATCGATCTCCCTTCGGATGGTGGAAGCCGGCGCCGCGGCGGCAGCGTGCCGGAAGCGGCAGCGTCGGCCAGTCTATCGGACGCGGGCGGGGGCCGTCTCCGCCGGCGGGCCGGGGTCAGCGGCGGGCGAGGAAGCGCGCCAGCCGGCCGAGGCCGGTGTCGAGCGCCTGGCGGGAGCAGGCGAAGGAGATGCGCACGTGGCGGTCGCTGCCGAAGGCCTCGCCGGCCACCAGGGCGACCGCCTCCTCCTCGAGCAGCCGCTCGGCGAAGTCGAGCGAGCCGCCGAGGTCGCCCCCGAAGGTGCCGGAGACGTCCGGAAAGGCATAGAAGGCGCCCGCCGGAGGGGCGCAGCGGACGCCCGGCAGGGCGTTGAGGCGCGGCACCAGCAGGTCGCGGCGGATGCGGTACTCGGCGATCATCGCCCGGACGTCCGGCTCGGCCTGCTCGAGCGCCGCCAGGGCGCCGACCATGGCGAACGAGGTCGGATTGGACGTCGCGTGCCCCTGGATGCAGGCCACCGCATCGACCAGCGGCTGCGGACCGGCCAGGTAGCCTAGCCGCCAGCCGGTCATCGCGTAGGTCTTGGAGAAGGAACCGATCAGCACGACGGTGTCCGGATATCGGGCGGCGAGCGAAGCGAGCGAGAATGGCGTGCCTGCGTAAACGAAGCGCTCGTAGGTCTCGTCCGAAATCACCAGCACCCCGCGCCGGGCGCACTCGGCGACCAGCTGCTCCGCCTCGGCCGGCGCCATCACCCCGCCGGTCGGGTTGCAGGGCGAGTTGAGCAGCACGGCGCGGCTGCGCGGCGTCAGCGCGGCGAGCAGCGGCTCGGCGCGGATGGCGAAACCGTCGGCGCCATCGGTGGCCACCGCGACGACCTCGGCGCCGGCGAAGCGGATCTGCTCGACGAAGCTCACCCAGGCCGGCGTGTGGAGGACCACCTCGGTGCCCTCCTCGAAGAGCGCCAGCGCCGTCTCGAACAGCGCCCCTTTGCCGCCAACCGAAATCAGCGTCTGCGCGGCCGTCCAGGGAGCCTCGAAGTCGCGCTGGTAGCGCTCGGCCACCGCCCGGCGCAGCGCCGGGATGCCGGCGTTGGGGGTGTACTTGGTGAAGCCGTCCGCCAGGGCCTGCCGGGCGGCCTCGACCGCTGCGGCCGGCGACGCGAAGTCGGGCTCGCCGGCGCCGAAGTCGATGACGTCGACCCCCTGGGCGCGCAGTTCCGCCGCCCGGCGCGAGACGCGCAGGGTGGCCGATTCGCGGATCCGCCCGACCCGGGCTGCCAGTCGCATGGCGGCGCATGGTATCATCGCCGGGCCTCGCGGCGGTCCCGCTCCGGAGTGCGCAAACCCATGCGAAATCAGCCTCTTGCAGCACTGTTCACGATCGCGGCCGCACTCCTTGCCGGCGCCGCTCCGGCGTCCCCGGCGTCCCCGGCTTCCCCGGCTTCCCCGGCTTCCGATACCGCGCTCTGGCAGCGTGACGTCGACGCCGCCTTCGCCGCGGCCCGCTCGGGCGGCAAGCTGCTGCTGGTCGACGCCTACGCCGATTGGTGTGGCTGGTGCAAGACGCTCGATCGGGAGGTCTTTCCGCAGCCGGAATTCGCGCTCGCCACGCGCGACTTCGTCCTGCTGCGTATCGACGTCGAAGACGGCGGCCGCGGCACGGAACTGGCGGACCGCTACCAGGCCTGGTCGCTGCCGACCCTGCTGATCCTCGAGCCGAGCGGCGCCCTGGCCGGAACGGTGGAAGGGTACGCGCCCCTGCCCGACTATCTGGCCCGCCTGCGCGCCGAACTGGCGACCCGCGAGCGGCGCCTCGACGCCTGGGCGAAGACCCTCGCCGGCGGCGATACGGCGGCGCTGCGGCGGATGGCCGTCGACTTCTACGAGCGGCACGACGGCGAGCGCGCCGCGGCCCTGCTCGAGCGGCTGCTCGCCATCGCCTCGCTCGAACCGCGCGAGCAGGCCTGGACACGCTACTTCCTCGCCGACGCCTGGCGCATGGCGGGCGATCTGCCGCGCGCTCGCGCCGCCGCGGCCGAAGCCGAACGCGCCGCGGTCGCGG
>JAIOJQ010000045.1 GCA_019911865.1 Thermoanaerobaculia bacterium
GCAGGCGCTCGAGCGTCGCCTCGCCGGGCCAGGCGAGCGGCGCGCCGGGGGCGTCGAGCGCGCTGGCGAAGTCGGCGGCGGTCTCCACAGCCCCTCCCTGCAGGCGGGCGAGCACCTCGTGCACGACGCTGCCGATCCACCGCCGGTCGAGGGCGGGCAGGGCGGCGAGTGGATCGGGGAGCGGGGCGAGCCGCAGGGCGCGCTCGAGAAATGCCTGCCAGGCGCAGCGGGCGAGCGCCTCGAAGGTCGTGGCGGTCGCCGGCGCGGGCCAGCTGCCGGCGCCGGTCAGGCCCGACCAGGGGCCCGGAGCGCGGGCGCGTTCGCGTCCGGCCGGATCGGCGGGGTCGGCGTCGTACTCGACGAGGATCCGCCAGCGCGCGGCGCCGGCTCCGTCCTCCCGGGTGCTCTCCGCGGCGAAGCGGCGCCGCCCCTCGTCGAGGGCGGCCGGCAGGAGGGTCCGCAGGGCCTTCGCTCCCCCCTCGAGACCGGCGGCGACGGCGCGGTCGAGCAGCGCGAGTTCGGGCTCGGGGGCGCGGAAGTCCGCCAGGCCGCCGCCCCGCCGCAGCGCCTCGAGCAGCGGCGAGGCGGCGAGCGGCTTGCCGTCCTCGTCGGCCAGCGAACGGGAGAGGACGACGCGGGGGGCCGCGCCGAGCAGCTGGGTGAACAGGAATCGCTCCTCGTCGTGCCCCTCCGCCTTGACCGGCAGGTCGGGGAGGAGCTCGCGCAGGCGGCGGCGCAGTCCGTCGGGGAGCACCGGTTCGGCGGCGATCGGGCGCGGGAAGTGACCGCGCACCAGGCCGGGGACGAAGAGGAGATCGAACGAGCGCCCCCGCGCCTCGACGAGACTGAGCAGCTGCACGCCGCCACCCCGGCCGCCGACCGGGGCGCGGGACTCCGCGGCGAACGGCTCGCGCAGCAGGTCGAGCAGGCCCCGGCGGTCGAGCGGATAATCGGCTGGCACCTCTTCGACGAGTCGGGTGACGGCGTCGAGAAGGCGCGCGGCGGCCTCCGCCGCCCGGTCGCCGAGCCGCCCGGCGAGCCCCCGCAGCGCCGGCGGATAGTGCGCCCAGGGGGCGCGCGCAGGCACCGCGGCGAGCCCGTCCGCGAGCTGCCGCAGGGCGTGCGTCGCCTGCTCGAGCCGCTCGACCGGCAGCTGCCGGCGGACGAGGCGGGAGCTCGACGCCGCCTCGCTCGCGCCGTCCTCGGAGTCGACGGTCTCGATGCCGGCGCGCACCGGCAGCGGAAAGCCGTGCTCGCGCCAGCGGTCGAGCGACCTCGGGCCCAGCGCGCCGAGGCCGCCGAGGCGGTGGATCCCGAGGGCGCCGAAGGCGAGCGCCAGCGAAGCCGCAAGGGCGCGATCGCCGTCGCCGACCAGCTCGAGCGCGATCTCGATCGGCGTCTCGTCGGGCGCCTCGAGCGCCCCGAGCAGGGCGGTAGCGGCATGCGAGCCCGGCGCGGTCGGACCGACGGCCGTCGAGCCGGAGTAGGGGACGCCCTGGCGCTCGAGCTGGCGCTGGAACGGCGAACGGTAGCGCCCGGGCTCGCGCAGCACGATGCCGATGCGCTCGGCCGCGACGCCCCGCGCCAGCTCGGCGGCGACCGCCGCCACGGTGGCG
>JAIOJQ010000400.1 GCA_019911865.1 Thermoanaerobaculia bacterium
GGCGCGAGCGCGGCACCACGGCGTCGGCCTCCTTGTAGACCGAGAGCTGCTTGACCGCTTCGCCGATGCGGCGGCGCACCTGCCAGAGCCGGCGCTGGCCCGCTCGCTCGGCGGTGGCGACGCGCTGGTGGCCACCGACGCCGCCGGCCAGCGCCGGCTCTGGCAGGTGCGCCGCCGCATCGGCGAAGCGGTCAAGCAGCTCTCGGTCTACAAGGAGGCCGACGCCGTGGTGCCGCGCTCGCGCCTGGTCGAGCTGGTCGAGGCGGCGCGCGGCGCGGCGGCGCGCCACGGCCTCACCGCCGTGCTATACGGCCACGCCGGCGACGGCAACCTGCACGTCAACCTGCTGCGCGGCGAGCTCGCCGCGGCCGACTGGGAGCGCCGCCGCGACGCCGCCGAGGAGGAACTCTTCCGCGCCGTCGTCGGTCTCGGCGGACGGATCTCCGGCGAGCACGGCATCGGCTGGACCCAGCGCCGCCTGCTCCCCCTCGCCCTCTCCCCCGCCGAGCTCTCCCTGCAGCGCCGCCTCAAACAGGCCTTCGACCCCCTCGGCATCCTCAACCCGGGCAAGATCTTCCCCGACCCGGCGCCGCCTCAGCCGGCGTAGAGCTCGACTTCGCGGGCGATGCGGTCGGCCATGTGGAAGAGGGTCTGCAGCTCGGGGTGGCGGACGATCAGGTAGCCGTCGCCGACCAGGGTGGCCTTCCAGTTGCGGCGCGGGGCGCCGATCGGGGTGAGGTCGACTTCGACCAGGTTGGCACCGAAGTCGGCGCGGATGCGGTCGAGGCCGGCGATGCGGCGGATCCTCCCCTCCCCCTTCGCCCGCTTGAAGGTGACGGCGACGTTCCACTTGCGCTCGAACTGCCGCCGCACCTGGCCGAAGCAGGCCGCTTCGGCCCAGCCGACGAAGGTGTCGTTGTCGGTGCAGTAGTTCATCAGGTCGACCAGCCGCGCTCCGGGCGGCCGGGCGCCGATCTCGCCGAAGACCACCTCGCCGTCCGCCTTGCGGTACCACTCCATGTGGGTGAAGCCGGTGCGGAAGCCGAGCACGTCGAGCACCTGGCGCCCCATCTTGCGGCCGGCGACCAGCTCGGGCTGGTCGAGGTCGCGCAGGGCGAAGGACTGCGGGCTCACCCATTCGAGCTGGCGCTGCTGCAGCGGCCGCGGCTTGTAGAGGCAGACGTTCTCGAACGCCAGCCGGCCGTCGGCGCAGATGGTGTCGAAGGTGAACTCCTCGGCCTCGACGAACTCCTCGACCGAGACCTCTTCGACGTGGCGGACCTGGCGCAACGCCTGCTCGAGCTCAGCGCGCGAGTCGCAGCGGTGGGTGTCGGCCGAGCCGGCGCCGGCGATCGGCTTGACGATCACCGGCCAGCCGATCCGCTCGGCGGCCTCGCGCACCTCGTCGGAGGTGCGCGCCCGCTGGTGGCGCGGCGTGCGGATGCCGGCCGCGTCGAGGCGCTGTTTCATCACCCCCTTGTCGCGGAACGGCAGCGTCTCCTCGACCGTCATCCCGGGCAGGCCGAGCGCCTCGCGGATGCGCGCCGCGAGGATCATCCCCGGCTCCCAGAGGCACTCGACCTGGTCGATGCGCACCTGGCCGGCAAGGCGCTGCATCTCGCGCACCACGCCGATCTCGTCCCACAGGGTGCGCACCTGGACGTAGTGCGCCACGTGCGCTCGCGCCACCTCGGGCAGGGCCTGGCGCGGCTGCTCGCCCAGCCCGATGACGCGCGCCCCGATCTGCGACAGGGCGCGGGTGAAATACGGCATCTCGGCCGGGTAGCCCGGCGAGATCATGACCACGTTGCGCGTCATCCCAGTTCGATCCTCGTGTGGGTGATCAGGCGGCGCAGGGCCGCCTCGACGACCGCCGTCTCGGGGTGGCGGACGATCACGAACCCGTCCCCCTCGTAGCTCGTCGACGGCGTGGCGCCGATGCGCGGCAGCTTCTTCTCCACCACCAGCGACCCGAGCTCGCGCAGCACCTCGGCCAGCCCGTGCACGGCGCGGATGCGGCCGCTCCCCTGGCCGCGCAGGTAAGCGCAGCCGGCCGCGTAGCGGCGCTCCGGCGGGGTGAAGTGATCGAAGACGACCAGCTCGGCCCAGACGCGATAGAAGTCGACGTCGTTGGCCCAGGAGATCAGGCTGGTGATCTGCGCCCCCGGCGGCCGCGCCCCGACCTCGGAGACCAGCACCCTGCCGTCCGGGCGGCGGAACCACTCCATGTGCGACAGCCCGGTGTCCATGCCGAGAGCCACCAGCGCCCGCGCGGCGACCCGGCGGATGTCGTCGTAGCGCGGCAGGTCGACCTCGCGCGGGATCATCACGCACCACTGGATCCACGGGTTGTCGAGCACCTCGAGCGGCGCCGGCAGGTAGTGCGACAGGGAGTGCCAGACCGCCTTGCCGCGAATCGACACCGTGTCGAACGAGAACTCCTCGCCGGTGACGAACTCCTCGAGCACCACCGGGCGATCCGACGCCGGACGGGCGGCGGCCAGCGCCGCCTCGAGCTGCGCCGCGTCGGCGACGCGGAAGGTGCCGCGGGCGCCGGCGCCGTCCGCCGGCTTGAGCACCAGCGGAAAGCCGATCGACGCCGCGGCGGCGCGCACGCCGGCCGCGTCGGTGGCGCGCGCGTGGCGGGCGCAAGGGACACCGGCGCGCGCCAGCACGTCCTTCATCCGCCCCTTGTCGCGGAAGTTGCGCGCCGCCTCGGACCCCATCCCCTCGATGCCGAGCGCGTCACGCACCTCGCCGAGCGGCACCTGCAGCTGCTCGAGCGCGCCGAGCAGGCGCGCCGGCGGCCCCGTCTCGCGCGCCAGCGAACGCACCGCGTCGGCGATCTGCTGCGCGTCGAGCGCGTCGGCGACCTGCCGGTGCGCCGCCAGGCGACGCCGCAGCGCCGTCGGCAGGCGCTCGGCCGGATCCTGGCTGATCAGGCCGAGGCGCACGCCGGGCAGCGACGCCACCGCCTCGACGAAGCGCAGGGTGGTCTCGAGGAAGAACGGGGCGACGAACAGGACGGTGCGCATGGTCTTCAGGCCGCGTAGAGGTGGACTTCGGAGGCGAATTCGTCGGCCATCGCCAGGGTCGCCGCCAGGTCGGGATGGCGGACCACGACGAAGCCGTCCGAAACCAGCGTCCGTTTCCAGTTGCGGCGGCGCGAGCCGACCGGCAGGAGATTCTCCCAGACGACCGCCTCGCCGTGCCGGCGCCGGAAGGCGGCCAGCCCGTCGATGCGACGGATCGTCCCCTCCCCCTGGGCGCGCTTGTAGATGTTGGCGACGTTGAAACTGCGGCGGACCGCGGCCGAAAAGCGGCCGAAGCAGACCGCCTCGGCCCAGCCGCGGAAGACGTCGAAGTCGCAGGCGAAGTTCATCTGGTCGACCTGGTGCGCCCCCGGCGGCCGGCCGCCGATCTCGCCGAAGACCACCTCGCCGTCGGCCTTGAGGTACCACTCCATGTGGGTGAAGCCGCTCTCGAAGCCGAGGGCGGTGAGCACCCGGCGCCCCATCTCGACCCCGCCGGCGAGCACCGGCTGGGCCGGGTGGCGCAGCGCCACCACCTGCGGGCTGATCCACTCCTCGGTGCGCGCCACCAGCGGCCGCGGCCGGTACCAGGCGACGTTGAAGTAGGCCGGCTCGCCGCCGATCGACACCGTGTCGAAGGTGAACTCCTCGCCGTCGACGAACTCCTCGACCGAGACCTCGTCGAGGTGGCGCACCGCAGCGACGACCCGGTCGAGGTCGGCGCGCCCCTCCACCCGGTGGGTATCGGCCGAGCCGGCGCCGGCGATCGGCTTGACGATCAGCGCCCCGCCGATCCGCTCGGCGGCGGCGCGGATCTCCGCCTCGCCGCGCGCCGCGGCGTGGCGCGGGGTGCGGATGCCGGCGCGGTCGAGGACGCGCTTCATCGCCTCCTTGTTGCGCAGCGGGATGGTGCGTTCGACCGACAGCCCGGGAACCTCCAGCACTTCGCGCAGGCGGGCGGCGAGCAGCATCCCCGGCTCCCAGAGGCACTCCACCCGGTCGACCCGCCGCCCGGCCAGCCAGCCCGCGACCTCTTCCGCCACCGCCTCCTCGTCCCACAGCGAACGGACCTGGAGGTAGTCGGCGAGGGCGTGGCGCACCGCCGGCGGCAGCCCGCCGGCCGGCGCGTCGCCGAGACCGAAGACCTCGGCGCCGACCTCGACGAGGGCGCGCACGAAGGCGGGCATCTCGCTGGGGTAGCCGGGGGAGACGAAGAGAACGCGGGGCACGTCGGGAATCCTCGGGGGAAGCGGCGAGGGAGCGGCAGTCTAGCAGAGGGCCGGCGACGCCCGATGCTAGGATTCCCCGGCCATGACGAGCGACACGACGAAGGCGCGTTACGCCGCCTTCGCCGCCCAGGTCGAGGCTTCGTCCCCCCGCGACCGCTGGCTGGTTCTGACGCACGACAACCCGGATCCGGATGCGCTGGCCTCGACGGCGGCGCTGGCGCTGATCCTGCGCCGCCGTTTCCGGCGCCGGGTGACGGTCGCCTACGGGGGGATGATCGGGCGGGCCGAGAACCGGGAGATGGTGCGCGGCCTGCGGCTGAAGATCTCCCACCTGCGCCACCTCAAGCGGCGCGACTACCAGCGCTTCGCGCTGGTCGACGCGCAGCCGTGGACCGGCAACTCGCAACTGCCCGACGAGACCATCCCCGACCTGGTCTTCGACCACCATCCGCTGCGCAAGGCGACCCAGAAGGCGCGCTTCATCGACATCCGTCCGGATTACGGCGCCACCGCGACGATCCTCGCCGAGTACCTCGAGGAGAGCGGCATCGCGCCGACCCGGGCCCTGGCCACCGCCCTGGTCTACGCCATCCGCTCCGAAACCCAGGACTTCGGGCGCGAGGCGACCGGCCCCGACCACGCCGCCTTCGACCGCCTGCTGCCGCGCATCGACCGCCGGGCGCTGGCCGGCATCCAGTTCGCCCCGCTGCCGGTCACCTACTTTCACAACCTGCATCGCGCCCTCGAGAGCCTCGCCGGGGTCGGCACCCTGGTCGTCTCGAACCTCGGCAAGGTCGACCAGCCCGACATCGTCCCCGAGATCGCCGACTTGCTGCTGCGCATGGAGGGACGGACCTGGGCGCTGTGCACCGGCATCTTCGGCGACCGCGTCTACCTGTCGATCCGCACCAACAACCCGCGCGCCGACGCCGGCAACCTGATGCGGCGGCTGATCGGCAAGCGCGGCAAGGGGGGCGGCCACGGCACCATGGCGGGCGGCTTCGTGGAGATCCCGAAGACGGCCAGCGACGGTGGACGGGCACTCGAGCGCTACCTCGCCGAGCGCTTCGTGCGCGCCCTCGAGCGGCGCCCGGTGAAGCTGCAGCCCCTCTCCGTCGCCGCACCCGCGTCCGCGCGGCCCGCTCCCGACAAGGAAGCCGAGAGCGGGGGGGCGAGTTGAAGCGGGCCGGCGGCGGCAAGCCGCCGCGCCGTCCCGGACGGCCGGCACCGGCGCGCCGCAAGGCGAAGCCGCGCGCCGGTGCCGGCCGTCCGGGACGGCGCGGCGGCTTGCCGCCGCCGGCCCGCTTCAACTCGCCCCCCCGCTCTCGGCTTCCTTGTCGGGAG
>JAIOJQ010000401.1 GCA_019911865.1 Thermoanaerobaculia bacterium
CGAAGCCGCACAAGAACCTCGAACGTCTGCTGGCGGCGGCGATCTGTCGGGGCAGCGGCGAGTCGTCGTCCCGGTCGCCCGCCAGCACCAGCGTCGGCGGTCCGCCGGGCCGGCCGGCAAGGCGGGCCACCGCCGCCAGCAGACGTTCGAGGTTCTTGTGCGGCTTCGGGTTGCCGACGAAGAGCAGGTAGCCGGGTGCGAGCTCGAGCGCGGCGAGCATCGCCTCGACTTCGGCTGCCGGCACCTCGCGGTGGAAGCGTTCGTCGACGCCGTTGGGAATGACCTCGACGCGCTGCGGGTCGACCCCGAAGCGGTCGGCAAGCTCCCGGGCGGTGGCCTCCGAGACCGCGATCACCCGCGCCGCCCGGCGCGTCGCGCGGCCGATCATCCAGCGCGCGTACGTCCGCTCGAGCGGGCTGCGCAACTCCGGGAAGCGCAGGTGAATGAGATCGTGGATCGTCACCACCGCCGGGCAGGGGAGGGCGAGCGGCAGGACGTAGTGCGGGGCGTGAAACAGGTCGACCCGCTCGCGTCGCACGGCGCGCGAGACGGTCACCAGCTCGCGCAGCGAGTAGCCGGGGGCCCGCTCCTCGACCCAGCGGAAGTTGCCCGGCAGCAGCGGAAGCGCCGCGGCCGCTTCGTCGCCGCCGAGCAGCAGATACCGGTGGTCGCGGTCGAGCCGCGCCAGGGCGCCGATCAGGCCGCGCAGGTAGGTGCCGATGCCGAAGTCGGCGATCTTGCGCGCGTCGATGGCGATCGTCGTCACGCCCGGCCCTCCGCGAGAACCGCGCGGAAGAGGTCGCCGAGCCGCTGCGTCGCCGCGTCCCAGGAGAAGCCGAGCGAGCGCTCGCGGCCCCGGCGGCCGAGCCCGGCGGCTCGCTGCGGGTCGGCGAGCAGGGAGGTCAGCTCGCCGGCCAGCCCGGTGGCGTCGTCCGGCTCGACCGCGCAGCCGGCGTCGCCCGTCAATTCGAGCAGAGCCGGGGTGCGCGACACGACGACCGGCACCTCGCAAGCCATCGCCTCGAGCACCGGCAGGCCGAACCCCTCGAAGAGCGACGGGTAGACGAAGATCGTCGCCGCCTGCACGGCGGCGCGCAGCCCGGCGAGCGGCAGCCTGCCGAGCCGGCGCACGCCGAGCGGCGCCAGCGCGGCGAGCCGGGCGTCGAGAGCGGAGCTCTTCCAGCCCGGCGAACCGGAGAGCAGCAGCGGCGGCGTGGCTTCGCCGAGCTCGGAGCGCAGCAGCAGCCAGGCGTCGAGCAGCAGGTCGAGGTTCTTGCGCGGCTCGAAGGTACCGACCGAGAGCAGGTAGCCGCCCGGCGCTCCGAGCGCCTCGCGGGTGGCGGCAATCGATTGCGCGTCGCCGGGGTGCCAGGCGGCGTCGACGCCGTTGGCGATGATCTCGACCTTTCCGGCGGCGGCGGGGAAGGCGGCGACCAGGTCGTCCGCGGTCGCCTGCGACACGGCGACCAGGCGCGCCGCCCGGTCGACCGTCGCGGCGAGAAAGGGGATCTGGCTCCAGCGCACGCGCACCGGCAACGTCTCCGGGTAGAGCAGCACCGCGAGGTCGTGGATCGTCGCGATCGCCGGGATCGGCAGCCTGCCGGGAAGGGTCTGCAGCGGCGACCAGAAGAGGTCGAGGTCGCCGGCCGCCAGCCGGCGGGGCAGCACGAGCTGTTGCCAGAGGACGCCGAGCGGTGCGCGCTGCCACTCGACCCCGACGCCGGCGGCGCGCAGGCGGGCGGCGGCCCGCGGCTCGCGGTGGGCGAGGCCGACGAACTCGAACTCGCCGGCGCGCGCCAGCCGTTCGAGCAGCTCGAGGGTGTGCACCCCGATGCCGGTCGGCTCGGCGACGACGGCGCGCAGGTCGACGGCGATACGGGGACGGCGGGAAGACGGGATCGGATCCTCCGGGGGCGGCGGCCGGCGCGCGTCGCGACCGGCCGGAACCCGGCGATTCTATCGTCGCCGGCGGCGCGGCGGGCCGCCCCCGGGCCGGCTCAGTGGACCGGGGCGGGCAGCGGGTGCTCGCAGATCGCCATCAGGGTGCGCGCGATGTCGGCGTAGAACGGGCCGGTGAAGTCCTCGGTGGCGAGGGCGCGCGCGTAGAGGACGACGTCGTCGAGCGACAGCAGGCCGATGATCTGCTGGCGCTCGTCGAGCACCGGCAGGCGGCGGACGCGGTGCAGCGCCATCTGCGCCAGCGCCTCCTCGATCAGGTCTCCGGCGCCGCAGGTGAAGAGGTCGCCCGACATCACCTCGTGCGCCTTCAGCTCGGAGGGCCGGCGGTCGGCGCGGGCCAGCGCCAGGCAGAGATCGCGATCGGTCACCACGCCGACCGCCTGGCCGCGCTCGTTGACGATCGGCACGATGCCGCAGCCGATCTCGTCCATGGTGCGGCCGATGGTGGCGAGGTCACTCTCGGGCCGGGCGACCCGGACTTCGCGACGGAGAATCTCCCGGACTTTCATCCCACTCCTCCTCGGGAGCCAGCGAACCACTCCCCGCTCAAGCTACCCGGGAGGGGCGCCGCGTGGCGCCAGCCGGACGGGTGGTGCGGGGGCGCGGCGCCCCTCCCGGGTAGCTTGAGCGGGGAGTGGTTCGCTGGCTCCCGAGGAGGAGTGGGA
>JAIOJQ010000402.1 GCA_019911865.1 Thermoanaerobaculia bacterium
CTGCTCGCCGTCGCGGCGTCGGTGCTGCTGGCCCGCGGCGAGGCGGGGTGGAGCCCGGAAGCCGCCGCCTGGGTGTCACGCCCGCTGCTCGGCCCGCTGCGGCTGGTCAATCTGATGGCCATCGCCGTGGCCGCCCTCGCCGCCGCCGGCTACTGGCGCGATCTCCTCGTCCGCCGCCTCGGCTGGCTGCTCCTCCCCTACGGCCGCAACGCCCTGCCCGCCTTCCTGCTGCACATCCCGCTGGTCTGGCTGCTGCTCGTCACGCCGGGCGTGGCGCACGACGACCTGCTGCGCAAACCGGTCGCGGCGCTCGCCATCCTCCTCCTGCTCCCCCTCGTCCGCCACCCCGCCACCCGCCGCTGGCTGGCACCGTGACGAGGGACGCCGGCGTCAGTCGAAGTCGATCGCCGCATGCTCGCCGACGAAGGGGTTGTCGCGGCGTTCGGCGGCGAGGGTCGTCTCGGGGCCGTGGCCGGGCAGCAGGGTCCAGTCGCCGTCGAGAAGAAAGAGCTTGTGGCGGATCGAATGCACCAGCGCGGCGCCGTCGCCGCCGGGCAGGTCGACGCGGCCGACGCTGCCGGCGAAGAGGGTGTCGCCGACGAGGATCGTGCGCGAGGCGGCATCGACGTAGCAGACGCCGCCGGGGGTGTGCCCGGGCGTGTGGATCACCTCGAGGTGCACGCCGGCGACGTCGATCGTCTCGCCCTCCTCGACGAAGCGCTCCGGAGCCGGGCAGGGGCGGGCGCCGAGCAGCGCCTCGAGCTCCGGCCACTGCGGCCCCGCGAGGTACGGCAGGTCGGCGCGGTGGACGAGGATGCCGATGCCGTAGCGCTCGGCGACCTGGGCGCAGTGGGCGATGTGGTCGACGTGGCCGTGGGTGAGCAGGATCTTCTCCGGCACCAGGCCGAGCCGTTCGATGGCGGCGAAGATCCGCCCGCTCTCGGCGCCCGGGTCGACCACCGCGCAGCGCGGCGCGGCGCCGACCAGCCAGCAGTTCTCGGCCAGCGGACCGACGGTGAGACCGGCGAGCTTCACGTGAAGGCCGAATTCCGGGAGCGCAGCGTCATCCGCCCCCATCCTACCCGTGGGGGTGGGCAACGCGAAACCGCGGCGCGGCTGGCTCCGCCGCGCCGAACGTGCAAGAGTTGACCCAGCGCAAACACCGGCCGGCGGAGCAATCGTAGGCTCCGCGCTACGGTCAACGCCCGACATTCCGGAGGATTTCGCCCATGAAGCCGATTCACGTTCCCGCTCTCACCCTGCTGCTCGCAGCCGGCCTCACGGCCGTCGCGTGCGGTGGCGACAAGGCCGCCGCCCCGGCGCCCGCCAAGTCCGCCACCCAGCCCGCCGCCGCTCCGGCGGCGCTCGATCCGAAGGACGTCGCCGAGGCGACGCAGATCTTTGCCACCCGCTGCTTCACCTGCCACGGCGCCGGCGGCAAGGGGGACGGACCCGGCTCGGCCGGCCTGACGCCCCAGCCGCGCGACCTGACCAGCCCCGAGTGGCAGGCATCGGTCACCGACGAGCACATCGAGAAGATCGTCCTCTACGGCGGTGCCGCCGTCGGCCTCAGCCCGATGATGCCGCCCAACCCCGACTTCATGTCCAAGCCCGGTCTGGTCCGCGCCCTGCGCGCCCACATCCGCGGCCTCGCTCCCGCGCATTGAGCCGGTCGCACGAAAAGGAGCTCACCATGAGAAGAACCCGCCTTTCCGTGATCATCCCGACGGTCGCGCTGGCCGCCATCTTCGTCGCCGCCCTCGCCTGCCGCGCCGGTGGCGGGGCTTCGGCCGGCGCGTCGGCCGGCATCCAGCAGCTGATGCAGGCGCGCAACCTGAGCGAGGAGAACGTCACCGCGGCGCTCAAGACCTACACCCCGACCGGCGTCAAGGACGAGTACTACATCTTCGCCTCCGGCGGCCACAGCGGCCAGGTGCTGGTCATCGGCGTGCCCAGCATGCGTATCCTCAAGGTCATCGCCGTGTTCACCCCCGAGCCCTGGCAGGGCTACGGCTACGGCGACCAGACCACGGAGCTGCTGCGCAGCGGCGACCGCGACGGCATGCAGCTGAACTGGGCGGACACCCACCATCCGGCGCTCTCGGAGACCGGCGGCGACTACGACGGCCAGTATCTGTTCATCAACGACAAGGCCAACGCCCGCGTCGCGGTGATCAGCCTGCACGATTTCACTACCAAACAGATCGTCTACAGCGACCTGATCCGCAACGACCACGGCGGCACCTTCGTGACGCCGAACACCGAGTACGTCATCGAGGGCGGCCAGTACCCGGCGCCGCTCGGCGGCGGCTACGAGCCGATCGAGAGCTACCAGGAGAAGTACCGCGGCGCGGTGATCTTCTGGAAGTTCGACCGCGAAAAGGGCCGCATCGTCCCCGAGCAGTCGTTCGCCATGGAGCTGCCGCCCTACATGCAGGACCTCTCCGACGCCGGCAAGCTGGCCAGCGACGGCTGGGCCTTCATCAACAGCTTCAACACCGAGATGTCCTACGGCGGCAACGCCGAAGGCAATCCGCCGCTCGAGTCCGGCGCCTCGCAGAACGACATGGACTACCTCCACATCATCAACTGGAGGAAAGCCGAGGAGCTGGTCGCCGCCGGCAAGTTCGAGACCATCGCCGGCACCCGCGTCATCCGTCTGCAGACCGCCATCGACGAGGGGATCCTCCACCTGGTCGGCGAGCCGAAGAGCCCGCACGGCGTCGACGTCACGCCGGACGGCACCGAGATGGTGGTCTCCGGCAAGCTCGACACCCACGCCACGGTCTACAGCTTCGAAAAGATCAAGGCGCTGATCGAGCAGAAGAAGTACGCCGGCATGGACGGCTTCGGCGTGCCGATCCTGCCGTTCGAGGAGACCATCCGCGGCCAGGTCGAGATCGGCCTCGGGCCGCTGCACACCCAGTTCGACGGCGACGGCAACGCCTACACCTCGGTGTTCATCGAGTCGGCGGCCGCCAAGTGGTCGCTCAAGGACCTCCAGCTGATCGAGAAGATCCCGGTGCACTACAACATCGGCCACATCCTCGCCGCCGAAGGCGACACGGTCAATCCGGACGGCCGCTACCTGGTGGCGATGAACAAGTGGGCCCTCGACCGCTTCGCCGACGTCGGTCCGCTGCTGCCGCAGAACTTCCAGCTGATCGACCTGACCGGCGAGAAGATGCAGCTGCTCGCCGACCTGCCGATTCCGATCGGCGAGCCGCACTACGCGCAGATGATCAAGGCGGACAAGATCAAGCCGATCACCGCCTACACGCCGGTCGGCATCAATCCGAACACCGACCAGGAGGATCCCTTCAAGGTGGTCGGCGGCGAGGAGGGAATCGAGCGCAAGGCGGACGGCGTGCACGTGAAGATGACCGCCGTGCGCAGCCACTTCACTCCCGACACCATCCGGGTGAAGAAGGGCGACACGGTCCACCTGCACATCACCAACGTCGAGCAGGCGCACGACGCCACCCACGGCTTCGCCATCGCCTCGTACAACATCAACCTCAGCCTCGAGCCGGGCGAGCACGCCAACGTGACGTTCAAGGCGGACAAGGCGGGGGTCTTCCCGCTCTACTGCACGGAGTTCTGCTCGGCCCTCCACCTCGAGATGGCCGGCTACCTCCTCGTGGAGCCTTGAAGCACCGGCCTCGACGAACTGCCGGGCCGGATGGAGCCGGACGCTCCATCCGGCCCTTCTCGTCCCAGGACAGCGTGACCCGGCGACCGACCGCGCTGCGGGCCGCCGGCTTCGTCCTGCCCGGCATGCTGCTGCTCGCCGCCTGCAACGGAACCGTGCCCCCCCTGCCGGATGTGCCGCTGGCGCGCCAGGCGCCGCCGGCACCCGGGCGCCCCTCCCCCTGCCGCGACATCGCGGCCGGCGAGCCGCTCGCACCACTGCTCGCAGCAGCGCGGCCGGGTGACTCCTTCTGCCTGACGCCCGGCGCCCACGCGGCACCGCTCGAGATCGGCGCCGGGGTGACCGTCTGGGGTCCCCGCGAAGCCGTCGTCCGCACCTCGGGCAGCGGCGACACGATCCGCATCAGCGGCCCCGATGCCGCCCTGCTCGGTCTGACCGTCGACGGAAGCGGCTCGCGCTTCGACCTCCAGGAGGCCGCCGTCCACGCCGTCTCCGCCGACCGCGCGCGCATCCTGGGCGTGCGCATCGAGCACGCGCTGTTCGGCGTCATCGTCGAGAAGTCGCGCGGCGTCGTGCTCGCCGGCAACGAGATTTTCGGCGGGCACCGCGATCAGATCGGCCTGCGCGGCGACTCGATCCGCGTCTGGGAGACCCACGGCTCGCGCATCGAGGCGAACTTCGTCAGCGGCGCCCGCGATATCGTGATCTGGTACTCGTCCGACAACGACGTCACCGGCAACGAGGTGGTCGACGGGCGGTACGGCACCCACTTCATGTACAGCCACGGCAACCGCGTCACCGGCAATCGCTACGTCGGCAACGTGGTCGGCATCTTCGCCATGTATTCGCGCGACCTGACGATCGACGGCAACCTGCTGGCCGCCTCCGCCGGCGCCGCGGGCATCGGCCTCGGCCTCAAGGAGTCGAGCCGGGTGACCGTGCGCGACAACGCCTTCGTCAAGAACACCATGGGCATCTACTTCGACAACTCCCCGTTCGAGCCCGGCTCGACCAACGAGATCAGCGGCAACGCCATCCGCCTGTGCGACGTCGGGATCGGCTTCCACTCGTCGACCGACGCCAACAGCTTTCGTGCCAACAGCCTGCGCGGCAACGCCATCCAGGTACGCGTCGACGGCGGCGGCGACGCCACCGGGAATCTCTGGCACGGCAACGACTTCGACGACTACGCGGGCTACGACTTCGACGGGAACGGCGTAGGCGACGTCGCCTACGAGCTGCGCTCGTTCTCCGGCTCGCTGCGCGCCGCCCACCCGCAGCTCGATTACCTGCGCGGCTCGCCGTCGCTCTTCCTGGTCGACGCCGCGAGCCGCATCCTGCCGATCCACCGGCCGACCGCCATCCTCGTCGATCCGGCGCCCCAGGCCGGGCGAACGAGGCCGGGAGACGCGCGTGCGCATTGAAACGCGCGGCCTGGCCCGCCGCTTCGGCGCCACCGAGGCGCTGCACGGCATCGACCTCGACATCCCGTCGGGCCGGCGCATCGGCCTGGTGGGTCCCAACGGCTCCGGCAAGTCGACCCTGCTGCGCATCCTGATGGGCCTGCTGGCCCACGAGGGGACGGTGCACGTCGGCGGGCTGGAGCCACGCCGCCAGCGCATGGAGCTCGCCGGCCGCCTCGCCTACGTGCCGCAGATCGCCCCCGGCCTCGCCGCCACGGTGCGCGAGCTGGTGACCGCGATCGAGCGCCTGCGCGGGCGCGACCTGCGCACCCTGCGCGATCGCTGCGCCGCGCTCGCCCTGCGCTGGGAGGCGATCGTCGACCTGCCCTTCCGCAGCCTTTCCGGCGGCATGAAACAGAAGCTCCTGGTGGCTCTGGCGCTGGACTCCGGCGCCGACCTGATCGTCCTCGACGAGCCGACCGCCAGCCTCGACGCTGCGACCCGCGAGACCTTCTTCCGCATGTTCGGCGAGCTGCCGCCGACGACCACCTCGATCCTCTGCTCGCACCGGCTCGACGAGATGCGCCACCTCGTCGACCACGTCGTCAGTCTCGAGGAGGGACGGGTCCGCTTCGACGGTCCGGCGGAGAGCTACCTGCGCACGCGCGCCCTGTCGGTACTCGAGGCGCAGCTGCGCGATCCGGCCGCCGCCGACTGGCTGGCCGGGCTCGGCTTCCTCGCCGGCCACGCCGGGTGGTGGCGACGCACCGTCGACCAGGACGAGAAGATCGACCTGCTGCCGCGCCTCGCCGGGGCGCTCGGCGAGCGGCTGGACAACCTGCACGTGCGCGACCTCGAGTCGATCGCCGTCGAGGGCGCGGAGGCGGGCGAGTGAAGCGCGCCGTCCTGCTGACGCTGCTGGCGGCCGCCGCCGCGGTCGCGGTGCTGCTCGTCGTGCGACATCTGGAACGGCCTCCGGCCGGACCGCTCGAGCCCGCCTGGGATCGCCAGACCTGCGCCCACTGCCGGATGCACCTGAGCGAGCGCCCGTTCGCCGCCCAGGCGCACACCGCCGACGGCGAAGTGCTCTTCTTCGACGACCCCGGCTGCCTGTTCGCCTGGGAGGAGGCCGGCGGCGCCGCCGCGGCGATCTGGTTCCACCACCTGCGCGAAGAGCGCTGGCTGGCCGGGGCCGACAGCGGTTTCGTCGCCGCCGCGCCGACGCCGATGGGCTGGGGGCTCGGGGCGGTCGACCGCGACGAGCCGGGCGCCATCCCGGTGGACGAGGCGCGCCGGCGGGTGCGCCAGCGCGGCATGCCGGCCGCGCCGATGGAAGGCGGAGGGGACGATGGCCAGCCGGCGCACTGAACTGCTCGCCCTCGCCCGCCTCGACGCCCACGAGGTGCTGCGCTCGCGCTGGCCGGCGGTCGTCTCGCTGCTCTACGCGGCGCTCGCGGCGCTGCTCGCCTTCGCCGCGATGCGCGAGTCGAACGTCCTCGGCTTCACCGGCACCGGCCGCGTGCTGCTCGCCTTCGCCCACGGACTGCTCCTGCTGCTGCCGCTGCTCGCCCTCGCCGCCACCGGCCAGACGATCAACCGGGCGCGCGAGGAGGGGGCGCTCGAGCTGCTCTTCGGCCACCCGGTCTCGCCCGGCGGCTACTACACCGCCGTCTCGCTGGTTCGCCTCGCGCTGCTGCTGGTGCCGCTCGCCGCGCTGCTGGTGATCCTGCCGGCGATCACCTGGGTGGCGTTCGGCGACCCGATCCCCTGGGGCTATCTCGGTCGCTCGCTGGCGGTCGGCACGGCGCTCGTCGCCGCCTTCACCGGCATCGGCATGGCGCTGTCGGCGCACGTCGCCAACCAGGCCCGTTCGGCGATCTTCGGACTGCTGATCTGGGCCGGCGCGGTGGCGCTGGTCGACTTCGCGCTGATCGCCATCCTGCTGCAGTGGCGCCTCAACGCCGGCACCGCCTTCTTCCTGGCGGCGCTCAACCCCGTGCAGTGCGCCCGCATGGCGCTCATCTCCGGGCAGGACCCGGAGCTCTCCACCTTCGGGCCGGTCGGCTTCTTTCTCGCCCAGCGCCTCGGCGCCGGCGGACTGCTCGCCCTCGGCCTCGCCTGGCCGGCCACCGTCGGCATCGTCGCCTGGCTGATCGGTTTGCGCCGCTTCCGGCGCGGAGACCTGGTTTGAACCGCAATCATCTGTTCACCCATCGAGAGGAGTACCGGGCATGAAGAACGCGCTCGACAAGTTCTACGCTTTCGTCCAGACCCCCTTGCGCCTGCGCTCGCGGATCGTGCTGGCGCTGCTCGTCGTGCCGCTACTGCTCGCCTTCACGGCGCCGCTGTGGAACATCTCGATGACGGCGCCGCAATACCCGCAGGGTCTCGAGATCGACATCTTCGCCCACAAGGTCGAAGGGGGGCGCGACGGCGCCGACATCCAGGAGATCAACACCCTCAATCACTACATCGGCATGGCGCCGATCGACCGCGCGGCGCTCTCCGACCTCGACTGGATCCCCTTCGCGATCGGCGTCCTGATGATCCTGACCCTGCGGGTGGCGGCGATCGGCAACGTCAGCGCGCTGATCGACCTGGCGGTGATGACCTTCTACTTCTCGCTCTTCTCGCTCGGCCGCTTCGTCTACAAGCTCTACGTGCTCGGCCACAATCTCGATCCCCGGGCGCCGGTCACCGTCGAGCCGTTCATGCCGGCCGTCTTCGGCACCAAGCAGATCGCCAACTTCACCGTCACCAGCCTGCCCCGGCTGGCGACCATCTACATGGGGATCTTCGCCACCGGGGTCGCCGCGCTGACCATCTGGCATCTGTGGGCCGGGCGGCGCGACGCCCGGCGCGCCGGTCGCTGAAGGCTCAGACGGCGCCGCGCTCGCGGCAGACGGCCAGGATGTCGGCCTCCTCGAGCGTCGCGGAGGCCGCCTTGCAGCGCTCGAACAGCGCCTGCACCAGCTCCGGATCGGCGGCGATGTCGCGCGCCTGGAGCCAGTAGACGACGTTGGCCTGGCCGCTCATCGGGCCCAGCTCGACCTCCTGGTGGCGCCCCACCAGCGAGGCGGGAATCCCCGAGTAGATCCGGTCGGCGAGCCAGTCGTCCCCCTTGGCGCGCGCCTTGAGAATCGCCGCGGCATGCACGCCCGTCTGGGTGCGGAAGGCGTCGCGGCCGATCACCGGGTACTGGTCGGGCACCGGCACGCCGGTGGCCCGCGACACCAGCTCGCAGGCGCGAGGCAGCGGCGCCAGGTTGCGCCGGCTCCAGCCGAGCAGCTCGAAGTTCACCAGCAGCTGGTCGAGGGCGCAGTTGCCGACCCGCTCGCCGATGCCGAGCACGGTGCCGTGGATGCGGTCGGCGCCGGCCTCGGCGGCGGCGATCGAATTGGCGACGCCGAGGCCGCGGTCGTTGTGGCCGTGCCAGTCGATCACCACCTGCACGCCCGTCGCGTCCACCACCTGGCGCAGGTAGGCCACCAGGGCGCGCGTGCCGGCCGGGGTCGCGTGGCCGACCGTGTCGGCGATGCAGATGCGGCGCGCCCCGGCCTCGATCGCCCTCGTGTAGAGGGCGCGCAGGTCGGCCGGTCGCGCCCGCGTCGTGTCCTCGGTGACGAACATCACCGGCAGCCCCTCGCCCACCGCGAAGCCGACCGCCGAGCGCACCAGCTCGAGCAGCCGGTCGAGCGTCCAGCCTTCGGCGTACTGGCGGATCGGCGAGGAGCCGAGGAAGCAGGCCGCTTCGATGGCGATGCCGGCGCGTTGCGAGATCTCGGCGATCGGCCGGATGTCCGCCTCGAGCGTGCGCGCCGCGCAATTGGGCACGATCGGCAGCTTCGCCGAGACGATCTCCTGCGCCAGGCGCAGGACGTCGCGCTGCACGTGCGGCCCTGCCCCGGGCAGGCCGATGTCGAGCGCGTCGATGCCGATGTCGGAGAGCAGATGGAGCACCTCGAGCTTGCTCTCGATCGACGGCGTGCGCACCGACGGCGACTGCAGGCCGTCGCGCAACGTCTCGTCGTTCAGCTCGACGTGCGGGCGGCCGGTCTCCGGCGCCCCGTCGGCGACGTTCCAGTCGTGGATCAGCTCGGACTCGGTGGGCGTGGTCATCGCTCCCCCTTCCCCGGCCTCAGCGGCCGGCCGCGGCTCCGGCGGCAACCGCGCGGGCCAGCCGGTCGCCGACCTCCGACGTCGACAGGCTCCCCCCGAGGTCACGGGTCGTCTCGCCGGCGCGGATCGCCATCGCGACGGCCGCTTCGACGGCGCTGGCCGCCTCCCCGTGCCCGAGCTCGTCGAGCATCAGCGCGGTCGACAGCACCGCGCCCATCGGGTTGGCCCGCCCGGTGCCGGCGTACTTGGGCGCCGAACCGTGCACCGGCTCGAACATCGACACCCGCCCCGGGTGGACGTTGGCGGAGCCGGCCACGCCGAGCCCCCCCTGCAGCGCCGCCCCCAGGTCGGTCACGATGTCACCGAACATGTTGTTGGTGACGATCACCTCGAACTGTTCGGGAGCTTTCACCATCTGCATGCAGAGCGCGTCGACGTACATGTGCGACGCCGCGATGCCGCCATACTCGCCCGCCACCTCGAAGAAGACGCGCTGCCAGAGGTCGTGGCCGTAGCGCATGACGTTCGACTTGTCGGCCATCAGCACTTTGCCGCGGCCGTGCGCCTGCGCCCACTCGAAGGCGGCGCGCACGATCCGCTCGACCCCCTTGCGGGTGTGGATCTCCTCCTGCACCGCCACCTCGTCCGGCGTCCCCTTCTTGAAGTTGCCGCCGATGCCGACGTAGGCGCCTTCGGTGTTCTCGCGGAAGACGACGAAGTCGACGTCCTTCTCGCTCTTGCCCGCCAGCGGGCAGAGCCGCGCGTCGTAGAGCTTGCAGGGGCGGAAGTTGACGTAGAGGTCGAGCTGGAAGCGGATGCCGAGCAGGATGTCGGCGGCGTGCCGCATGTCGGGGATGCGCGGATCGCCGTAGGCGCCGATGAAGATCGCCGCGAAGCGGTCGCGGAACTCCTCCATCTGGCCCGGCGGCAGCGAGATCCCGGTCTCCAGGTAGTGGTCGGCCGAGTACGGGAAGTGGACCAGCTCGAGCGGCAGCGACCAGCGCTCGGCCGCGGCTTCGAGGACCTTCAGGGCCTCGGCGGTGACGTCCCGGCCGATGCCGTCACCGGGGAGGATGGCAATGCGCTGCGGGCGATGAAGCCTGGGATCGGTCGCGGACATGAGTCCGCGGATGCTATCAGCCCGGCACCGGGGCGCGGGCCGGCAGGGCGGCCAGCGGCGCCCGCGCCAGCTCGAAGGTCAACCGCGCCGCGGCGACGCGGAAGGCCGAGTGCGGACGCGTCCAAAGCTGCGGGTCGACCGCCGGCAGGCGGGCCGCCAGCCAGTCGGCGCGCACCAGCTCGGCGGCCATCGGCACCCCTTCGACCGCCGGGTGGGCCGTCTCGATCCGCCGCACGTCGCTGCCCGGATCGTTCGCCCGACCCACCCAGGCGCGCGGCCGGTCGCGAAAGAACGCCACCGTCGTCGGCCAGTCGCCGAGGCGCGGCTCGATCCCTCCGCCGGCCCCCGGCCGCGCCGACAGCACCAGCTGCCGGCCGGCGTGCAGCGTCCAGCGCTGCTCCCCCGGCGCCGCGCCGTCGCGCAGGTCGAAGACCGCCGCGGTGACCGGCTGGCGGCCGATCGTGCGCGCCAGCGGCACCACCCAGGCCGGCACCAGCTCGCGCAGCAGCCAGACGCCCGCTCCCCCTTCGGCGTCGCGCACCGGCAGGCGCAGATTGCACTGCGGGAAGGAGAGGCGCGGCCAGGGCAGGGCGGCGATGCGCAGCCCGCGCTGGCGGAAGAGGACAAGCGTGACGAAGGCGAGCCGCTCGCCGCCGGCGAGCACCGTTTCCAGCTCGAGCGGCGCCGGCGGCTGCGGCACCGCCCCCGCCGGCACCGCCCAGTTGACGAACAGGGCGTCGGCTAGGGCGGTCTCGAAGATCACCCGCCGACGCTAGCACCGGCGGCGCCGCGGCGCGCCGCCTGCGGGCGCCGGGTGTTACATTGCACGGCATCATGACGAGGAGATCCCGCATGCGCCGCCCCCTGCTCTCCGCCACCCTGGCGGCTGTCGCCCTCGCCGCGACACCGCTCGCCGCCGCCCCCGCCAACGCGCCGGATGCCGACCCGGCCGCGGCGCTGATCACCGAAGCGGCGCTCGCCGCGCCGACCCGGCTGCTGGCCTCCGACCTCTTCGAGGGGCGCGCCCCGGGCAGCCGCGGCGACGAGCTGACGCGCGCCTACCTGGCCAGCCAGCTCGAGTCGCTCGGCTACCAGGGGGGCGCCGAAGACGGCGGCTTCCAGCAGCGCTTCGCCATGGTCGGCATCACCTCTTCGACCCCGGCGGCCTGGACCTTCCGCGCCGCCTCCGGCGAGGTGACCCTGGCGACGCACGAGGAGTTCATCGCCGGCAGCGGCCTGCAGGCGACCGCGGCCGCTCTCGACGACGCCGAGCTGGTCTTCGTCGGCTACGGCATCCAGGCGCCCGAGTACGACTGGGACGACTTCAAGGACGTCGACGTGCGCGGCAAGGTCCTGCTGATGCTCAACAACGACCCGGACTGGGATCCGCAGCTGTTCGCCGGCAACACCCGCCTCTACTACGGCCGCTGGTCGTACAAGTACGAGAGCGCGGCGCGCCAGGGGGCGGCGGGGGTCATCATCCTCCACACCGTTCCTTCGGCCGGCTACCCCTGGCAGGTGGTGCAGAGCTCGTGGAGCGGCGAGCAGTTCGAGCTGCCGGACGCCGGCGAGGCGCGCCTCCAGGTCAAGGCCTGGACGACCGAGGCGGCGACCCGCCGCCTGCTTTCGGCCGCCGGGCACGATCTCGACGCCCTGGTCGCCGCGGCGCGCTCGCGCGACTTCCGGCCGCAGCCGCTCGGGCTGCGCACCTCGATCGACATCGCGGCCGCCGTGCGCCAGGTCGAGACCGCCAACGTCCTCGGCCTGCTGCCGGGGCGCGATCCGGAGCTCGGCAAGGAGGTGGTGATCTACAGCTCGCACCACGACCACCTCGGCATCGGCGAAGCGGACGCCGAGGGGGACTCGATCCACAACGGGGCGATCGACAACGCCACCGGCTGCTCCCAGCTGCTCGCCCTCGCCCGCGCCTTCACGGCGCTGCCCGAGCGGCCGCGCCGCTCGATCCTCTTCGCCTTCGTCGCCGCCGAGGAGCAGGGGCTCCTCGGCTCGCGCTGGTACGCCGAGCATCCGACCTTCCCGCCCGGCCGCATCGCCGCCAACATCAACCTCGACGCCGGCAACGTCTTCGGCCGCACCGCCGACATCACCTACATCGGCTACGGCAAGTCGTCGCTCGACGCGGTGATCGAAGCCGCCGCCGCGGCGCAGGGGAGGCGCGTCATCGGCGACACCCTGCCCGACCGCGGCTTCTTCTACCGCTCCGACCAGTTCAGCTTCGCGCGCATCGGCGTGCCGGCGCTCTACCTCGACGGCGGCAAGCAGTTCGTCGGCCGCGATCCCGAGTACGGCAAGCGGCTGCAAGAGAAGTTCGAGTCGACCTGCTACCACCAGCCGTGCGACGAGTTCTCCGCGGAGTGGGACTTCTCCGGCCTGGTCGAGGACACGCGGATCGCCTTCACCTGCGGCCGGGTGATCGCCGACGCCGACCTGCTGCCGGCCTGGAAGCCCGGCGACGAGTTCGAAGCGCGCCGCCTGGCCGAGCTCGCAGCGCTCGCCGGAGACTGAGACCCACCGCGTTCGCGGTCCGGCCGGCGGCCGGCTTCTCCCGCCGGCCGCCGGGGGGTCTCATTGTGCGGGCCGTCCGGTCCCGGACTTGCAAGAGCGGCGGTCCAGCGGCCACTCCGGCAGGCAATCGGAGCGGCCGGCAGGTGACCCGGCAAGCAATCCGGAAGGGAGGCGGCGATGCGCGAAGCGAACGCGAACGTCCCCCGCGGCGAGAACCTGGCCGCGATCCTGCCCTGGCTCGACGACACCGAGGAGGTCCGGCATCGCCGGGTGCTCCGGCGCGGCCTCACCATCGCGGCCGGCGTCCACGTCGCCCTGCTCTCGCTGCCGCTGATCGCTCCCGAGGCGCTGCCGCCGCGCGTCCTGCGCCTCGATCCGTTCCGCCTCGCGCCGACTCCCGTCGTGCGCCCACCGCAGCCGCCCGAGCCTCCGCCGGTGATCCCCGAGGCGCCGCCTCGCGTGGCGACCCGGAGGATCCCGGTCCCCGAGCTGCCCGAGCCGCGCCCCCTGCCGCGTCCGCTCGCCCCGCTGCCGGTGGAGTTGCCGGCACGGCCGCAGCGGCTGGCGCCACTCGACGACCTGCCACTTCCCGCCGCGCCGCCCGCCGCACCGGAGGCGGTGACCGACTTCGGCCCCGGCATCGAGGCCCCTGTGCGCCTCTCCGGCGCGCCGCCGGTCTATACCGAGATGGCGCGCCGCGTGCGCGCCGAGGGGGTGGTCGTCGTCGAGGCGATCATCGACCGCGACGGCCGGGTCGTCGAGGCGCGCGCCCTGCAGGGGCTCCCCTGGGGGCTGACCGAGAGCGCCCTGCGGGCGGTCGAGGGGTGGCGCTTCGCGCCGGCGCGCCGGCACGGCCGGCCGCTCGCCGTGCGCTACCAGCTCACCGTCGTCTTCGAGCTGCACTGATCGCACCGCGGGTCGGGGCGACGCCAGCGCGCGGGGCGTAGACTGATCGCGGCGCCGGATGTCGGCTCGCGCCGCGGGCCGGCCTCCGCGCAGCCGCTTCGGGAGCGTGCCTTGTCGACGAGGGAGCCCGGGCCGACGCGCGGCCCGCACGAGCTGGCGATCGCCGAGGTCGCCGCCTCTCTTGGCGCCGACCTCGAGCGCGGCCTGAGCGAGGCTGAGGCCACGCAGCGGCTGGAGCGCGACGGCCGCAACGAGCTGGTCGGCAAGCCTCCGGTGCCCGGCTGGCGACGCTTCCTCGCCCAGTTCCGCGACCTGCTGGTCGTCCTGCTGCTCGTCGCCACCGCCATCTCGCTCGCCCTCTGGGCGCTCGAGCGCGAGACGACGCTCCCCTGGGAGGCGTTCGCCATCTTCGCGGTCGTGCTGTTCAACGCCACCCTGGGCTTCGTCCAGGAGCGGCGCGCCGAAGCGGCCCTCGCGGCGCTCGAGGAGCTCTCGGCCGACGAGGCGCAGGTCCTGCGCGACGGCGAGGTGCGCCGGATCCCCGCTACGGGCCTCGTCCCCGGCGACCTGCTGCTGCTCGAGGAGGGGGACACCATCCCCGCCGACGCCCGGCTGTTCGAGACGGCGGCGCTGCAGACGGCCGAGGCGGCGCTCACCGGCGAGAGCCTGCCGGTCGCCAAGACGATCGACCCGCTGCCGGGGCCGGCGACCCTCGCCGATCGCCACAACATGGTGTGGAGCGGCACCGCCGTCACCTATGGGCACGGCCGCGCCCTGGTCACGGCGACCGGCATGGCGACCGAGGTCGGGCTCATCGCCGGCCTGCTCGGCGAGACCCGCGAGGAGCCGACGCCGCTGCAACGCGACCTGGCGCGGCTCGGCCGTCTGCTCGGGGCGGCAGTGCTGGCGCTCGCCGTCGCGATGAGTGCCACGATCATCCTCGTCTCCCACGTGCGCAGCACCGCGGCGCTGCTCGACGTGCTGATCCTCGGCGTGGCACTCGCCGTCGCCGCGGTCCCCGAAGGGCTTCCGGCGGTCGTCACGGCGGTGCTGGCGATCGGCGTCCAGCGCCTCGCCCGGCGACAGGCGATCGTCCGTCACCTCGCCGCGGTCGAAACGCTGGGCGCGGCGAGCGTCGTCGCCTCCGACAAGACCGGCACCCTGACGCGCAACGAGATGACGGTCCGCCGGGTGGTCACGGCGAGCGGGCGGGTGAGCTTCGCCGGCACCGGCTGGGCGCCGCACGGCGAGGTCTGCCGCGAGGACGGCGACCCGGTCGAGGGGACGCTGCGCCGCGAGCTCGAGCGCGCGCTCGCCGCGGCCGACCTGGCCAGCAACGCTACCCTCGTCGAACGCGACGGCGCCTGGCAGGTGCAGGGGGATCCGACCGAGGGGGCCCTGCTGGTGGCGGC
>JAIOJQ010000403.1 GCA_019911865.1 Thermoanaerobaculia bacterium
CCAGCCGCCCCCGGAGTCGGCGCCGCAGCAGGCGCCCGAGCCGCAGCCCGGGAACTCCTCGTCCGGTGGGGCGGCGCAGGAGGGCGACGAGGGGCCCGAGCCGCGGCGCGATGCGCCGCTGCCCGACTTCCGGGACCAACCCGGCATGAGCGCCGAACAGGCCGCGGCGCTGCTCGATGCGGTCGAGAACCTCGAACGCCAGCAGCGCCTCGACCGCGCCCGAGGCCGCCGGTCAGAACGCGCCGCGGTGGAGAAGGACTGGTGAGCGCCGCCTGCCGCGGCGCTTTCGCCGCCCTTGCCCTGGTGCTCGGCGCCGCGGCGGCGACGGCGGACGCGCCGCGCGGCCGAAGGATCCTGCAGCCCGACGTCGCCGGCCTCGGCGAACCGGTCCAGCTGACCCTGGAGCTGTCCGCCGACGGCTTCGATGGCCTCGCCTTCCAGCCCCGGTTCCGTCTCGAGAACCTCGAGCTGCTCGGCGCCCCCTCGACCGCCCGGCAGCGCAGCTGGGTGGGAGGACGTTCGAGCGCGAGCTTGCGCCTGACCTTCCACCTGCGTCCGCTGGCGGTCGGGCCGGCGGCGGTGCGCGGCATCCGGCTCGAGCACGCCGACGGCGTCGTCGAGCTACCCGACGCGCAGATCGAGATCGTCGCCGAGAGGCCGCCCGAGCGGCGGCAGCCGGGGCGGCCGGGGCCCGCCGACCCGTTCGACGCGCTGTTCGGCGACCCGTTCGCAGCGCGGCGGCGCGCCGCGCCGCCGCGCCCGCCGGCACCGAAACTCCACCTGCGCACCTCGCTGAGCCCTGCCGCGGCCTGGGTCGGCGAGCAGCTCACCTGGCGGCTGCTGCTCGACACCCAGGCGGACATCTCCGCCTTCACGCCGCGACGCCTCCCCGACTTCGAGGGCTTCTGGGTGCGCGACGTGCCGCTGCCCGAGCGCTCGCAACCGGAGTGGATCGAGTTCGCCGGCGAACGATTCGGCCGGGTGCCGATGCTGCAGCGGGCGATCTTTCCGCTGCGAGCCGGCCGCTTCGAGCTGGCGCCGACGACCGCCGACCTGGTGGCGCGAGTGGCGGAGGTCGGCTGGTTCGGTCCGCTCGGCCGGGACGAGCTGCTCACCCTCACCAGCGCCCCGCTGGTGCTCGAGGTGCGGCCCCTGCCGCCGGCGCCGGCGGGCTTCTCCGGCGCGGTCGGTGCGCTCGAGGTGACGGCCGCCGTCGAACGTCCGCGCCTCGCCGTCGGCGAGGCGACGACCCTGACCGTCGCCGTCAGCGGCTTCGGCCACTTGCAGAGCCTCGCCCCGCCCGGGCTCGACCTGCCGGCAGGCTTGCGCGCCTTCGAGCCGCACGCCGAGACGCGCGAGGAGATCCTCGCGGATCGCGTGCGCACCACCCGCGTCTGGAGCTGGGTCCTGCTCGCCGCGCGTCCCGGGCGCCACCGCCCGGGGCCGATCGGACTGATCGCCTTCGACCCCGCCATCGAGGACTACCGGACGTTCTCCTCCCCGTCGCTCGAAATCGAGGTGACCGCCGCTCCGGCGGTGGCCCGGGCGGACCCGGCGGCCGACACTGCCGGAACACCGGGCCCCGGCCCGGCCGGTTCCCTCACCCCCTTCCGGCTCCTGCTGGCCGCCGCGGCGCTGGCAGCGCTCGCCGGCGGCTCGGCCGCCCT
>JAIOJQ010000404.1 GCA_019911865.1 Thermoanaerobaculia bacterium
GGCGCGCTCTCGAGGGCGACCACCAGCGAGCCGTCGGCCCGCCGACGCCCCGCTGCGGCCGGCCGACGGCTCGCTGGTGGTCGCCCTCGAGAGCGCGCCGATCCACTTCGACCCGCGCCTCGCCACCGACCAGGCTTCGGCGCGCGTCTTCGAGCTGACGATGAACGGCCTGGTTACTCAGGATGGCAGCGGCGGCTGGCTGCCCGACCTGGCCGAGCGCTGGGAGGTGCTCGACGGCGGCCGGCGGTGGCGCTTCCACCTGCGCTCCGGCGTGCGCTTCCACGACGGCAGCCCACTCGACGCCGACGACGTCGTGTGGACCTACGGCAGTCTGCTCGACGGCACCGTGGTGTCGGCCAAGCGCGGCGCCTTCGCCAAGGTGGCGCGGGTGGTGGCGGTCGACGACGCGACGGTCGACTTCGAGACCGTCGAGCCGTTCGGCGCGCTGCTCGGCAACCTCAACTCCTACGTTGCGGTCGTTCCGGCCGGCCGCACGCCCGACCTGCAGAACCGCTCGCCGGTCGGTACCGGTCCGTTCCGGGTCGTCGCGCGCACGCCCGACACGGTGGAGCTGGCGGCGTTCGAGGGTCACTGGGCCGGCCGGCCGCGGCTCGACCGGGTGGTCCTGCGCGAGGTCCCCGACTCGACGGTGCGCGCCCTCGAGCTGCGCAAGGGGTCGGTACAGCTCGTCGTCAACGCCCTGCCGCCGGACGTGGTGCCGCTGTTCGAGCAAGACCCCCGATTCCGCGTCGAGCGCGCCGCCGGGTCGAACTTCGTCTACCTGGGGCTCAACCTCGAGGACGAGCGGCTGGCCGACCCGCGCGTGCGCCGCGCCCTCGCCCTGTCGCTCGATCGCCCGCGCCTGGTCGCCACGCTCTGGCGGGGCCTCGGCGCGGTCACCGAGACGATGCTGCCTGCCGGACACTGGGCCCGCCACGAGGAGCTCGCGCCGCTGCCGCACGATCCGGCGGCGGCGCGCCGCCTGCTCGACGCCGCGGGCTACCCCGATCCGGACGGACCGGGCGGCCCCCGGCCGCGGCTCACCCTGACCTACAAGACCTCGACCGACGAGACGTCGCTGCTGCAGGCGCAGATCCTGCGCGCCATGGCCGCCGAGGCGGGAATCGCGCTCGAGATCCGCTCGCACGAGTTCGCCACCTTTTTCCAGGACGTCCAGCGCGGCGCTTTCCAGGTCTTCTCGCTGACCCGCACCGGCATCGAAGACCCCGACCTCTACGCGCTGATCTTCCACTCGCGCAACGTGCCGCCGGCGGGAGCCAACCGGGGGCGCTACCGCAACCCCGCCCTCGACCGCCTGCTCGACCGCGGCGGCAGCCTGGTCGACCCGCGCGAGCGCCGGCCGGTCTATCGCGAAGTGCAGGAGATCGTCGCCGCCGACCTGCCGCTGATCCCGCTGTTCACTCGGGTCAACGTGGCGGTGCTGCCGGCCGACCTCGCCGGCTTCCGCCACTATCCCGCCGGCGAGCTGCTGTCGCTGCGCAGCGTCCGCTGGCGCACGCCGGGCGAGACCAGCCAGGCGGCGGGCAGCGTCGCCGCGACCCGGCGCCCCGGCGGTTGAGGGGGTCGACCGGCGCGGCGGCGCCGGCCGCGAGGGGTCAGAAGGAGGCGATCGCCTCGTCTTCGTTGTCGAACGTCTCGAAGACGGTGATCAGCTGGGTGATCTGCAGGATGTCGGTGACCTTCGGCGGCAGGTTGACCAGCTTCAGCTTGCCGCCCCGGTTGGTGACCGTGGTGAAGGCCGAGACCAGCTCGCCGACTCCCGAGGAGTCGACGGTGGAGACTCGTCCGAGCCCGATCAGGAGCTTCTTCGCGCCCTCGCCGAGCGCCGCGAGGACGGCTTCCCGCAGTGCGACGTCCCCCTTGCCGATGGTGATCTTTCCCTCGACCTCGAGGATCGTGACGCCGTCGCGCACGCGCTTGTCGATCTTCATTGCTCGTCTCCCGGTTCTTTCAGAGTTCCCGTCCCGCCGCGGCGCCGGAGTCGAGCTGCTTGCGCAGCGTGACCACCGTTCCGCCGTCGGGGGCGAAACTGTAACTCACTTCGTCCATGAACTTGCGCATGTAGAAGATGCCCCGGCCGTCGGCGCGGAAGCGGTTCTCCGGCGCCAGCGGGTCCTTGACCCGATCGGGGTCGAACCCCTCGCCCTCGTCGGTGATCCGCAGGATCACCTCGGCGGGAGTGAGCTCCATATCGACGTCGACCCGCTTGCCGGCATCCTGTCGGTTGCCGTGCTTGATCGCATTGGCCACCGCCTCGCGCAGGGCGAGCCCGAGCCAGTGACGGGAATCCTCCGCGACGCCCGCCTCGGCGAGCGCCTCGTCGACGACCATCTGCACGAGTTCGATGTTGTCGAACCGGCTGCCGATCGTCAGGTGAAACTGCCGCTGGGCGGTCGAGCTCATGGTGTCGAGAGGGTCGCCGGCAGTCTAGCAGAGGGGGTGGGGCCGCCCCGGTCGGTCGCCGCGCGGCGCTTCACGGCACCCCGGCCGGGAACTGGCGCAGCACCGCCGGGATGACGATCAGCAGCTGGATGGCGTCGAACAGGAAGTGGGCGGCGATCGGCGCCCAGATGCTCTGCCGCCAGCGCGCCACCAGGCCGTAGACGATCGACAGCAGCGTCACCCCCACCAGCATGAAGGGCTGATCGTAGGAGAGGTGCGCCAGGGCGAACAGTGCCGTGGACGCCAGGAGCCCGATGCGCGGCTGCAGCAGCCCGCGGAAGAAAACCTCCTCGACGACGCCGGCGGAGAGGGCGAGAGCGGCGCGCAGGGCGATCGGCAGCCCGGCCATCCAGGGGATCGCCGGCGGCGGCCGGCTGGGGATCCAGTGGTCGCCGCCGAGCGCCGCGGCCGCCATGGCGACCAGCACCACGGCGGCGATCACGGCCACCCAGGAGGCGAGGCCGATCACCAGACCGAGTCCGATCTCGCGCGGCGGCGACGGCGCGCGCAGGCCGACCTGCGCCGCGAGGCTCCCCCATTCGCCGCGCGGCAGGCCGAGGAATCCGCACGCCCACCAGGCGAGCAGGCCGCCGGTCATCAGCAGGTGGACGAGGAAGAGCTGCCAGGCCGGGATGGCGCCGAAATCGATCTCCGGCGCCGGCCGGCCGAGACTCGCCAGCGGCTGGAAGACCGCGAGGGCGAGAACGATCGCCAGCAGGGTGGTGGCCGCGGCGCGCCGCGCCGGCTCGCGGAAGCCGGGAGGCGACAGTCCGAGCCGCCGCGCGCGCAGGTCGAAGCCGAGGGCGGCGGCGGCGCCGAGGAGCAGGGGAACGACGGAGCGCAGCACCGCGGCGAGCCGGCGTCAGCCGCCGGAAGACCGGCCGGGCCGCTGCCGCGAGCGGAAGGAGCGCAGCATCGTGAGGCCGCCGTTGAGGCGCTGCAGCCTGCGGTTGCGCTGCTGGACGGCGGGCATGTCGTCGATCGCCGGCTGAGCGCCGCGCACGTCGCGCAGGGCGCGTTCGAGCTCGAAGGCGAGCTGGTCGAGTTCACCCGGCTGCAGGCGGGCGAAGCTCCGCTCGGTCGGCAGCAGGACCCCTTCTGCAATGTCCTTGGCCATGCCCCACGCGCTGCCTCCCGGGAATCCCATGCGGCGATCCTATCCGCCGCGCGACGCCGCCGCCGCGGTCGGCCGGCGCCGCCCTGCGTGCTAGGCTTCCCCCCGATTCCGCGGGGCGGCCGGCCGGTGCGTCCCGTCCCGTATCCGCTCGAAGGAGGGCCTTCCGTGAACCGCTTCCCCGGCGTCGATTTCATCGACTTCGACTCGCTCCTGACCGAAGAACAGCGACTCGTCCGCGACACCGTCCGCGACTGGGTCGAAGACCGGGTCAAGCCCATCATCGAGGAGTGCAACCGGGAGGGGCGTTTCCCGATGGACCTCGTCCCCGAGATGGGCCAGCTGAACCTGTTCGGCGCCACCCTCTCCGACTACGGCCTGCCCGGGCTCGACAACGTCTCCTACGGCCTGATGATGCAGGAGCTCGAGCGCGGCGACTCCGGGGTGCGCAGCTTCGCCTCGGTGCAGAGCTCACTGGTGATGTACCCGATCCACGCCTACGGCTCGCCCGCCCAGCGCGACCGCTGGCTCCCGAGGATGGCCACCGGCGAGGCGATCGGCTGCTTCGGCCTGACCGAGCCCGACTTCGGCTCGAACCCGACCGGCATGATCACCCGCGCCGAGACCCTCAAGGGAGGCGGCTACCGCCTCAACGGCGCCAAGCGCTGGATCACCAACGGCTCGATCGCCGACGTCGCCATCGTCTGGGCGCGCCTGGACGGGGAAAAGGTGCACGGCTTCCTCGTGCCCAAGGGCACCAAGGGCTTCAGCGCGCCGAAGATCGAAGACAAGTTTTCTTTACGCGCCAGCGTGACGAGCGAGCTGATCCTCGAGGACGTCGAGCTCGGCCCGGACGCCATCTTGCCGAACGTCTCGGGGATGCGCGGGCCGCTGTCGTGTCTGTCTCAAGCGCGATACGGAATTTCCTTTGGCGCGATCGGCGCCGCGATGAGCTGTTACGAGACGGCGCTCGAGTACGCCAAGGATCGCAAGCAGTTCTCCCGGCCGATCGCGGGCTACCAGCTCGTGCAGCAGAAGCTCGTGCACATGCTCAGCGAGATCACCAAGGCCCAATGCCTGACGCTGCAGCTCGGCCGGCTGAAGGAGGCCCACAAGGTGCGGCCGGCGCAGATCTCGCTCGCCAAGCGCAACAACGTGTCGATGGCGCTCGAGATCGCGCGGATGGCGCGCGACGTCCTGGGCGCCAACGGCATCATGTACGAGTACCCGGTGGGCCGGCACATGATGAACCTCGAGACGGTCTTCACCTACGAGGGCACGCACG
>JAIOJQ010000405.1 GCA_019911865.1 Thermoanaerobaculia bacterium
GCGCAGGGCGGCGGCGGCGAGGGTGGCGAGGAACGGCACGGCCTGGTCGACCGCCGGCGAGAGGTCGGTGCCGGCGGCGATGCGGGCGGGCACGACGCCGAGCACCGTGACCTCGGGCACCGGCTCGCCGCGCAGCGCCAGGTCGGCGAGGGCGGCGCCGAGGTCCGGAGAGTGGGGGGTGAGGCGCGGCGAGGCGGAGGCGCGGAAGTCCTCGCCGCTCAGCACGTGGAGGCTGCCCGGAGCGCCGGGCATGCGCACCGTGTCGAGGACGATCACCGCCTCGTAGCCGCGCAGGTACTCGGCCAGGTAGGGCCCCGGCGTGCCGAGGTCGAGCACCTCGACCCCCGCCGGCAGCGCGTAGCGCGCCTCGAGCGTCGCCAGCGCCGCGGCGCCGGTGCCGTCGTCGCCCATCACCACGCTGCCGAGGGCGACCACGGCGGCGCGCGGCGCCGGGCCCGGCGTCCCGGTCGCCGGCTCCGGCGCTGCGAGAGTCAGCGTCTCCATCGCCTCACAGCGCCCGCACCCGCGACTTCTCCTGGCCGTCCGGGTCCAGCGTGTGGATCGCGCAGGCGATGCAGGGGTCGAACGAGTGCACCGTGCGCACCACCTCGAGCGGCCGTTCGGTGTCGGCCACCGGGTTGCCGACCAGCGACGCCTCGTACGGCCCCGGCTGTCCCTTGCCGTCGCGCGGCCCGGCGTTCCAGGTCGAGGGGACCACCGCCTGGTAGTTGGCGATCTTGCCGTCGCGGATCACCACCCAGTGCGACAGCGTGCCGCGCGGCGCCTCGTGCATGCCGAAGCCGCGCTGCTCCCCCTTCGGGAAGGTCGGCGGGTTGAAACTCGTCGTGTCCCCCTTGCCGATGTTTTCGGCCAGCGCCTGCCAGTGCGCCAGCGCCTGGTCGGCGAGCACCCGCGTGCGCACCATGCGCGCCGCATGGCGGCCGAGGGTGGAGTGGAGGACGGCGGGGGTGAGCTGCACGCCGGCGAGCTTGCCGGCGGTGGCGAGCGCCTCGTCGACGTATTTGACGAACAGCGGGTGCTGCGCCGCGTAACCCGCCAGCGCCTGCGCCAGCGGGCCGACCTGCATCGGCCGTCCGTCGAAGCGCGGCGACTTGATCCACGAGTACTTGCCGTCCTCCTGGAACTCGGAGTACTTCGGGACCGTGTCCTCTTCGTACGGGTGGCGCTCCCAGTCGCCGTCGTACCAGGAGTGAGCGATCGACTCCGTTACCTCGGCGGCGAAGCGGGGGTCCTGCCAGTTCTCGAAGGCGCGGTACGTGCCGAGGTCCTTGTCGACGATCGTGCCGCCCGGCAGATCGAACTGCGTCGCCGCGGCATCGAGCGGCAGGTCGGGGACCGCCAGGTAGTTGGTCACCCCGGCCCCGTAGCCGAGCCACTCCGGGTACATCGAGGCGATCGCCACGACGTCCGGGGCGTAGACCTGGTGGACGAAGTTCGACACCTCCGCGAGCAGGTCGCGCACGGCGTAGATCTTCGTCATGTTGAGCGTCGCCTCGTTGTCGAGGTTGATCGCGTTGGCCACCCCGCCGACGGCGAGGTTCTGGATGTTCGGCGTCTTCGAGCCGAGGATCGCCACCGCCTGGTTGGCCTTGTTCTGGTACTCGAGCGCCTGCAGGTAGTGGCTCACCGCCAGCAGGTTGACCTCCGGCGGCAGCTTCATCGCCGGGTGTCCCCAGTAGCCGTTGCGGAAGATGCCGAGCTGGCCGCTCGCCACCAGCCCCTCGAGGCGCGCCTTGACCGCCTCGAGCTGCCGCGTGCTGTTGCCCGGCCAGGGGGAGAGGCTCTCGGCGAGCTTCGAGGCGGCCGCCGGATCGGCCTTCAGCGCCGCCACCACGTCCACCCAGTCGAGCGCCGACAGGTGGTAGAAGTGGACGATGTGGTCGTGCAGCGCGTGGGCGATCAGGATGAGGTTGCGGATCAGCTGCGCGTTGAGCGGGATCGCGAGCCCGAGCGCGTTCTCCACCGCGCGCACCGAGGTGATGGCGTGCACCGTCGTGCAGACGCCGCAGATGCGCTGCGTGTAGAGCCACGCCTCGCGCGGGTCGCGGTCCTTGAGGATCAGCTCGATGCCGCGGAACATCTGTCCCGACGACCAGGAGTCGCGCACGCGGCCCCCGTCGACCTGGACGTCGATGCGCAGGTGCCCTTCGATGCGGGTGATCGGGTCGATGACGATGCGCGCCATGGGGGGCTCCTTCAGTGGGCCGGGGCCGGATTTCCGGCGAGGACGGGGAAGCGGCGGACCGCCCAGATGTAGAGGGCGATTTCGGCCGAGAAGATGCCGACGGTGATCGCCATCTCCGGGATGGCGGGGAAGTACGAAATCCACGAGCCGGGCTGGAAGGCGACGAGGTAGGTGTCGACCCGGTAGAGGGCGCCGGCGGCGACCAGCAGCAGGCCGGCGCGCGTCTGCCAGACCGGGCTCGCCCGCCGCGCCGCCGAGGCGAGCACGACGACGGCAGCGAGGTGCAGCGCCACCTCGACGACGAACCAGGCCCCCTTCGGTCCGGTGACCAGAGCGAGCTCGCCCGACCAGGCGACTTCGGCGACGCGGAAGAGCGCCCAGAAGGCGGCGACCCCCAGCGCCACCTTCGACAGCCGCGCCAGCATCGCGGTCTGGTGCGGGCGCCGGAAGGCGCGCGCCGAGAACGACGCCTCGACCGCCACGATCCCGTAGCCCATGACCAGCGACGAGACGAGGAAGAGGAACGGCAGCCAGGTGGTCGACCAGAGGGCGTGCAGCTTGGGGCCGGTGAGCAGCATCATGGTGCCGAGGGAGGACTGGTGCATGGTCGGCAGCAGGACGCCGAGCGCCAGCACGAAGGGGAGCGCCTTGCCGAGGCCGGCGAGGAAGCGGGTGGAGAAGGCGCGCAGGCGCGGGCTGTTCCCTTTCTCGAGGCGCTCGAGGAGCATCGGCGAGGCCTCGACGACGAGCACCAGGACGTAGGCCATGATGCACAGGGCGACCTCGAGCTGCGGCGAGCCGGTCCAGCGCCAGAAGTAGATCGGCACCTTCCACAGCTCCCAGGGACGGCCGACGTCGAGCACCACGGCGAAGGCGCCGAGCCCGTAGCCGAGCAGGCTGGTGAGCACCGCCGGGCGGACCAGCGGGTGGTAGTGACCCCGGTTGAGCACGTAGACGAGCAGCGCCAGGGCGTAGCCGCCGCAGCCGAGGGCGGTGCCGACGACCACGTCGAGGGCGATCCAGATCCCCCACGGGAAGCCGTCGTTGAGGTTGGTGACCGCGCCGAGGCCGAAGGCGAAGCGCCAGGCGATGGTCGCTGCGCCGATCGCCGCCAGGGCGACGAGCAGGCGGGTGACCGGCGTCCAGAACGAGCCGCCGACGGGGGCGTGGGCGAGCGGGCGGGTGGTCATGAGCGCTCCTCCTCGCCGGCGCCGCGGCGCCGGTTGCGCAGCATCACCGCGGCGAGCACTCCGTAGAGCGCCACCGGAGCGATGAACCCCTTGTAGATCGCCTCCTGCACGCCGTAGGCGTCGGCGCGGGTGGGGCGATCGGGGTAGTCGGGCAGGCCGATCTCGGCGAACGGCAGGTGCGAGAGGTAGAGCACCTGGGTGCCGCCGGCTTCCGATTCGCCGTAGACGCGGTCTTCGAAGTAGGTGCCGGCGGGCGCCTCGGCGATGCGCCGGTGCGCCTCGGCGAGCAGCTCGTCGCGGCGGCCGTAGACGACCGCCTCGCGCGGGCAGACCTCGCAGCAGGCCGGGCCGTGGCCTTTCGGGTACTGGCTGAGGCCGCCCTCCACCCGGTCGAGCGTCGCGTTACCGACCCGGTGGCGGCAGAGTTCGCACTTGACCACCTTGGGCAGCGCCTGGTCGAACTCGAACTTCGGCACGTTGAACGGGCACGCCATCATGCAGTAGCGACAGCCGACGCACAGCGCCGCGTCCCACGACACGATGCCGGTCGTCGGGTCCTTCTGCAGCGCCGCCAGCATGCAGGCGGCGGCGCAAGCCGGGTCGACGCAGTGCATGCACTGCGCCTTGACGAACGAGCGCCGCCCCTCGTCGGTCTCGACGAGCTTGATGACGTTCTTGGTGCGGCCTGACAGGTCGGCCGGGGCGAGGTGGAGCCCCGCGGCGTCGCGCTCGGGCTCGAGGTCGTTCGCCTGCTGGCAGGCGAAGACGCAGGCCTTGCAGCCGATGCAGCGCGTCGTGTCGTAGAGCATGCCGAGGGCCGCCGGCGGAGCGCTGCGGCGCTCGATGGCGGCGGCCGGCGCCGCCTCGAGGGCGGCGGTACCGCCGGCGAGCGCCAACCCCTTGAGCAGGGTGCGGCGATTGGGCGCGCTCACGGTCTCACTCCGCCTTCTTGCCGGGGGCGCCGGTCCTGTCCGGGTCTTCGTCGAGCTTGCGGGTGGCCATCCAGGCGCCGGCGGCCACCGCGCCGACCACCGCGCCGGCGACGCCGGTGGCGATCGGGCTGACTTCGCCCTTTTCGGCGTGCAGCGGCGGATAGGTGTCGGGCGGCGTCGGGCGCTGGATGTCGACCGTCGCGTGCAGCGGGACACGGAAGGCGAGCGCCTGCTCGGTGCAGCCGAAGCAGGGGTGGCCGACGCCGATCGGCCAGGCGTCGACGACCTCGCCGAAGTGCTGCACGGAGCAGTTGGCGTGCGTCGCCGGGCCCTTGCAGCCGAGCTTGTAAAGGCAGTATCCCTGGCGGTGCCCCTCGTCGCCGAACAGCTCGGCGAAGCGGCCGGCGTCGAAGTGGGCGCGCCGCGGGCAGTGCTCGTGGATCGTCCGGCCGTAGGCCCACTGCGGGCGGCCGAGCTCGTCGAGCGCCGGCAGCGTGCCGAAGGTGGCGTACTGCAGGGCGGTGCCGAGGAAGTTGTAGGGGTTGGCCGGGCAGCCCGGGATGGTGACCACCGTCTTGCCGGCGAGCACCATCGGGGTGCCGGTGGCGCCGGTCGGATTCGGGTGGGCCGCCGGCAGGCCGCCGAAGGAGGCGCACGAGCCGAGGGCGATGATCGCGCCGGCCATCTCCGCCGCCTCCTCGAGGATGTCGACCGCCGTGCGACCGCCGATGCGGCAGTAGTTGCCGTTCTCGCCGAGCGGCGTCGCCCCCTCGGTGACGAGGATGAACTTGCCGCGGTTCTCCTCCATCGACGCCATCCGCGCCTCTTCGGCCAGGTGGCCGGAGGCGGCCATCAGGGTCTCGTGGTAGTCGAGCGAGATGAGGTCGAGGATGAGCTCGTCGAGCGCCGGATGAGTGGTGCGCAGCAGCGACTCGGTGCAGCCGGTGCACTCCTGGAAGGAGAGCCAGATCACCGACGGTCTTCGCCCGGCGGCCACCGCCTCGGCGAAGGCGCGACCGGCCGAAGCGGGCAGTCCGATCGCGGCGGCGGCCAGGGTGCAGATGCGCAGGAAGTTCCGCCGGTCGAGGCCGGAGGCGGCAGCGCGGACTGCCGGGGGGAGAGCGGAGAGCGACGGCGACATGGTCACCTCCAGATTCCGGGCCGGAACGGGAAAGACACGCGGTCGGATCGATCGGGTTCCGGATCTCGCCCGATTCCGACAGGGCGCGACAAGCCCCCCAACACCCCGGCGGACGGGAGGGACCGCGTCCCCGGGTGGGAGCGCGCCGGGGAGCCGATGCGAGACTCGCTGCGATCCCGGAGGGTGCGTGCACGAGTACTCGATCGTCCAGGCCCTGCTCGAGCGAGTCGACGTCGAAGCGCGGTGCCACGAGGCGTCGGCGGTGACTTCGATCGCCCTGGCGGTCGGCGACGCCGCCGGCATCGAGCCCGAGCTGCTGCGCGCGGCGTTCGAGCTGGCGCGCTCCGGGACGCTCGCCGAACGGGCCGAGCTGACGATGCGCCTCGTCCCCGAAAGCTGGCGCTGCCGCTCCTGCGGCGCGCCGCTGCCCGCCGGCGGACGGCTCTGCTGCCCGGCCTGCGGCGGCGCCGTGGAGCTCGCCGCCGGCGACGAACTGCTGCTCGAACGGATGGAGCTCGAGGTGACCTGATGTGCGACGACTGCGGTTGCGGCGATCCCGAGAAGGTCTCGGTCGAAGTCCACGAGCACCTGCTCTCCGGCAACGACCGCACGGCGCGCCACAACCGCGCCCACTTCGACCGCCACGGCGTGCTGGCGCTCAACCTGATGGGCTCGCCAGGGTCGGGCAAGACGGCGCTGCTCGAGACGACGGCGCGGGCACGGCCGGAGCTGCGGCTGGCCGCCGTCTCCGGCGACCTGGCGACCGACCACGACGCGCGGCGGCTGCGCGGCGCCGGCGTTCGGGCGCGCTCGATCACCACCGGCTCGGCCTGCCACCTCGACGCCGCCATGGTGCACCGCGAGCTGCACGACATGCCGCTCGCCGGCACCGACCTGTTCGTCATCGAGAACGTCGGCAACTTGGTCTGCCCGGCGATCTACGACCTCGGCCAGCACGCCAACGTGGTCGCCCTGGCGCTCACCGAGGGGGAGGACAAGCCGCTCAAGTACCCGGTGATGTTCCGCCGCGCCGACCTGGTGGTGCTGACCAAGGCCGACCTGCTGCCGCATCTCGGCGTCGACCTGGAGGCGATCGACGAGGCGCTCTCGCGCACCATGCCGGAGCCGCGCCGCATCCTCCTCTCGGCGGCGAGCGGCGAAGGGATCGACGAATGGCTGGCCTGGCTCGACGGGCGGCGCGCCGCGCAGCGCCTGCGCGCCACCGCGGAGCCGATGCATGTCTGAAGCCGGCGCGGCGGCGCTGCTGGTGTCGGCGCTGTCGATCGGCGTCGTCCACACGCTGCTCGGGCCGGACCACTACGTGCCGTTCGTCGCCCTGGCGCGCTCGCGCGCCTGGTCGCTGCGCCGCACGCTGGGGGTGACCGCGCTGTGCGGCGTCGGCCACGTCGCCGGCTCGATCGCCCTCGGGGCGCTCGGCGTGGCGGCGGGGTGGGCGCTCGGCGGCCTGGTGGAGATCGAGAACCTGCGCGGCGAGCTCGCCGGCGCCCTGCTGCTCGGCGTCGGTCTCGCCTGGACCGCCTGGGGGGTGCGCCGGGCGCTGCGCGCGCGGCCGCACGAGCATCTGCACGCCCACGCCGGCGGCGGCGTGCACACGCATCCGCACGGCCACCGCGGCGAGCATGCCCACCCGCACGACGCGCGCCCGGGCGGCCGCTGGCTGGGTGCCTGGTCGATCTTCGTCGTCTTCGTGCTCGGCCCGTGCGAGCCGCTCATCCCCCTGCTGATGTACCCGGCGGCGGGCAGCAGCTGGCTGCTGGTGGCCGGCGTGGCGGCGGTCTTCGCCGCGGCGACGATCGCCACCATGCTGGCAGTCGTGGCGGCCGGCGCGGCGCTCACCCTGTGCGGCGTCGCGGTCACCGCCGGGCTGTGAAGTCCGGGCTCCGCCCTCAGCAGATCCGCGGCAACTGTTCGCC
>JAIOJQ010000406.1 GCA_019911865.1 Thermoanaerobaculia bacterium
CTGCATGGCACGATCGACCGGGACGAGCCGCCGTCAGCCGTGAGTCGGTCCCTCGGCAACTTCGAGCAGATCGCCGACGTTGCTGTAGTCGAGCCCCGGCCGGACTCCGAGCGGGCGGGGCTCGACGCGGAACGGCTCGACTTCGGCGAGCTCGTGGCGCTTCGCCAGCCCCGCGCGGAGGGTCTCGTTGAGCGCTTCCTTGAATCCCTTGCCCGTTCGCCGCATCTCGCGCCGGAGCCCCGCCTCCACGTCGGTTTCGAGGGTGACCGTGGTTCGCATCATCTTGATGCTAGGTGCCGGGCATCAAGATGTCAAGACTCCCGGGGCCGCTGGCAATTCGACGGCGCCGGGCGCTCAGCGGGCAGCGGCAGCGGTCAGATCGCCATCGCTCCGGACAGCACGAGCAGGCGGAAGTCGAGGGTGGCACTCCGCGTCCGCGCAATGAGCCGCGTGAAGCTCAGAAGCTCCAGATGCGCGGGATCAGCAGGGTGGAGAGGATCCAGAAGACGACGTTGAGCGGCACGCCGGAGCGCAGGAAGTCGGCGTAGCGGTAGCCGCCGGGGTTGTAGACCATCGCGTTGGTCTGGTAGCCGACCGGGGTCGAGAAGCTGGTCGACGCCGCGAAGGTCACCGCCATCAGCAGCGGTCGCGGGTCGATCCCCTGCTGCACGGCGGTCGAGATGGCGATCGGCGCCAGCAGGACGGCGGTGGCGTTGTTGCTCATCAGCTCGGTGAGCACGGCGGTGAGCAGGTAGAAGACGGCGACGAGCGCCACCGGACCGAGCTCGCCGGCCCAGCCGAGGGCGCCGTCGGAGATCAGCCGGGCGGCGCCGGAGCGCTCCATCGCGATGCCCAGCGGCAGCACCCCGGCGAGCAGGAAGATCACCTTCCAGTCGATAGCGGCGTAAGCCTCGTCGAGGGTGAGGCAGCGGGTGAGCACCAGCGCCGCCACCCCGGCGATGGCGGTCACCAGGATCGGCAGCAGCCCGAACGCGGCGATTCCGACCACGGCGGCGAGGATGCCGATCGCCAGCGGTGCCCGGTGCCGGCGCGGCGCCGCGCCTTCGACCTCCTCGAGCACGATGAAGCTCTCGTCGGCGCGCAGCCGCTCGAGCTCCTGCGGCCGCGCCTGCAGCAGCAGGGCATCGCCGAGCTGGAGGCGGACCGCATTCAGCTTCTGATCGAGGTGGTGTCCGCGCCGCAGGATGGCGAGCACCAGGGCGTGGTACCGGCTGCGGAAATCGAGCTCCTTGAGGGTGCGGCCGATCAGACGCGAGCGCGGCGCCACCAGCGCCTGCACCAGCTTCAGCTCGTCCGACTCGAGGATCTCCTGGCCGAGCTGGAACTCCGGGTCGAGTTCGAGGCCGGCCGTCCCCTTGAGCGCCATCAGCTCGGGGATCCGCCCGCGCACCAGCAGGACGTCGCCGGCGGCCAGCGGCTGATCGAGCGGCGCCCAGATCTTGCGCTCGCCGTGCAGCAGGCGAAGCACCGTCACGTCGTGCTCCTCGCCGAGTTTGCTGTCGCGGATCGAGCGGCCGACGTACTTCGACCCCTCGCCGACCCGCAGCTCGGTGATGTATTCGCCGAGGTGGTAGACCTCGGGCAGGCTCGCCGCCACGCGGTCGGGCAGCAGCCAGCGCGAGAAGAGCAGGAAGTAGAGCATCCCGGCGATGGTCAGCACGACGCCGAGGCGGCCGAACTCGAACATCGAGAAGGCGCCGTAGCCCGCGCGCTCGGAGATCGAGCTGACCAGCAGGTTGGTCGAGGTGCCGATCAGCGTGCAGACGCCGCCGAACTGGGCGGCGTAGGAGAGCGGGATGAGCAGCCGCGAAGGGGGCGTCTTGCGCCGCGCCGCGACGGCGAGCACCAGCGGGATGAAGACCGCGACGGCGGCCGTGTTGTTTACGAAGGCCGAGGCGAGCGCCGCCACCGCCATCACCGCCAGCAGGGCGATCGTCGGCGTGCGCGCCAGGCGCACCAGCAGGCGTCCCACCGCCGCCGTGGCGCCGGTCTTCTGCAATCCGGCGGTGAGCACGAACATCGCCGCCACGGTGACCGTGGCCGGGTTGGCGAAGCCGGAGATCCCCTCCTCGGGCGACACCAGGCCGGTGAGCAGCAGCGTCGCGAGGACGAGCAGCGCCACCATGTCGACCGGCAGCTTCTCCGAGACGAAGAGCGCCACCGCCCCCAGCAGGACGGCGAAGACCGCGATCATGTCCCAGGGCATCGCTCCCCTCCCCTCCTCTTCCGCACCGTGCCGCAGCGCCGGAGTCTAGGCGACGGAGCGCCGGTCCGGCCTCCATGCCCTTTTGGGCACCCACTTGACGTTAACGTCAAGTGGCGTTACGGTACGCCGGACGTGAGCCCGACGCCCTCGAACGACGACCGCGAACGCCTCCTCTCGATCACCGACCTGGCCGACGAGCTGGGGGTGACGGCGCGGGCGATCCGCTTCTACGAGGCCAAGGGGATGCTGCGGCCGCAGCGGGTGGGGGCCAACCGGGTCTACGACTACCGCGACCGCGCCCGGCTGCTGCTCATCCTGCGCGGCAAGCGGCTCGGCTTCTCGCTCGCCGAGATCCAGCAGTACCTCGACCTCTACGACGCCGACCCGACGCATCGCCAGCAGCTCGTCCATCTGCTCACCGGCGCCCGCCAGCGGATCGACGAGCTCGAAAGCCAACGCCGCGACCTCGAGCTCACCCTCGAGGAGCTGCACGAGATCGAAGAGCAGGTGCTGGCCGCCATGAAGCGGGCGGGGGTCACCCCTCCGCCCCGCCGAGCGGTCGGCGCCCGGTCCTGAACCCGGCGCCGCGGCCCGGCCGCGTCGCCACGGAGGTGGGAGTCGCCATGAAAGACGTCGTCCTCGCCGGCTACGCCCGGTCCCCGTTCACCCCCGCCAAGAAGGGCGAGCTCGCCCGCGTCCGCCCGGACGACCTCGCCGCGCAGGTCGTCCGCGCCCTGGTCAAGCGCACCGGCGTCGACCCGGCCGACATCGAGGACCTGATCGTCGGCTGCGCCTTCCCCGAGGGGGAGCAGGGGTTCAACGTCGCCCGCCTCGTCGGCTTCCTCGCCGACCTGCCGATCTCCGTCTCCGGCGCCACCGTCAACCGCTTCTGCGGCTCCTCCATGCAGGCCATCCACATGGCCGCCGGGGCGATCCGCATGGGCGCTGGCGAGCTGTTCGTCTGCGCCGGCGTCGAGTCGATGACCCGCGTCCCGATGGGCGGCTTCAACCCGCTGCCCAATCCCGACCTGTTCGCCCGCTATCCGCAGGCATTCGCTTCGATGGGCGAGACGGCGGAGAACCTGGCGCGCAAGTTCGACCTGCCGCGCCGCCGCCAGGAGGAGCTCGCCGTCGCCTCGCAGCAGAAGACGCGCGACGCGCTGGCCGCCGGCCGCTTCGACGAGGAGCTGGTACCGATCACCTGGAAAGGCGGCACCGTGAGCCGCGACGGCTGCCCGCGCCCCGACACCACGCTCGAGGCGCTCGCCGACCTCAAGCTCGCCTTCGACGAGAAGGGGACGGTGACCGCCGGCACCTCCTCGCCGGTGACCGACGGCGCGGTCGCCGTCCTGGTCTGCTCGGCCGACTACGCGGCGAGCCACGGACTGAAGGTGATGGCGCGCATCCGCTCCATCGCCACCAGCGGCTGCGCCCCCGAGCTGATGGGGCTCGGGCCGGTCCTGTCGACCCGCAAGGCGCTCGAGCGCGCCGGCCTCCAGCTCGCCGACATCGACCTGATCGAGCTCAACGAGGCGTTCGCCGCCCAGGTGCTCGCCTGCGTCGACGAACTCGGGCTCGACCTGGCGAAGGTCAACCTCGACGGCGGCGCCATCGCGCTCGGCCACCCGCTCGGCGCCTCCGGCGGGCGCATCACCGGCAAGGCGGCGCAGCTGCTCGGCCGCGAGGGCAAGCGCTACGCCCTCGCCACGATGTGCATCGGCGGCGGCCAGGGGATCGCCACGATCCTCGAGGCGGTCTGACCATGGCCGCACCCTCCCCCATCGCCCGGGTCGGCGTCATCGGCGCCGGCGTCATGGGCGCCGGCATCGCCGCCCACGTGGCCAACGCCGGCCTGCCCGTCGTCCTGCTCGACATCGTCCCGGCAGGCCAGAGCGACCGCAACGCGCTCGCCGCCGGCGCCATCGAGAAGCTGAAGAAGGCGAAGCCGGCGCCGCTGATGAGCGAGAAGTTCGCCCGCCGCATCACCCCCGGCAACCTCGAGGACCACCTGCCGCTGCTCGCCGAGTGCGACTGGATCATCGAAGCGGTGGTCGAGCGGCTGGACGTCAAGCAGGCCGTCTTCCGGCAGATCGACTCGGTGCGCAAGCCCGGCTCGATCGTCTCCTCGAACACCTCGACGATTCCGCTCGGCCGCCTGCTCGAGGGGCTGCCCGAGAGCTTCCAGCGCGACTTCCTGATCACCCACTTCTTCAACCCGCCGCGCTACATGCGCCTGCTCGAGCTGGTGGTCGGCGAGCGCACCCGCCCCGCCGCGGCCGACGCGGTGCGCGCCTTCTGCGACGTGGCGCTCGGCAAGAGCGTCGTCGACTGCCGCGACACGCCGGGCTTCATCGCCAACCGCATCGGCACGTTCTGGATCGAGGCGGCGACGATCGAGGCGATCGAGGGCGGGCTCACCGTCGAGGAGGCCGACGCGGTGGCCGGCCGGCCGATGGGGTTCCCCAAGACCGGAGTCTTCGGCCTCATGGACCTGGTCGGCATCGACCTCGGGCCGCACATCGCGGCCTCGCTGCTCGCCACCCTGCCGCCGGACGACGCGTACCGCGCCCTGCACCGCGACCTGCCGCTGATCCGCAAGATGATCGAGGCCGGCCTGACCGGCCGCAAGGGCAAAGGGGGCTTCTACCGCATCGACAAGTCGGCGGGCGGCCGCGCCAAGCTCGCCATCGACCTCGCCACCGGCGAGTACCGGCCGAGCGTCAAGGCGTCGCTCGCCAGCCTCGCGGCGGCGCGCGCCGCGAAGGGGCCGGCGGCGCTGCGCGCCCTGGTCGAGCACCCGGACCGTGGCGGTCGCTACGCCTGGAAGATGCTGTCGCAGACCCTCGCCTACGCCGCCTCGCTGGTGCCGGAGATCGCCGGCGACGTCGCCAGCGTCGACGAGTCGATGCGCTGCGGCTACGCCTGGGAGCGCGGGCCGTTCGAGCTCATCGACCAGCTCGGTCCGGCCTGGCTCGCCGGCCGGCTGGCCGCCGAAGGGCGGGCGGTGCCGCCGCTGCTCGCGGCGGTGGGCGAGGGCAGCTTCTACCGCGTCGAGGCCGGCCGCCGGCAGCAGTTCGGCGTCGACGGCGCTTACCACGACATCGTCCGCCCCGACGGCGTCCGGCGGCTCGCCGACGTCAAGCTCGCCGGCAAGCCGGTGGCGAGAAACTCCTCGGCCTCGCTCTGGGACCTCGGAGACGGCGTCCTCTGCCTCGAGTTCCACACCAAGATGAACGCCCTCGACGAGGGGGTGATCCGCATGGTGCAGACGGCGATGGGGCGGATCGACGGCAGAACGTTCAAGGCGCTGGTGCTGCACAACGAGGCGGAGAACTTCTCGGTCGGCGCCAACATCGGCGTCGTCCTGTTCGCCGCCAACGTCGCCGCCTGGCCGCTGATCGAGGCGTCGGTCGAGGCCGGCCAGCAGACCTTCAAGGCGCTCAAGTACGCCCCCTTCCCCACCGTCGGCGCCCCTTCCGGGATGGCGCTCGGCGGCGGCTGCGAGATCCTCCTCCACTGCTCGGCCGTGCAGGCGCACGCCGAGAGCTACGTCGGCCTGGTCGAGGTCGGCGTCGGGCTGATTCCCGGCTGGGGGGGGTGCAAGGAGATGATCGGCCGCTGGGCCGCCAACCCGGCGCGCCCCGGCGGCCCGATGCCGCCGGTGGCGAAGGTCTTCGAGACGATCTCCACCGCCAAGGTCGCCACTTCGGCCGCCGAGGCGCAGGAGCTGCTCTTCCTGCGCCCGACCGACGGCATCACGATGAATCGCGATCGCCTGCTCGCCGACGCCAAGGCGAAGGCGCTGGCGCTGGTCGCCGCCGGCTACCGTCCGCCGGCGCCGCCCGAGATCTCCCTGCCGGGCCCCTCCGGGCGCGCCGCGCTCGACATGGCGGTGGCCGGCTTCCGCGCCAGCGGCGCCGCCACGGCGCACGACGAGGTCGTCGCCCGCCGCCTCGCCGTGGTGGTCTCCGGCGGCGACACCGACCCGACCGAGACCCTGACCGAGGACGACCTGTCGCGCCTCGAGCGCCAGGCGTTCATGGACCTGCTCCGCACCCCGGGCACGCTGGCCCGCATCGAGCACATGCTCGACACCGGCAAGCCGCTGCGCAACTAGGGAAGCCACGACAATGCCGATGACCTACAAGTCCCCGCTGCGCGACCTGCGCTTCGTCTACTACGAACTGTTCGACGGCGACGAGCTCGCCCGGCTCCCCGGCTTCGAGGACGCCACGCAGGACACGGTGGAGGCCGTGCTCGAGGAGATGGGCAAGATCGCCAGCGAGGTGCTGCAGCCGCTCAACGGCCCCGGCGACGAGCAGGGCTGCCGCCTCGAGAACGGCGCGGTGCGCGCCCCCGACGGCTTCCGCGATGCCTGGAAGCTGCTGCGCGAGGGCGGCTGGATGGGCCTCACGGCGCGCCCCGAGTACGGCGGCCAGGGGATGCCCTACTCGGTCGGCGTCGCGGCGAGCGAGCTGATGATCGCCGCCAACCTCTCCTTCTCGATGTACGTCTTCCTCACCCACGGCGCCTACGACGCGCTCGATCACCACGCCAGCGACGAGCTCAAGGAGATGTTCCTGCCGAAGCTGGTCGACGGCAGCTGGGCCGGCACGATGTGCCTGACCGAGTCGCAGAGCGGCACCGACCTCGGGCTGGTGCGCACGCGCGCGGTCGACGCCGGCGACGGCGCCTGGAAGCTGACCGGCAGCAAGATCTTCATCTCGGCCGGCGACCACGACCTGGCCGAGAACATCGTCCACCTGGTTCTCGCGCGCACCCCCGACGCCCCTCCCGGGATCAAGGGGATCAGCATGTTCCTCGTCCCCAAGCTGCGCCCGGAGGGCGGGCGGCTGGTGCCCAACGGCGTCAGCTGCCCGTCGATCGAGCACAAGCTGGGGATCAAGGGGTCGGCGACCTGCGTCATCGACTTCGACGGCTCGACCGGCTACCTGGTCGGCGAACCGCACAAGGGGATGCGGGCGATGTTCACCATGATGAACGCCGCCCGGCTGCACGTCGGCGTGCAGGGGCTGGCGCTTTCGGAGGCGGGCTACCAGGCCGCCACGGCGTTCGCGCGCGAGCGTCTGCAGGGGCGCGCCCTGACCGGCGCCCGCTATCCCGACCAGGAGGCCGACCCGATCCTCGTCCACCCGGACGTGCGCCGCATGCTGCTGTCGATCCGCGCCTTCAACGAGGGGGCGCGGGCGCTCACCGCGTGGATCGCGATGGCGATCGACCACGCCGAGTCGGATCCCGACCCGGCGCGGCGCGAGGAGGCGGACGATCTCGCCTCGCTGCTGACGCCGATCGTCAAGGCGTTCCAGACCGATCTCGGTTTCGAGATGGCGAACGTCGCGCTGCAGGTGCACGGCGGTTACGGCTACGTGCGCGAGTACGGCATCGAGCAGGTGGTGCGCGACGCGCGGATCACGCAGATCTACGAGGGGACCAACGGCATCCAGGCGCTCGACCTGGTGGGGCGCAAGATGCCGGCCCACACCGGCCGCGCGCTGCGCCGCTTCTTCCATCCGGTCTCCGAGTTCCTCGCCGCCGAGAGCGGCAACGAGGCGCTCGCCGAGTTCACCGGCCCGCTGGCCAAGGCGGTCGACCGGCTGCAGCGCTCGACGCTCTGGCTGGCCACCGAGAGCATGAAGAACCCGGAGCAGGCGGGCGCCGCGGCGACCGACTTTCTCCACCTCTTCGGCTGGACGGCGCTCGCCTACCTGTGGGCCCGCATGGCCAAGGTCGCCCAGCAGAAGCTGGCGGACGGCGGCACCGGCCTCTCGGCCGAAGAGCGCGCCTTCTACGACGCCAAACTGCGCACCGCCCGCTTCTTCGTCGAGCGCCTCCTGCCCCGCACCAGCGGCCACTTCGCGAACCTCATGTCCGGCAGCCGCACCATGATGGAGTTCCCCGACAGCGCCTTCTGACCCCGCCCCTCCCCGGTCCCGGGCGTCCCCCGCCCGGGACCAGCCGGCGCTGCCGGAGTCCCGGCGAAAGTCGTGCTGCTGAACCTGGCGTTGCCGGCGTCTCGACCGGTAGCCCGCACCCGTGGCTCGGTGCTGCGAAGGCTCCGCCTCGCGATCGCGGCGTGATCCGGTCGTTTCGCTGCCGCGACACCGCGGCGGTCTTCGGCGCCACCCGGGTCCCGAGGACGTCGAGCACGCAAGACTCCGTACCCATCCTACCCACGTGACAGCGCAGCGGTCGGGCGAGTCCCGCAGGGAGCGCGGCTTTGTCAGCTGCGCCGACTCCGTGCGACCGGAGGGACTTGCCCGACCGCGGAGTGGCAGACCGGCACGAACGCCAGGCCGTCACGGCGGGTGGCCGATCCGCTCCGCCGGCCGGTGTGCCGCTCCGGTCGCACGGAGTCGATGGAATCGACAAAGCCGCGCTCCCTGCGCAGCACCCCGGCCGGCTCCGCTCGGCGACAGGTGAAAAGAGTCCGTGGTCGCTCACGAACGACAGCGCAGCGGTCGGGAAAGTCCCGCAGGGAGCGCGGCTTTGTCAGCTGCGCTGACTCCGTGCGACCGGAGGGACTTGCCCGACCGCGGAGCGGCAGACCGGCACGAACGCCAGGTCGTCACGGCGGGTGGCGGATCCGCTCCGCCGGCCGGTGTGCCGCTCCGGTCGCACGGAGTCGATGGAATCGACAAAGCCGCGCTCCCTGCGCAGCACCCCGGCCGGCTGCGCTCGGCGAGAGGTGAAGACTTCCGTCTCTGGATTCGCCCGCGGCGCGCGGACGGCCGGTCAGAGGGAGATCGAGCCTTTGCGGAACTCGGAGCGGGCGATGTGGGCGTTGATCAGGACGGGGTGGCCGGCGGCGGCGAGGCGGCGGGCTTCGGCGAAGGCGGGGGCGATCTCCTCCGGGCGGTCGATGCGCAGGCCGCGGCCACCGAAGCCTTCGGCGGCGCGCTCGTAGTCGGTCGGCGCCAGCACGGTGCCGACGTCGTCGCCGAGCGCCGGCACCTGGTCGCGGGCGATCTGCGCCCACGACGCGTCGTTGCCGACCAGCGCGATCACCGGCACCCCGTGGCGCGCGAACGTGTCGAACTCGGCGAGCGAATAGGCGACCGATCCGTCGCCGTAGAGCACCCAGACCTCCGAGTCCGGGCGCGCCAGCTTGGCGCCGAGCGCGAACCCGCCGCCGACGCCGAGCGTGCCGTAGGCACCGGGGTCGAGCCAGCCGAGCGGCGAGCGCGGCCGCACCGTGTACGACGCCGTGCCGACGAAATCCCCGCCGTCGGCCACCAGCACCGCCCGCTCGTCGAGGAAGGCGTCGAGCTCGCGCAGCAGCCGCAGC
>JAIOJQ010000407.1 GCA_019911865.1 Thermoanaerobaculia bacterium
CGCCTCGAGCTGCGCGCGGGCGACGTCCCGGCCGGCGACCCCCTGGCGCCGGAAGCGCCTTTCTGGAGGCGGGAAGAGATGCCCGACGCCTGGTGGGTCGAGCGCACGCCGGGCGACGGCCGGCGCGGCATGGCGGTCGGCGCCGGCGGCGCCGACCGGCTCGACTTGCCGCGCATCGCCGTCTTCGACCGCGGCGGCGAGGGATTCGACTTGCCGGGCGAGGAGCTGGTGGAGCTGGTGGGCGGCGAGGTGCCGGAGCGACACGAGGCGGGCCTGCGGATCCGCTCTCTCGAGAGCGCCGCGCTCGAGCGGGCCGCGCGGTTCGCCGCCGCGGCCGAGACGCTGCTGGCCGCCGGGCTCGACCTGGCGGCGGGGGTCGATCCCGACCGGATGGCGCCCGCGGCGGCCAGGATCGCCCGCACCGTGCGCCAGGTGCCGCTTTTCGGGGCGGCCGAAGCGCGCCCGTTCGAACGCCTGGCGGCGCTGCTCGAGCCCCTGCGCGGCTGCGGTCGTGCCTCCCTGGCGGTCGGCTCCGGCGGGGCCTGGGCGCGCCTCGTCCCCTGCCATGGGCGGCCCGCCGGCGAGGCCGCCACGATTGACCCAACCCGCTGAATCCGATACCCTTCGTCGGCTCTCCGCGGAGGGCTCGGCCGATGAAGATTCACCTGGATTCCGCGCGCGACGAGCCCTTTCGCTGGCAGGAGGAGATCGCTCTCGAACCCGCAGCCCTCGAGCTGGGGCCGGAGGTCAAGCTGACTCCGGTTTCCGTCGACGGGAGTCTGACGCGGCTCGACACCGGCTACGTCCTGACGGCGCGTCTGGCCTGGCGCCAGACCGTGCCGTGCGATCGTTGCCTGGCGCCGGCCGAAGAGGCGATCGTCCTGCCGCTCGAGTGGCTGGTGGTCGAGGGGCGCGAGCGCCCCGTTGCCGGCGAGCGAGAGTTGCGGGAGGAGGAGCTGGGGGTGGTCGAAGTGGACGGCGGGGTGCTCGACAGCGGGCTCCTGGTCGCCGAGCAGGTGCAGCTCAACCTGCCGACCCATCCGCTCTGCCGGCCCGACTGCGCCGGGCTCTGCCCGCGCTGCGGAACGAATCTGAACCCGGGGCCGTGCGGCTGCGCCGCGCCGCCGCCGGATCCGCGCTGGGCCGCGCTGGCCGCGCTGCGGAGCAGCAACGACGACGACCGCGACTGACGGTCAGGCAGGAAGCCGAGAGGGACCGACGATGCCGAATCCGAAACACCGCCACTCCAAGCACCGGCGCGACAAGCGGCGCGCCCACGATGCGCTGACCGTGCCGGGCACCTCGCTCTGCCCGAGCTGCGGCGAGCGCAAGCTGCCGCACCGCGTCTGCCCGAGCTGCGGCAGCTACCGCGGCCGGGAAGTCGTCGAGACCGGCTCGCAGTCCTGATCCGGATCCCGCCCCGCACGCCGGGATGAGGATCGCCGTCGACGCCATGGGGGGCGACCTCGCCCCGCGCGCCGCGGTCCAGGGAGCCCTCCTGGCCGCGCTGGAGGAAGACGTGTCGATTCTCCTGGTCGGCGATCGGGAGATCGTCGAGGACGAGATCGAGAAGCTGGGCGCCTCCCCCGAGAGCGTCGAAGTCGTGCACGCCCCCGAAACCGTCGGCATGGACGAGCCCGCCACGGCGGTGCGCCGCAAGCGCCGCTCCTCGCTCGCCGTGTGCGCCGAGCTGGTGCGCGACGGGCGCGCCGCGGCGATGGTCACCGCCGGCAACAGCGGCGCGGCGATGGTCGCCGCCAAGCTGCTGATCGGCGCGGTGCCGGGAGTCGACCGCCCGGCGCTGGCGGCGGTCTTCCCGAACCGGCGTGGCCGCACCGTCGTGCTCGACGTCGGTGCCAACGTCGACAGCCGCGCCGAGCACCTGCGCCAGTTCGCGGTGATGGGTCACTACTACGCCCGCGAGGTGATCGGCACCTCGCGGCCGCGCATCGGCCTGTTGTCGATCGGCGAGGAGCACGTCAAGGGCAACGACCTGGTGCGCGACGCCCACGCGGCGCTCGCCGCCACCGGGCTCAACTTCGTCGGCAACGTCGAGGGCGGCGACGTCTTCTCGGGCAGTGTCGACGTGGTGGTCTGCGACGGCTTCGTCGGCAACGTGCTGCTCAAGTCCACCGAGGGGATGGCCGAGCTGGTGGTCGGCATGGTGCGCGAGGAGCTGCTGCGCAACTCGCGCACCCGCTTCGGCGGCTGGCTCGCCCGCCCGGCGTTCGCCAATTTCGCCCGCCGCACCGACTACGCCGAGTACGGCGCCGTGCCGCTGCTCGGGGTCGCCGGGGGCTGCTTCATCGGTCACGGGCGCTCGAACGCCCGCGCCGTGCGCAACGCCGTGCGCCGCGCCGTCGAGTTCGGCCGCGCCGACGTGGCGGCACGCATCCGCGCCAAACTCGCCGAGCTGGCCGCCGCCGGGGGCCCTCTGGCGGCCGACGCCGGCGCCTGAGCCGACACCGCAGGACGCAGGGGGGGGAGAGGCATGTCGCCGCGCACTGCATTCGTCTTTCCGGGCCAGGGCTCGCAGAAGGTCGGCATGGGAGGTGCCTGGTTGGCGGAGTATCCCGCTGCGCGCGCCGCCTTCACCGAGGTTTCGGCAGCCCTCGGCTTCGACCTCGCGCAACTGTGCGCCAGCGGCCCGGAAGAGGAGCTGCAGCTGACCGCCAACACTCAGCCGGCGATCCTCGCCGTCTCGGTGGCGATCGGGCGCGTCCTGGCCGAGCGCGGCATCACCGCGGATGCGATGGCCGGGCACAGCCTGGGCGAATACTCGGCCCACGTCGTCGCCGGCACCCTCACCCTGACCGACGCGGCGCGCCTGGTGCGCCGGCGCGGGCAGCTGATGCAGGAGGCCGTGCCGGTGGGCGTCGGCGCGATGGCGGCGATCCTCGGCCTGGCGCCCGAGGCGGTCGCCGCCGCTGTCGCCGAGGCGGCCGCTGGCGAGGTCTGCGCGGTCGCCAACTACAACTCGCCGGAGCAGACGGTGATCGCCGGCCACCGCGCGGCGGTCGAGCGCGCCATGGCGCTCTGCCGCGAGCGCGGCGCCCGGCGCGCCCTGCCGCTTCCCGTTTCGGCGCCTTTCCACTGTGCGCTCATGGAACCGGCGCGGCGCGGCCTGACGCCCGACCTCGAGGCCGCCGGGTTCGCCGATCCGGCGGTGCCGGTGATGGTCAATATCGACGCCGCTCCGGTTGCCACCGGCGCCGCGGCGCGCGACGCGCTGATTCGCCAGATCGACGGCCCGGTCCGCTGGATCGACTCGGTGCGCCGCTTGCGCGAGGATTTCGGCATCACCCGTTTCCTCGAGGTCGGTCCCGGATCGGTGCTCTCCGGCCTCGTCCGCCGCATCGTCCCGGACGTCGATGCATTCTCTCTCGCCGAGCCCGACGCGCTGGCGAAGCTGACCTGAGGAGCGAGCAGACCATGTTCCGACTCGACGGCAGGACCGCGCTGGTGACCGGCGCTTCGCAGGGGATCGGCGAGACCATCGCCGCGCGGCTGGCGGCGCAGGGGGCGCGCGTGGTGCTGGCGGCGCGCAGCGAGGAGAAGCTCGTCGCGCTCGCGGCGCGCATCCGCGAGGCCGGCGGCGAGGCACTGACGCTGCGCCTCGACCTGGCGCAGGGCGGCGAGATAGCCGATCGGCTCAAGGAGCTGCCGGCCGAATGGGCGGAGATCGACATCCTGGTCAACAACGCCGGCATCACCGCCGACGGACTTCTGGCGCGCATGTCGCTGGAGCAGTGGCAGTCGGTGATCGACGTCAACCTGACCGGCACCTTCGTCGTCACCCGGGAGGTGTCGCGCGGCATGCTCCGCCGGCGGCGGGGGAGGATCGTCACCATCTCCTCGGTGGTCGGCCTGATGGGCAACGCCGGCCAGGCCAACTACGCGGCCGCCAAGGCGGGGCTGATCGGCTTCACCAAATCGGTGGCGCGCGAACTCGCGAGCCGCGGCATCACGGCCAACGTGGTGGCGCCCGGATTCGTCGAGACGGCGATGACCGACACCCTGCCCGAGGCGACCCGTGCCGCCATGCTCGAGGACATCGCGCTGCGCCGATTCGGTGCCGCCGAGGAGATCGCGGCGGCGGTGGTCTACCTGGCCAGCGAGGAGGCGGGCTACGTCACCGGACAGGTGCTCAACGTCTCCGGAGGCCTTTACATCTGAGCCTCGCGGCCCCTCCGGCGCCGCCGTGCGGCGTTGGACTCGCCCGCGCGGAGTGTGCTAAAAATCGCCCGGCCCGGACCGGGCCCCCCTTGAAGGAGGAACGCATCACATGTCGACCGTAGCCGAGAAGGTCAAGAGCATCATCGTCGAGCAGCTGGGCGTGGAAGCCGACGAGGTTTCCGCCGACGCCAGCTTCACCGACGATCTCGGAGCCGATTCGCTCGACATCGTCGAGCTCGTGATGGCTTTCGAGGAGGAGTTCGGCATCGAGATCCCGGACGAGGATGCCGAGAAGATCGGCCGCGTCTCCGAAGCGGTCAGCTACATCGAGCAGCACGCCGGCCAGAAGAACTGATCGCGCGCCCGCCGGAGGGCGGGCGGCATCGAGCCACCGAGACATCATGGCGAGAAGTGACCGACGACGCGTCGTCGTGAGCGGGGTGGGGCTGGTGTCCCCGCTCGGCATCGGAACCCGCGAGACCTGGGAAGGTCTGATGGCGGGGCGCAGCGGCGTCGGGGCGATCTCGCGCTTCGACACCACGGGCTACGAGACACGTATCGCCGGCGAGCTCACGGGCTTCGACCCCGAGCGCTGGGTGGAGAAGAAAGAGGTCAAGAAGATGGACCTCTTCATCCTCTACGCCCTGGCGGCGAGCCAGATGGCGATGGACGACTCGGGCCTCGAGATCGACGACGAGCTGGCCGACCGGGTCGGGGTGGTCATCGGCTCGGGGATCGGCGGCTTCCCGATGATCGAGAAGACGCACAGCACCCTGGTCGAGCGCGGCCCGTCGCGCGTCTCGCCGTTCTTCATCCCGGGCGTCATCGTCAACCTGGCCGCTGGCCAGGTGTCGATCCGCTTCGGCGCCCGCGGTCCCAACACCGCCCCCTGCACCGCCTGCACCTCGGGCCTGCACGCGGTCGGCGACGCGTTCCGCCTGATCCAGCACGGCTACGCCGAAGCGGCGATCGCCGGCGGGTCGGAAGGGGCGATCACGCCGATCACCGTCGCCGGCTTCTCGGTGATGCGCGCCCTGTCGACGCGCAACGACGAGCCGCAGCGCGCCTCCCGCCCGTGGGACGAGGATCGCGACGGATTCGTCATCGGCGAGGGAGCCGGCATCCTGGTGCTCGAGGAGTACGAGCGGGCGCGGCGCCGCGGCGCCCCGATCTACTGCGAGATCGTCGGCTACGGCATGAGCGGCGACGCCTACCACATGGCGGCGCCGCACCCGGAAGGCCGGGGCGCCGCCTCGGTGATGCGCAACGCCCTCGCCGATGCGGCGCTCGACCCGGACGCGGTCGACTACATCAACGCCCACGGCACCTCGACCCCGCTCGGCGACCTCGCCGAGGTGCACGCCGTCCGCGACGTCTTCGGCGCCCATGCCGGGAAGCTGGCGATGTCGTCGACCAAGTCGTCGACCGGGCACCTGCTCGGCGCCGCCGGTGGCCTCGAGTGCGGCATCCTGGCGATGGCGGTGCGCGAGCAGGTGATGCCGGCGACGATCAACCTCGAGACGCCGGGCGAAGGGTGCGACCTCGACTTCGTCCCCGGCGCGGCCCGGGCGGCGAAGATCGACGTCGCGCTGACCAACTCCTTCGGCTTCGGCGGCACCAACGGCGCTCTCCTGATGCGCCGGCTCGCCTGACCCGTCCGGTCCTCCGCCACCCGGCCCGGCACCGCCCGGCCCTCCCGGATCCGGGCTAGGCTTGACGTCGATGCGCCCTTCGCTCGCCATCCGGGCCCGCCGCGCTCTGGTCCGCCTGTTGCCGTGGACGGCGGCGCTCCTGCTGCCCGGTTGCGCGACCTCCTGGCGCGGCCCGCGGAC
>JAIOJQ010000408.1 GCA_019911865.1 Thermoanaerobaculia bacterium
GCCGCGCGCCTCGACGAGGCGCCGCCGCCGGCGCCGCGGGCCGTCCTCGAGATGGTCTCGATCGAGCCGCTCGACGGCGAAGTGATCTCCTTCCACATCTCGCCAGCCCTCGCGGTGGCCGGCGCGGCGATCCGCGACGTCCCCTGGCCGGAAGGCGCCGCGGCGCTGCTCGTGGTGCGCGGTCCGCAGCTGATCCCGCCGCGCGGCTCGACCGTGCTCGAGCCCGGGGACCACGTCTACCTCCTCGCCCACGAGCCCGACCTGCCGCTGCTGCGCTTGCTGTTCGGCTCGGTCGCCGAGCCGGGCGACGCCGACTGACGGCGGTTCGCGCCGGCGGCCGGAGTCGGCTAGGCTGCCCGTGTGATGAGAAACCGAGCGATCGCGTCCGCCGTTGCCATGTCCACTCTGCTGCTCGTCGCGGCCGCCTGCAAGCCGGCGCCGCCCGCCCAGGTCGCCGCCGCCGGCGATGCCGACTACCGGGTGCGCGGCGAGATCGTCCGCCTGCCGGAAGCTCCCGGCGGGGAGATCTGGATCCGTCACGAGGCGATCCCCGACTTCGAGGACGCCGAAGGGAAGGTGGTCGGCATGGAGTCGATGTCGATGCCGTTCCCCGTCGGCGCCGGGGTCGACCTCGCCGGCCGCGCCCCCGGCGACCGGGTGAGCTTCACCCTGGCGATGCGCTGGAACGGCCGCCCGGCCAACGCGATCACCGCTCTCGAGCTGCTGCCGGAAGGGACCGCGCTGGCCTTCGATCCGCCGGCCGGCGAGCCAACCCCAATGGAGGCCGGGCCGGCGGATGGCGAGGCGGAGATGCCTCAGTCGGTCGACGTCCCCAAGTAGGCCGCGGCGCGCAGCAGGGCGGCGATCGACTTGCCGTCGTCGATGCCGCCGGCGAGCGCCCGCTCGACCGCCTCGGCGAGCGGCAGGCGCTCGACCGAGAGTTCCTCGTCCGCCTGCAGCTCCTGGCTTCCCGGCGCCAGGTCGCGGGCGAGGAAGAGCCAGATGCGCTCGTCGGTGAACCCCGGCGTGGTCCAGATGCAGCCGAGCGGCACCAGTTCGCCGGGCCGTGCCCCGGTCTCCTCTTCGCATTCGCGCCGCGCGCAGCTCTCCGGCGTCTCGCCCGGATCGAGTTTGCCGGCCGGCACCTCGAGCAGCCACTCGCCGCCGGTGGCGTGGCGGTACTGGCGCACCAGCAGCACCTCGCCGTCTTCGTCGACCGGCACCACCGCGGCGGCGCCGGGGTGGGCGATCAACTCGAGCTTCGAGCTCCGGCCGGGAGCGAACTCGACCTCCTCGACGCGCAGCCGGACGACCTTCCCTTCGTAGATCGACTCGCTGGTCAGCACCCGTACTCCACCCTCGGGGAATCCGTCGCGCTCGCTCATGCGAATATTCTTCCACGCCGCGGCGGATAGACTCGCGACGATGGCCGACTACCGCTGGATCGACCGCGCCGAGGATCTGGTCGCTGCCGCCGAGGGGTGGCGGGCGGCCGGCGAGATCGCGGTCGACACCGAGTTCGTCTTCGAACGCACCTTTCGCCCCCAGCTCGGGCTGATCCAGGTCGCCGGTGGCGGCGACATCGCCCTGGTCGACCCGCGCGCCGTGGGGGACCTGGCGCCGCTCGCCGCCGTGCTGCGCGACGCGGCGACCCGCAAGCTCCTGCACGCCGCCTCGGGCGACGTCGCGGTCCTGCGCCTCGCCACCGGCGAAGTTCCCGCGCCGCTGCTCGACACCCAGGTCGCCGCCGCCTTCGCCGGACTCGGCGCCGGCCTCTCCTACGCCGCGCTGGTGCGCGAGCTGCTCGCCATCGACCTGCCCAAGCACGAGACGCGCACCGACTGGCTGCGCCGCCCGCTCTCGGCCGAGCAGTTGCGCTACGCCGCCGAGGACGTCCTCCACCTGCCGCCGGTGGCGGCCGAGCTCGAGCGCCGTCTCGCCGCGCTCGGACGGCTCGACTGGGCGCTCGAGGAGTCGGCGCGGCTGGCCATCGGCGAAGAGTCGCCCGCCCCGGACGAGGCCTGGCGGCGGCATGCTGGGCGTGACGGCGGCGATCGTACTCGGGCAGGCGGGCGAGCTCGTGCTGCTCGATCTGCTCCCGCCGGGCGAGCGCCAGCAGCGTCGAGTCGCGCAGCAGGAACGGGCGGGCGAGGTCGAGCCGCTCGGCCTCGCGCTCGCGCCAGACCGCCAGCAGCCGGGCGATGCGCCGCGCCCGCGGCGGCAGGCG
>JAIOJQ010000409.1 GCA_019911865.1 Thermoanaerobaculia bacterium
GGCGAGGATCCGCGCATCGACCTGGCGGCGGCGCGGGTGTCCGACGGGATCGCGGACTTCGCCACCCAGCTGGAGGTGGCCCGCACGGCCCGCCGGCGCGCCGAAGAGGTGGGAGCGCGCCAGCTGGCGGCGCAGGCGCTCTACGAGGAGGGCCTGGCGCAGCGTCGCCTGGGCGACACCGCGGCGGCCCGGTCGGCGCTGCTCGAAGCGCGGCGGCGCTTCGCCGAGCTCGGTCTGCGTTCGGGCATGGCGCAGGCGATCTTCTCGCTCGCCAACCTCGAGCGCGCCGCCGGCGCCCTCGACGACGCGGCGGCGCTCTATGCCGAGGCGCGCGCCACCTTCGAGGCGATCGGCAACCGGATGAGCGAGGCGCGCGTCGAGCTGATGCAGGGCTTTCTCGCCTCCGAGCGGGGCGACCTGGTCGAGGCGCGGCTGGCCGGCGAGTCGGCGCTCGCCAAGCTGCGCGAGGTCGGCGACCGGCGCGGCGTCGCCACGGCGCTGGCGAATCTCGGCAGTCTCCACTACGAGCTCGGCGAGCTCGATCGCTCGCTCGCCTACCAGACCGAGGCACTGGCGGAGTTCCGCGCCCTCGACGATCCGGCCCGCGTCCTCGTCTCGCTGCAGAACCACGCGATGATCCAGCAGGAGCGTGGCGACTTCGCAGCCGCGGGCGTGGCGCTCGAGACGGCACTCGCGGCGGCGCGCGACATCGGCGACCCGGCCGCAGCCGTGACCGGAGGCACTGCGTCGTCTGCCGCCGGGGTGCAGACTTCTCGCACCCTCATCGGGGGCCCTCCTTGGCGGCGCCGGGGCTCGACAGCTCCGGCGCCGCGCCTTTTTCTCCTCGCCGCTGCTAGAGTCCGCCTTCCTTGAACGAGCGGCGCCGTTTCCTCCTGACGCTGCCCTTCGCGCGCATCTGGCTGATCTCCTTCGCCGCCACCGCGGCGGGTTTCCAGCTCTTTCCGACGGTGCCTCTGCGGCTGCGCGAGCTGGGCGCGCCGCCCGCGGCCTCCGGGCTCTTCCTCACCGCGCTGACCTTCGGCTCGGCGATTTCGGCCGCCTGGACCGGTTCGCTCGGCGACCTGTTCGGTCGCCGGCGCGTCCTCACCGGGGCCGGAGTCGGTTTGGCGCTCTTTTCCGCCCTCTACGCGGTGGTCGAGATCTGGTGGCTGCTGCCGCTGCTCGGCCTGGCGCACGGCGTCGTCTGGTCGGCGCTGCTCACCGGCTCGAGTGCCGAGGCGGCGTCGATCGTCCCCGAGTCGCGGCGGGCCGAGGGGATCGCCTGGTTCAGCGTCGCCTCGACGCTGGCGGTGGTCGTCTCGCCGGCGCTCGGCTTTCAGGTGCTCGAGCGCTACGGCTGGCCCTGGCTGTGCGCCGGGATGACGGCGCTGCTGCTCGGCCTGGCGCTGGCCTCGCGCGGCCTGCCGCCGGCGCCCCGGCCGGCGGCCGACTGGCACCGCCGCCTGGCCTCCCGACACGCCGTCGAGTGGGGGGTGCTGCGCACCTCGCTGGTGATGCTGCTGGTCTCGTTCGGCTACGGTGGCACGACCAGCTTCGTGGCGCTGTTCGCCGAGGAGCGCCGCATCGAGCCGCCGGGGATCTACTTCACCGCCTTCGCCTTGTCGATCCTCGTGCTGCGCCCCGTCGTCGGGCCGCTGGTCGACCGCGTCGGCGCGCATCGCGCCCTGCCGCCGTCGATCGCCCTCGCCGCCGCCGGGCTGGCGCTGCTGCCGTTCCAGCGCGACGCGGCGGGGCTGGCCGTGGCGGCGCTGGTCTTCGGCGCCGGCTTTTCGACCCTCTATCCGGCCTTCTCGTCGCTGATGCTGGCGCGCGTCGGCCCGGCGCGCCACGGCGCCGCCTTCGGCGCCATGCTGGCCGCCTTCGACATCGGCATCGGCGCCGGCTCGCTCGCTTTCGGCCCGCTGATCGAGGGGTTCGGAGCCACGGCCGCCTGGGGCCTGGCGGCGCTCGCCGCCCTCGCCGCCTGGCCGCTGCTGCGCCGCTTCGATCGCGCCGGGGCGTGAGCCCCGACGCGGCGCCGGCTCACAAGCCGAAGTCGGGCAGGGTGGCGGGACGGCCTTCGCGCACCGTTGCGTAGACGGCGCGGAAGACCTCCTCGCGCGACGGGTTGGAGAAGTAGTCGCCGTCCGAGCCGTAGGCCGGGCGATGCTCGCGCCCGGTGACGGTGACCGGCGGCGCATCGAGCCACCAGAAGCCGCCCGCCTGCTCGACGACCTGGTGCAGGATGAAGGCCGAGGCCCCGCCGGGAACGTCCTCGTCGACCACGACGAGGCGTCCGGTGCGGCGCAGGCTGGCGGCGATCGTCCCCGGACGGTCGAAGGGGAGCAGCGTCTGCACGTCGATGACCTCGATCTCGACCCCGGTGCCGGCGAGCAGCTCCGCCGCCTCGAGGACGATCCGGCAGCAGGCGCCGTAGGTCACCACCGTGGCGTCGCGTCCCGGCCGCAGCACCTCGGGGACGCCGAGCGGCAGCCGCATCTCGCCGACGTTGTCCGGCATCCGCTCCTTGAGCCGATAGCCGTTGAGCACTTCGACGACCACCGCCGGGTCGTCGCCGGCCAGCAGCGTGTTGTACATGCCGATCGCCTGCGTCATGTCGCGCGGCACGCAGAGCCACATGCCGCGCAGCAGCGCCAGCAGGCCGGCCATGTGCGAGCCGGAGTGCCAAACCCCTTCGAGCCGATGGCCGCGGGTGCGCACGATCACCGGCGCCGCCTGGCCGCCGGCCGAGCGCCAGCGCAGCGTCGCCAGGTCGTCCGAGAGGGTCTGCAGGCCGTACAGGACGTAGTCGAGGTACTGGATCTCGGCGATCGGCCGCAGACCGCGCATCGCCAGGCCGACCGCCTGCCCCATGATGGTCTGTTCCCGGATGCCGGTGTCGGCGACGCGCAGCGTGCCGAAGCGGGCCTGCAGGCCCGCCATCCCCTGGTTGACGTCGCCGAGGTGGCCGACGTCCTCGCCGAAGGCGACCAGCTGCGGGATGCGCTCGAAGGCGGCGGCGAAGCCGGCGTTGAGGACCTCGAAGCCGTTGACCAGCAGCGCGTCGTCGGCGTAGCGCGCCGGCACCGCTTCTACGGCGAGCGGCGAGAGCTCCTCCGGCGCGTAAAGGTGAGAGCTGTAGCGGTCCTCGTTGGCGCGCCGGTGGAGCTCGGTCCAGCCGGCGAGGGCGGCGCGCTCGGGGCTGCTCTCGCCGAGCGTCGCGATGAGGATCTCGTGCGCCGCCGACTGCAGATTGCGGCGCAGCACCGGCTGATGGCGTGCCATCGCGGCGAGGATCGAGCCGATCCCGGCGCCGTGCGGCGAGCTCGCCGCCAGCGCCTCGCCGAGCGCCACCAGCTCGCGCTGCTCGCCGTGGATCGACGCCTCGAAGGCGGCCCAGGAGCGCCGCTGCGCTTCGCGGACCTCGTGCACCGCCGCCTGCTCGATCGCCTCGAGCTCCGCGGCAGTGGCGATGCCCTGCGCCACCATCCAGGCGCCCATGCGGCGCAGTCCGTCGGACTCCTGCTCCCAGGCGAGACGCTCCTTCGACTTGTAGCGCTCGTGCGAACCCGAAGTCGAATGCCCCTGCGGCTGGGTGAGCTCGCAGACGTGGACGATCGCCGGCACGTGCTCGCGGCGCACCGTCTCGGTGGCCATCAGGTAGGTCTCGACCAGCGCCGGGTAGTCCCAGCCGCGCACCGAGTGGATGTCGAGCCCCTCGCGGCTGCCGGGCCGGCGCTGGAAGCCGGCGAGCATTTCGGCCAGGTCGCCCTTGGCGATCTGGAACTCGTTGGGCACCGAGATGCCGTAGCCGTCGTCCCAGATCGACAGCACCACCGCCGCGCCGAGCACGCCGATGGCGTTGACCGCCTCCCAGAAGTGCCCTTCGGCGCAGGAGGCGTTGCCGATGGTGCCGAAGGCGACCTCGTCGCCGCGGCGCGAGAAGCCGGTCGCTTCCGCCAGGCCGGGCAGCTCGCGGTAGAGACGCGAGGCGTGGCCGAGACCGACCAGGCGCGGCATCTGGCCGGCGGTCGGCGACAGGTCGGCCGAGCTGTGCGGCGCCGTGGTCAGGTCGAGCCAGCGGCCGTCGGTGCCGCGCATGCGGGTGGCGAAGTGGGCGTTCATCTGCCGGCCGGCCGACGAAGGCTCGCGCCCCGGATCGGCGTCGGCGTAGAGCTGGGCGAAGAACTCGTCCAGGGTCAGCCGGCCGATCGCCATCATGAAGGTCTGGTCGCGGTAGTAGCCCGAGCGGATGTCTCCCGGGCGGCAGGCGCGCGCCATCGCCAGCTGCGGCAGCTCCTTGCCGTCGCCGAAGATGCCGAACTTCCCCTTGCCGGTGAGCACTTCCCGGCGGCCGATCAGCGAGGCGTGGCGGGAGAGCCAGCCGGTCCGGTAGTCGGCGAGCACGCTCTCGCGCGTCAGTGCGGCGCGATCGGCGGGGGAGGCGGTTCCGGTCATCTCGGCGTCCTCGGGGCGGTCGGGTCCTGGGGAGGGTTTCACGAACCGGAGCGGGTGGCGCGCGCGCCGGCGCTCCAGTCGAAGGCGAGCTCGCCGGTGCGGGCGAGGATCGCCTCCCACCAGGCGCGATGGTCGACGTACCAGCGCACGGTCGCCTCGAGCCCCTCGGCGAACGGCACCTGCGGGCGCCAGCCGAGCCGGCTTTCGAGCTTGGCCGGCTCGATGAGGTAGCGGCGGTCGTGGTTGGGGCGGTCGGGGACGTGCTCGATCCACTCCTCGGGCCGCTTGCCGAGCAGGCCGAGGACGGCGTGGACGATCTCCAGGTTGGTGCGCTCGTTGCGCGACGAGACGTCCCAGATCGGCAGCAGCCCCGGGTCGAGCGCCGCCGCCGCGGGAACCTCGGGGCGCGGGCCGTGCAGGATCGCCAGGATGGCGCCGCAGTGGTCGTCGACGTGCAGCCAGTCGCGCAGCTGCAGGCCGTCGCCGTAGACCGGCACCTTGCGACCGCGCAGCACGTTGGTGATCATCAGCGGAATCAGCTTCTCGGGGAACTGGAAGCGGCCGAAGTTGTTGGCGCAGTGGGTCATCGCGATGTCCATCTCGCGATAGGTCTGCATGTAGGCGCGCACGAACTGGTCGCCGGCCGCCTTGGCCGCCGAGTAGGGGGTCTTGGCGTTGAGCGGGCTCGCCTCGGTGAAGTACGGCGCCCCCTCGGCCAGCTCGCCGTAGACCTCGATCGTCGACACGTGCAGGTGACGGCGGACCGGCTCGCGGCGCGACACCTCGAGCAGCGTCTGGGCGCCGAGCGCGTTGGTGCGGGCGAACGACGACGGATCGACCACCGCGCGGTCGTTGTGGCTCTCGGCGGCGAAGTTGACGACGTAGTCGGGCCGCAGGCGACGGTAGAGCCCGGCCATCCCCTCGAAGTCGCAGATGTCGCCGACCACGAAGCGGATGCGGTCGCGCACCGCGTCGAGGTTGGCCTCGTTGGCGGCGAACGACAGGTTGTCGAGCGCCACCACGGTCGAGCCGGGGACGCGGTCGAGCAGGTAGTGGACGAAGTTCGAGCCGATGAAGCCGCAGGCTCCGGTGACCAGGTAGGTCGCGGGCGCGCTGCTCACGGCAGCTCCGTCGCGGCCGACTGGCCGATTCCCACCCGCCGGGCGGCGGCGAACAGGCGGCGGGCCGCCTCGAGGTGGGGGAGCAGCGAGAACAGCGAGCCGCGTTCGAGGCGCAGCCGGCCCGACATCAGGGCCGTCGACGGATCGAGGCCGCCGCCCAGCACGTCCAGCCAGGCGGCGGCCGGGCCGGCGACGCGCACGCGCGCCGCACGGTCGTCACCCGGCAGGGCCGGCCGCACGGCGTGGCCGGAAGCGTGGGCGAGATCGAGAAACAGGACGCGCTCTTCCCGGATGCCGTGGAAGTCGTCGGCCTCGAGCACCAGCAGCAGGCTGGCACGCCAGCTCCCGGCGTGGCGCCGGAAGTCGTCGTCCCCGGCCAGCTCGCGCTCGAGGGCCGCCGCCCAGTCGGAGGAGAAGAGCGCGTCCGCGCTCACTCGGTCGCCACCTTCTTCGCCGGGGTGATCCCCTTGCGCAGCAGCTCGTCGTCGATCACCTTGGCGAGGGTCGCGAAGGGGACGGCGCCGGAGATGAAACGGCCGTTGACGAACATCGCCGGGGTGCCCGAGACGCCGGCGCGCTGGCCGTCGGTCAGGTCGGTGGCGACCTGCGCCGCGTACTTGCCCGAGTCGACGCAGGCGTCGAAGGCGGCGGCGTCGAGGCCGAGCGCGGCGGCCTTGCTCTTGAGCTGGGCGACCTCGAGCTCGCGCTGGTTGGCGAACATGGCGTCGTGCAGCTCCCAGAACTTGCCCTGCTCGTTGGCGCACAGCGAGGCCTCGGCGGCCTTCTGGGCGCGCGGGTGGAAGCTGAGCGGGAACTGGCGGAAGACGACGCGCACCTGGTCGCCGTAGGTCGACATCACCTCTTCGATGGCGGGCACCACGCGGCTGCAGTACGGGCACTCGAAGTCGGAGAACTCGATCAGGGTGACCGGCGCGTCGGCCGGGCCCTTGGAGGGGGCGCCGGCGACGGAGACCTCGACGCGATCGACGTCGAGCAGGACCTTGGCGCCGTGCTTGACCCGCAGCCCGGAAACCAGCTCGCCGCGCAGCTCCTCGCGGCGCTGCTGGCCGAGGAACTGGACGATCTGCGGCTGGACCTGCTCGAGCGGCCGGTTGATGCGCGCCTGGTTCTCCTCGTAGAAGGCGGTGACCTCGGCGTCGGTGACGATGCCCGCCTTGGCTTCGATCTCGCTCTGCAGGAAGGCCTCGACGGTCACGCCGCGGGCGGCCGCCTCGGCGGCGAGGATGCGGTCCTCGACGACCCGCTCGAGCGCCTGCTCGACCAGGCCGCGACGCTGGCGGTCGAGTTCGGCGAGCTGCGGCGCGATGGTCTCCTCGACCTCGGCGAGGGTGATCGGCTGGCCGGCGACTTCGGCCACTTTCTGCGCCCCGGGCGCCTCGGCGGCCGACGGCTTCGCGTCGGCGGCGCAGGCGGGGGCGGCGAGGCCCGCGACGGTCAGGATCAGGGCCGCGGCGAGGGCGCGCGGGGTCTGCGGCAGGAGCTGGAGCGGCTTCATCGGGGTCGTTCTCCTTCGACGGTGAGCCTGCGGTCGGGCACTGCACCCGCGGCGAGCCGGAACCGGCCACCGGGGTTGACGGACTCCGCATCTTATCGCGACCGGAGCGCCGCCTTCGGGATGGCTTAGGATTCCGGCGGAGGAATCACCCATGCCCTGCATCTCCCCCCGGATCGCCCTCGCCGCCGCTTTCGTCGCCCTTGCCGCCCCCGCCTTTGCCGCCGACTGCGCGCCGCGCGTCGTCGGGGCGGGGGTGACCCTCGCCAACGCCACCCCGGTCGCCGACATCCTCGACCGGCCGGAGGAGTTCGTCGGCCGCGCCGTGCTGGTCGAAGGGGAGGTGGCCGACGTCTGCCAGGCCGCCGGCTGCTGGCTCGAGATGCGTGCCGGCGACGGCGCGCGGACCATCAAGGTGAAAGTCGAGGACGGCGTGCTGGTCTTCCCCAAGGATGCGCGCGGCAAGGCCGCACGCGCCGAGGGGGTGGTCGAGCGGCTCGACCTCGACCGCGAGGGGTACCTGATCCACCTCGAGCACGAGGCGCACGAGCAGGGCAAGGACTTCGACGAGGCGGCGGTGCCGGCCGAGGGGCCGTACCACGTCTATCGCATCGCCGGCACCGGCGCCGAAGTCTGCTCCTGAGCCGGTGAGCGGCGAGGCGGAGGTTCCGCGGCGCCGCGCGACGCTGAGCCTGCGGCGCGGCGGGTGGATCTTCCTGGTCGCCGCGCTGGTCTACGGCGCCGGCACCCACGCGCGGGTCTTCTCGGCGGGCAACGACGCTTCGCGCTGGGCCCAGGTGGAGGCGCTGGTCGACCACGGCAGCGCCTCGATCGAACGTTCGCGCTTCCGCGGCACGGTCGACCGGGTGCTGCTCGACGGCCGCGAATACTCGAACAAGCCGCCGCTGCTCGCCTTCGCCGGCGCCGCCCTCTACGCCCCGCTGCGCGCCGCGACCGGCTGGCGACTCGGCGACCCGGCGACCGGCGGGCGGGTGATCTGGCTGCTCACCCTGCTGCTGGTCGGCCTGCCGGCGGCCGCGACGGTGGCGCTGTTCGATGGCGCGCTGGCGCGCCAGCCCGGCCTGGCGCCCGGCGCGCGGACGC
>JAIOJQ010000410.1 GCA_019911865.1 Thermoanaerobaculia bacterium
CGCATTCCCGCTCCGTGAAGGCGGCGGGTGGGCACCTTGGGGGTCCGTCCCAGGTTGCCGAGCCCGGCGCCGAAGCGCCGGACCACTCCGAATGCAAGCGGGAAGTTACCCGACCGCCGCCGGCTTGTCAAAGCCGGCCCCTCTGGCCCCGCAGGCCCCGCCGCGCCCCAAGGGCGCCGGCCGGGCCTGCGCAGCCTTCGGCCCCTTCACCGACCTGCCCGGCCCGCCCGACCGGCGGCTCCAACGGCAGGAATCCGCGAAGGCGTGCGAGAGCCTGAGGCCAAGAACCTTCCGGCAAAGACAAAAGCCCATAGAGGGAAAAAACAGGAAGCCGATGCGGCAGGCGAACTTCCGGCGGTGCAGCCCGCGGCCTTCGAGACTCGCGACGTCGGACCCGGAACCGGCAGTCTTTCCTTTCTATGGAAGCTTTTCGTCTTTCTCTCCCACAGCCGATCGACGAGCGGTTCTTCGCGTCGACTGGCTCCCGACCGGAGGCGGTCCCGCCTTGGACGGCGATTGGCGGCGGCCGGAGCCTTTCCGCTTCTCAGGGGAGTCTTTGCGCCAGTTCCTTCCCCCCGTCGACGGGAAGCCGTTCGAGCTCGGCCCGTATCGGTGCCCGCGCGTGGCGGTGCGCGGCGAGCGCGAGCATCGCCCGATCCAGGAGTTCGGGGCGGTCCTCGAGCAGGGTGGCCAGCAACAGGGCGGCCTGTTCCCGGTCCTTGCGGGCGCGCACGGTCTCCGAGGCCGGGCGCCGGCGCGCCACCCAGAGCTTGTGAAGGGCGTAGCGCGCCGGATCGGGGACCGGCACGAGGATCGGCTGCGATCCGACCAGCGCGGCCTCGATCGGATCCTCGATCAGAAAGTCGAGCAGGCGCAACGGCCAGGCCGCCAGCCCGAGCGCCGGCAACTCGACCGGGCGCTCGCGGTCGGGTCCGTGCAGCGGCGTCAGGAAATCGATCCGATGCTCGCGCCCTCGCAGCTTGAACGAGGTCGACGCCTGCCGCGGGTCGAGGCCGGGGACCGGCAGAAACGGCGGCTCGGAACCGGTCAGCCAGTCGGTGACGGCGCCCCCGGGTTCGGCCCGGACGGCGACCGCCGTCTGGCGGTCCACCGCCACGTCGATATCCTGGGTGCGCGCCAGCATGCTGGATCGAACCCCGAGCGAGTTGGCCAGGATGCCGAAAGCGCGAGTCCCGACGAGGACCGCACCGGCCCGGAAGAGGCCGGAGGCACTCAGCAGCTCGATCACGCGCGTCCCGACCGCCGAATCCCGATAGGCGCCCGCCGCGACCAGCATGTCGTGAGCTTCGCGGGCGCGGACTCGATCGGGCTCGAGTTCGGAGCGCCGTCTTTCGACCTCCTGCATCCTGGCGAGCAGTTCCTCGCTCTCGGGGCCGAGGTAGCGCTGCGTCCGGACTCCCGCTCCGGTCGCCTGGAGGTACCAGTACCGCCGCTCCTTGATCAACTTCGAGACGAACGATCCGACGGGCAAATCCCTGCCGGCGCGATCGAGGCCGCGCAGCAGATCGAGGAGCTCGGAATAGAGCGCCTGCGCAGCCTCCGGCAGTCGTTCCGGTGTCATGCGCGAATTATACGCTGCTTTTATTTTCCAGCGTATAACTCGGATCGCGCGGCCGCCCGGCGGGCGAGGGCGAGGGCGAGGGCGGCGCCGGCGAGGTCGGCGGCGAAGTCCCCCCAGTCGCCCGACCGGGCGCCGAGCGACGCCTGCGCGAGCTCGAGCAGGCCGCCGAACAGGGCGACCGCGAGGGCCGTTGCGGCGGCGCCGGCGGCGCGTCGAGGCTTGCGGCTGGCGAGCCAGAGGCGGGTGAGGGCGAAGAAGCCGAGGGCGTGCGCCAGCTTGTCGAGTCCGATGCCCGACCAGTCCGGGGCGCCCGGCGGCGGGGGTGGCAGGGGGAGCAGCAGCAGGGTGGCCACCGCGGTCGCCGCCCACGCCATCCCGGTTGCAGCCCCGCCGGAGGCGGGGGCGGGCGGCAGCGGACGCGGCGGTAGCATGCTCTCCATGGCGCTCGGGACGCGGCAAGCTAGCACGGCGATCGTCCTCGCGGCCGTCGCCGCTCATCCTGCGAGCGAAGCTCCGGGAATCGCAAGTGTTCTGGCCGCCGCCCGGTCGAGGCGGAGGCGGTCGCTCGGGTTCAGCTCGGCGTCGAAGATCTGGTAGTGGTTGGCGCGGAAGATCGTGGCGACCGCCCCGGCGCAGGGCGCGGAGACTTCGATCAGGAAGGTCGGCCGGATCTCGCCGAGCAGGCGCTCGGCGCCGGCCAGGATGGGGGCCTCGGAACCCTCGGTGTCGATCTTGACCAGCGTCGGCGGCGGGTGCTTCGCCAGCAGCTGGTCAAGCGTCACGGCTTCGACCTCGACAGTCGACCGGTGGCCCTGCGCCTGCGACGAGGGGCGGCTGCCGGCTAGCCAGTTCGCCGCCCGGCCGCGTGCCGCCAGGTGCAGGGTGGCGAGCCCCGGCCGGTCCGCCACCCTGCACCTGGCGGCACGCGGC
>JAIOJQ010000411.1 GCA_019911865.1 Thermoanaerobaculia bacterium
AGCTCTGGGAGACCGGCGCCCGCTACCTCGCGTACGCCGGCCTCGCCGGCCAGCTGCGCCATCGCCAGGCCGGCGGCACCCTCTTCGCTCTCACCCTGTTCGGCCTGGCGCTCGGCGCGCCGCGCTCGCTCGGCGCGGTGACGCCGCTCGGCGGCGCGGCGATGATCGCCGGACTGGTCCTATTCGCGCTCGCCGTCCTGCGCGGCGCTTCCGGCTGAGGCTTCGCGCCGCGGCCGCTTCGAGGAGACACCCGATGTACAACGGCATTCTGCGTGTTCCGACTCCGGTCAACGAGCCGGTCCTCTCCTACGCTCCGGGCTCGCCCGAGCGCGACTCGATCAAGCGCCGCCTGGCCGCGATGAACGGCGAGACGATCGACATCCCGCTGGTGATCGGCGGCCGCGAGGTGCGCACCGGCAAGCTCGGCAAGGTGGTCTGCCCGCACCAGCACGAGCAGGTGCTCGCCACCTACCACCAGGCCGGCCCGGCCGAGATCGAGGCGGCGGTGGCGGCGGCCCACGAGGCGTGGCTGGAGTGGTCGGAGATGCCGTGGGAGGCGCGCGTCGCCGTCTTCCTCAAGGCCGCCGACCTGCTGGCGGGGCCGTGGCGCGACACCGTCAACGCGTCGACCATGCTCGGCCAGTCGAAGAACGTCTACCAGGCCGAGATCGACTCGGCCGCCGAGCTGATCGACTTCTGGCGCTTCAATCCCTATTTCGCGCAGCAGCTCTATCTCGACCAGCCGATCTCGGCGCGCGGCATCTGGGACGCCGCCGAGTACCGGCCGCTCGAGGGGTTCGTCTTCGCGGTGACGCCGTTCAACTTCACCTCGATCGGCGGCAACCTGCCGACCGCGCCGGCGCTGATGGGCAACACCGTGCTGTGGAAGCCGGCTTCGACCTCGATCCTGTCGAACTACTACCTCCTCAAGGTGCTCGAGGCGGCCGGCCTGCCGCCGGGGGTGATCAACTTCGTCCCCGGCCGCGGCGCCTCGGTGGGCGATCCGGTCTTCGCCAGCCGCTCCTTCGCCGGCCTGCACTTCACCGGCTCGACCGAGACCTTCCAGGGGATGTGGAAGACGATCGCCGGCAACCTGCCGCGCTACGCCTCCTATCCGCGCATCGTCGGCGAGACGGGGGGCAAGGACTTCGTCTTCGCCCATCCGTCGGCCGACGCGCGGGCGCTGGTCGTGGCGCTGGTGCGCGGTGCCTTCGAGTACCAGGGGCAGAAGTGCTCGGCGGCCTCGCGGGCCTACGTGCCGAAGTCGCTCTGGAAGTCGGTCGAGGAGGGCCTGCGCGAGGAACTGGCGGCGCTGCGCATGGGACCGCCGACGGACTTCCGCAACTTCACCTGCGCTGTGATCGACGAGGCCTCGTTCGACAAGACCGTCGAGTCGATCGCCTTCGCGCGCGCCTCGGCGTCGTCCGAGGTCCGCATCGGCGGGCGCAGCGACAAGTCGGTCGGCTGGTTCGTCGAGCCGACCGTCGTGGTGACCGAGGACCCCCACTTCCGCCTCATGGAGGAGGAGATCTTCGCGCCGGTGCTGACCATCCACGTCTACGACGACCTCGAGCTCGACCGGGCGCTCGAGCTGTGCGACACGACCAGCCCGTACGCGCTGACCGGCGCCGTCTTCGCGCAGGACCGCGCCGCCATCGTGCGCATGACCCGCCGGCTGCGCCACGCGGCAGGCAACTTCTACGTCAACGACAAGCCGACCGGCGCGGTGGTCGGCCAGCAGCCGTTCGGCGGCGCCCGCGCTTCGGGGACCAACGACAAGGCCGGCTCGCTGTGGAACCTGACGCGCTGGGTGTCGACCCGCGCCATCAAGGAGAACTTCGTGCCGCCGACGACGGTTCCGTACCCGCACATGGGCGAGGAGTGACGGGACCGGTTTCGCCGTCGCGCCGCAGGGCTCGCTTGCACCGTCCGCTCCTCGTCGCGCTCGCGCTGGTCGCGGGCCTGGCCGGCGTCGCGCCGCTCCGCGCCGCGGTCTTCGAGGCGCGCCTGCTGCTACCCGACGGGCGTCCGGCGGCGGGGCACGTCGTGTCGGTGGTCGGCAGCGCGCTCGCGGTACCCACCGACGGCGAGGGGCGCTTCCGCCTCGACCCGGCGCCGCGGCCGCCGTTCCACCTCATCGCCACCGCCCCCGACGGCGCCCTCTCGGCGACCCTCGAGGTCGCGGCGCTCGGCGACGGCGTCGCCGAACTGCGCCTCGAACCGATCTCGCGCGACAGCGTCACGGTGCTCTCCGGCGTCGCCCCCGGCCTCGACCTGCTGCCGGCCAGCGCCGCGGCGGTGATCTCGGCCGAAGCGATCGAGCAGAAGCCGCCGCAGCGGCTCGTCGACGCCCTCGACGCAGTGGCCGGCGCCTCGAAGCTGGGCGAAGGGGCCGACAGCGTGCCGGCGCTGCGCGGCCTGGCGCGCGGCCGCACGCTGATCCTCGTCGACGGCGCGCGGGTCACCGCCGAGCGGCGCGCCGGCCCGTCGGCGACCTTCGTCGATCCGGCGGCGCTGGCGGCGGTCGAGGTGCTGCGCGGCCCGGGCTCGGTGGTCTACGGTTCGGACGCCTTCGGCGGCGTGATCCACGCCGTCACCCGCGATCCCGACCCGGAGGTCCCCGTGCGCTTCACCGTCGAGGGGAGCGTCGGCGGCGCGCCGCAGCTCGCCGCGTCGGCTGCCGGTTCGCTGGCCATCGGCGACGGGGCGCTTCTGGTGGCGGCCCACGCCACCGAGGCCGAAGACGCCGAGGGCGGGGACGGGCGGGAGATCTTCAACAGCGGCTTCACCTCCACCGGCGCGGCGCTGCGCTGGGCGGCGCCGCTCGGGCCGGGGCGGCTGCGCGCCAGCCTGCAACTCGACCGGGTCGAGGATCTCGGCAAAGCGGCGATCGACTCGCGCCAGATCCGCGCGGTCTATCCGCGCGAAGACTCCGATCGCCTCGTCGTCGCCTGGCTGGGGACGCCGGGCGGCGGGTGGGAGTCGCTCGAATCGACGCTCTTCTGGGGCCGCTACCGGGTCGTCCTCGACCGCGACCGCGCCGCCACCGCGACCTCGAACCGCCGCATCGACAGCGCCGACACCGAGGCGCAGGACGCGGCGCTGCGCGGCGTCCTGCGCCTCGGTGTCGGCGCTGTCGATGCGG
>JAIOJQ010000412.1 GCA_019911865.1 Thermoanaerobaculia bacterium
ACGCCAGACGCCGCGCAACAGCGCCAGGGGCACCAGCGCCGCGTGCGGCGCGCCGAGGGCGAAGGCAACCGCCCAGAGCGTCGGCCGCCCGGCGCCGCGTGCGCCGAGGTAGAGCGCCGCGGCCACGGTCAGCAGCGCGACCGTGACGGCAAGCGTTGCGACGGGAACCCCGCGCGCCCCTGCGGGAGTGGACGACATGGCGTCGGAGTTTCGCACGCCGGCGCTTTCGAAGATGCGCGCCGCCGGCCTCAAGGCGCCGCGCCGGAGCTCTCCCAGCCGCCGGTCGTGCCGCCCTCGAAGCCGTCGGCGAAGAGGGCGCCGTAGAGCAGCTGGACGCCCCCGGCATCGTCGATGGTCTCGTGGTCGTCGAACGGGGCGCCGGCCGCCAGGTCCCCCCAGCCGTCGCCGTCGAAGTCGCCGATCGCCAGCGCCTTGCCGAACTGGTCGAAGGTCTCCGGAGGTCCGATACCGAGACCGTTCCGCGCCACGACCCTCTGCCAGGAGAGCGCCCCGCCGCCGACCCCCGCCGAAGAGCCGAAGAAGAGGTAGGTCGCACCGGCCTCGGAGACCCCCTCGACATCCTCGTTGAGGGAGCCCACCGCGAGATCCGCGAAGTTGAACAGGACGCCGGCGGGGCTGCGGTCGAGGTGGCCGGCGGCGAGCGAGAATCCGAAGGCGTCCCCGTTCGCCGGAAGCTGCTGGGCGGAGAGGCGGGTCAGCGTGGTCGCGCCCGTGCCGCCAAGACCCGTCGGCGAGCCGTAGGCCACGACGGCCTTGCCCGCCGCCGGCACGCCGAGCACGACCTCGAAGGGGACGCCGATCGCCAGATCGTCCTCGCAGGCGACGATGCAGGCGATCCGGGTCTGGTCGAACTGACCGGCCGCCAGCGCCGTTGCGAAGCGCTCGCCGGCGCCCGCGGTGGAGCCGAAATCGTCGTCGTCGAGGAGCTGATTGCCGGTCGCGGTGATCCCCGCTGCCGAGCCGTAGAGGACGTGGACCTGACCGGCGTTGTTCTCGGCGCCCACGTCGCGCTGCGGGGCGCCGATCGCCAGGTCGTCGAAGTCGTCTCCGTCGAAGTCGCCGGCGGCCAGCGACCAGCCGAAGCGATCGCCCGCCGCCGGCGTCCCGAGCACGCCGCCCGCGCCGGCGCGCCACGTCTGGCTGCCCTCGTTGAGCAGACCCGTGGCGCTGCCGTAGAAGACGTGGACCACCCCGACGTCGGCCGTCGCGCCGGCGTCCTCGAAGGGGACGCCGATGGCGAGGTCGGCGAAGCCGTCGTGGTCGAAGTCGCCGACCGCGAGCGCGTGGCCGAACAGGTCCTGGACCTCCGGCACGCCGTCGCCCGAGTCGTTCTGGGCGATGAAGCGGCGAAAGCCGGGGGTCGGAGAGCCGTCGATCCACTCGTAGACCCAGACCCCCCCGGCGTCGGCGACGGCGGGGGGAGCGCCGATCTCGACGTCGTAGCCGGGTGCGCCGACTGCGATGTCGGGAGTGCCGTCGGCGTCGAAATCCCCGGCGACGACGGCCGTGCCCAGCCGGTCTCCCGGCTCGCCGAGGAACCAGGCCTGGATGTCCATCGTGCGGGCTTCGCCGCCGAGATAGAAGGCGAAGGCGCCGGCCTGGGCGCCGCTGCCGTTCGACCCCGGCGCCCCGACGACCAGGTCGTCGATCCCGTCGCCGTCGTGGTCGGCCACCGCGATGGCGGCGCCGTGCTGGAAGTCGGGGAGCCCGACGCTGAGGAACCGGTCGTCGACCTCCCAGACCTGGGCCGGCGCGACGGCGGCCGCGGCGACGAACAGGACGAGCGTGGTGGACGGCAACCGTCGGCCCGGCGACCTCTTCGGATGGCGTTTCATCGAATCTCCTGGTTGCCGGAATGCGCTCCGGCGAACGTCCCGCACACCTGTCCATGCGCCGATTCCGCGCCGCAGGTGACAGGCAGCATCCGGGGCCGGCGCTCCGGCCTGCGGCGAGGGCGCCGCCGGGTTCCGCGCGGCCGCGCCGGCGCGCCGCCCGACCAGAAGGCGCTCCCGCCGCTCTCGAAGCCGTCCGCGAAGAGCGCGCCGTAGAGCCCCTGCACCCCCCCGAGATTCGAGGTCGCGGGCTGATCCTGGCGCGGCACGCCGATCAGCAGATCCCCCCAGCCGTCGCCGTCGAGGTCGCCGACGGCGAGCGACTGTCCGAAGTCGGCCGCGCCCTGCGCCGGGCCGCTGCCGAGGCCCGGCCGGGCGACGAGGTTCTGCGCCGCCAGCGGTCCCTGACCGATCCCGTCGGTCGAGCCGAAGAAGAGGTGGGCCATCCCGGCGTCGACGACGCCGTCGACGTCTTCTCCGGGCGCCCCGACCACGAGGTCCTCGAGGTCGAACAGCAGGTTCGGGCGACGATCGAGGTGGCCGGCCGCGAGCGAGTCGCCGAACCGGTCCCCCGCCTCGGGCAGGGTGCTGGCGTCGAACTGGGTGAGCGTCGTGGCACCGACGACCGACACCCCGGAAGGCGAGCCGTAGACGACCACCACCTTGCCCGCATCCGCCCCGACGTTGACCGTCTGACCCGGGACGCCGATCGCCAGATCGGAGTAGCAGCCGGTAAAGCAGGCGAACCGCGTCTCGTCGAAGCGTCCGGCGGCGAGCGAAGCGCCAAAGTTCTCGTCGGCCTCGGCCGCCGAGCCGAGGAGCGAATCCACGAGGACCTGGCTGCCCGCCCCCTGGGGACCGCCGACGCCGCCGTAGACGACGTGGACGCGGCCGGCGCCATTGCCCGCCGCCCCGACGTCGCGGTAGGGGGCACCGATTGCCAGGTCGTCGAAGCCGTCGTGGTCGAAGTCGCCGACCGCGAGCGCCCGGCCGAACTGGTCGCCGGTGCCCGGCGGCCCGGCGATTCCCTCGAAGCCCTGCGCCAGCGTCGTCTCGTTGTCGGTGCGCAGCCCCTGGGCGCTGCCGAAGAAGACCTGCACGACGCCCGCGTCGAGAAAGATCGTCTTGAGGAAGGTGTAGTCCTCTCCCGGCACGCTCACGGCGAGGTCGTCGAAGCCGTCGTCGTTTAAGTCGCCCGTGGCGAGCCGCGAGCCGAACAGGTCGGCCGACTCCGGCGGATCGATGGTGACCAGCTGGGTGAGGGTCTGATCGAGCACCAGCGAACCGTTCCACGAGTAGATCCTCACCGCGCCCGCGAAGGCGGCCGTCTGCCCGCCGACGACCAGCTCCCTGCCGGGCGCTCCGACGGCGATCTCGTCGAGGCCATCGCCATCGAAATCGCCGAGCGCCAGCGCGTAGCCGAGCCACTCGCTGGGGTGGTCGCCGAAGGCGCCGAAAAGCGTCGACGGGGGAGTCCGCTCCGCGTCGCCGAGAGCGATCGCGAACGCGCCGCGGGAGCTCAGGTGCCCCAGCGCGCCGGCGACCAGGTCGTCGAGACCATCGCCGTCGAGGTCTCCGACCGCGACTGCACGGCCGAACTCGGATCCGGCGGAGAGCCCGGTGGGCACGACGAAGAGGTCGTCGACCTCCCAGACCTGGGCGCCGGCCGGCACGGCGGTGACGAGCCCGACGGCGAGCCGCCGCGCGAGCCGGGCGACGCGGGTGAGTCGGCCGATCCTCCCGGGCGCACGGCCTCCGGGGCAGCAACGCTTCATGGGCGCACTCCTTCCTCGCACTCGGCTCGCGGCGCTCCGCGAGGTGCAGTGCCTCGTACGCTCTCCATGCGCCGTCCGCGGAGACGAAGTGCCATCCGCCGCCGGGCGTCGGCCGGGGAGTGTGTCCGGCGACGGGGTTCGTTCGGGGGCCTAGTCGGCGGCCAGCGGCGCCAGGCGGCGCTCGATCTCGGCCAGCGTTTCGCGGGTTTGGACCCGCTCCGGGTGGCCCTCCGGCAGGGCGCCGTCGAAGAAGGTCACGGCGGCGCGGGCCAGCGCGGCGGCCTCCTCGAGGCGGCCGAGCGACCGGTAGGCGCGGGCCAGGCGCACCTCGCTGCGCGAGCGGCTCAGATGCCCCTCCGGGTAGGTCACCCGGTAGGCGGCCAGCGCCTTTTCCAGGTCGGCCGCCGCGGCGGCTGGAGATCCCCGATCGAGGTGCACCAGCGCCCGGACGTAGCGGGCATTGGCGAGCTGTTTCTCGCCGGCGGAGCCGAGCGACTCGGCGAGCGTCACGGCCTCGTCGGCGGGAGCGCTCGCCGCCTCCGGCGACCCGCGTCGCAACAGCGCCATCGCCAGGCGCCAGCGATTGACCACGTAGCGCGGATCCTGCCGCCCGACCGTCTCGCGCAGGATCCGCTCGGCGCGTTCGAAGACGGCGGCGGCCTCGTCGAAGCGCTCGGCCGCCGCGAGCTGCCCCGCCAGCAGGTCGAGCAGGGAGCCGGTCCGCGGATGGTGCTCGCCGAACGAGCGTTCCAGGATCGGCAGCGCCTGCCGGGCGGCGTCGATCGACTCGTCGCGGCGCCCGATATCGGTGAGAAACCGGGCGAGGTTGTGGAGCTGGATGGCGTACCGGGGGTGATCGGTCCCGCGGGTGCGCCCGATCATTTCGACCCCGTCCCGGAAGTACCGCTCGGCGGCCACGAGCTCGCCGCGCTTGGCGAGGGTCAGGCCGAGGCTGGTCAGGGTGACGGCGATCTCGGGATGCTCCGCTCCATGGAGCTCGCGATGGATCTCGAGCGCCTCGCGCAGCGCCCTCTCCGACTCCTCGAGCTCGCCCGCCTCCCGCAGCGCGACGCCGAGATTGTTGAGCGTCGCGGCGGTGTCGCTCGCCCGCTCGCCCTGGGTCCTGCGGGCGTTGGCGAGCGCCGATCGCATCACGCGCGCCGCCTCCTCGTGGCGACCCTGGTCCCGCAGGACCATCCCGAGCTCGTTTTCGGCGTAGAGAGCCAGCCGGCGCTCGGTGGCCCCGAGCCGCCGGAACGTCGCCAGAGCGCGCTCGAGGTCCGCCTGGCCGGCACCGGGATCGCCGAGGTACTTGCGCAGCGCCCCGCGCAGCGTGAGCAGCTCCGCGGTATCCACGGGATCGCCTCCGGGGAGCCCACTCACCCGGCCGAGGGCCTCTTCCAGCAGCGTCGCCGCGCGATCGTAAGCGCCGAGCTCGATCGCCACCTCGGCGAGGACCTTGATCATCTCGGTCTGCACGGCGGGCTGCCCGGCGAGCTCGTCTCCGACGCGCTCGATGCCGCGCTCGACCAGCTGCCGGGCGGTGATCTCCTCGCCGCGCGCCTCGGCGGGGTCGGCGGCGCGAAACAGCCCGACGAGATACTCCTGCACCGCGGTGAGCTTCGCGGCTTCGAGCCGCGCCGCGTCGCGCTCGCGCGCGGCGAGGCGGGCCTGCCAGGTGGTGGCGGCGAGGAGATCACCGCCCGGCAGCTGGTCGAGCGCGGCATCGAGCGCGTCGGAGACGAGCTCGCCGGGCAGCCCGCCGTGCAGACCGAGAT
>JAIOJQ010000413.1 GCA_019911865.1 Thermoanaerobaculia bacterium
CGATGCGTACCCGAACCACCCTGCTTCTGATGCTGCTGGCGGCGGCGGCTGGATCGAGACCCGCGGCCCCTGGCGGCTGGCGGGGCGCCAGGTGATCTTCCGCGCCGCCGAGGGCCGCCAAGCGCCCCTCGGCGGTGCGGAAGATCACCTGGCGCCCCGCCAGCCGCCAGGGGCCGCGGGTCTCGATCCAGCCGCCGCCGGCGAGCGGCAGGCGGTCGCCGGCGGCGGCCGTCGCCGCCAGCAGCATCAGAAGCAGGGTGGTTCGGGTACGCATCGTTCGTCCTCCTCCTTTCCGGAAGAGGACGCGGATCCCCGCGCGGCAACTTGCGTCGGGGCGCCCGACGGGGCCGGGTCAGGTCGGCAGGACCGCGCGGTCGAGCAGCTTCTGGGCCGCCGGCGAGGCGGGGGCGTGGGTGAGGATCTTCTGGATCCGGTCGATCGCCCGCACGTGATCGCCGACGCTCTGGTAGAGCAGCACCTCGCCGTAGAGATTCTCGGCCAGCACGTTCAACCGCGCGGCGACCGTCTCGACGTGCGGGCTGTCGGGGAAGCGCGCCAGGAACGTGGCGCCGCCGACCAGATCGCCGTATGTGTCGGCGAGCGCGGCGAGTCGGCCTTCGGCCAGCAGGGCGAGCTCGGGGTCGCGCTGCTGCGCCGCCAGCTCGCCGAGCGCCGCCAGCTGGTCGAGGCCGGGAGCGAGGATGCGCAGGCCGCGCATCGCCCGTTCACCGGCCGCGCCGGCCTGCGGGTGGTCGGCGGCGCGCAGGAACATGGCGACGGCATCGGCCTGGCGGGCGGTGCGGCCATAGGCTTCGCCGAGCGCCAGGGCGACTTCCGGCACTTCCGGCGCCTCCGGCCAGTTGGAGAGGAAGGTTTCGAGGAAGGGGGTCTGGAAGACGCCCCCCTGCCAGGTGCGCTGCGCCGTCGGGTAGAGCTCGGCGGCCTGCCGGGCCAGCGCCGTGCGCTCCTCGCGCAGCGTGCCGAGCAGCTCGGCGTCCGGAGTCAGCGTCGCGACCTCGGCCAGCTCGGCATCGAGGCGGATGAGAAGCGCCCCGTAGTCTCGGTCGAGCGGGATCCTCTCGAGCGTCGCGTCGCGCTGCCGGTGGACCCGGGCGAGGCGCAGGCGGTCGGCCTCCGTGCCGCGCGGCCAGGAGGCGAGCGCCGCGCTCTCGATCCACAAGGCGCCGTCCGAACCGCTCGCCTGCGCCTCGCCGAGGTCGAGAATCCGCTGCTGGGTCCAGCTGCGCAGCTCGGCCGTCTCCTTCTCCTCGCCGCGCGTGATCCCCGCGCCGCGGGCGCGCGCTGCGACCAGGCGCTGGGCGAAGAAGGGATGGGTGCGCCAGTAGCCGTACTCGCGCGACTCCGGCAGGCGCGAGCCGAGGGCCTCCATCAGGCCGACGGCCCCCTGCGGGGAGAAGCCGGCCGCGGCGGCCCAGCGCTGGCCGTCCTCGTCGGCCTCGTCCTCGAACTCGCGCGAGTAGCTGCGCAGCAGCAGCTCCGAGAGGATGAGGCTCGCCGCGTAGCTGCCGTAGATCAGCTCGCCCTGCGAATCCGGCACCCGGTCGCGGCCGAGCGGATCGCGCGGAATGTACTCCGGGTCGCTGTTCGAGGCGCCGATCATCACGCCGAGCATGAGGGCCTGGCCGAGGATGTTGAGCAGGGTGGCGCGCCGCTCGATCTTCACTCCGTGGCGATGGACGACGTGGGCGAGCTCGTGGCCGAGCAGCGCCGCGAGGTCGTCGTCGGCGAGGCCGAGCGCCAGCATGCCGCGGGTGACGAAGATCTGCCCGGCCGGCAGAGCGAAGGCGTTGGGCTCCGGCATGTCGATCAGGCCGAAGGTGATCGGGTAGTCGCGGAAGCCCGACTCCTGCACCACCCGGTAACCGATCTCGTTGACGCGCCGCTGCTGCTCCGGGTCGTCCCAGCGCCCGTAGACGCGCAGCGCCTCGATGGTGGCCTTGAGGCTCTTGTCGAACAGCTCCTCGGCCGGGGTGCGGCCGGTCGGAGTCGGCGGCACCGCGGCGGGCGCCGCCGTCGCGGCGAGGGCAACGAGCAGCAGGCCGGCGACGAACGAACGGGCGGGGACCTTCACGAGTCGCATGGTAGCAAGGGCAAGCAAGGGGCGTGCACGGGCGGTAGACTCGCCGGCCATGGTCGCCTCCGGCGCCGCAGCGCGCCACAGTTCCGCCGGACTCGCGGCGCTCGAGCGCCTCGCCGAGGCTGCCCCCGAGGATCCCTGGGCCTTCTTCCGCGGCGAGCGCGGGCAGTTCCGCTGGTGGTCGCACTCGCGCGCCTGCGACTCCGCCGCGGCGCACCGCCTGCTCGAGGTGCTCGGTCC
>JAIOJQ010000414.1 GCA_019911865.1 Thermoanaerobaculia bacterium
GGTTGTGGTTTCCGTCCAACACGGACCGGTGGGAGCCCGGGGTGAACGAAGCCCGGCCGACAAGGCAGCGCGCAGCGCTCCGCAGGCTTGGCCTTGCGGCCGGGCGCACCGCGGGCACGGTTTACGGGACGTTGGGCGGGGACCTCGACCGAAGGAGACAGATGACAGGGCCGCGCCTCGCACTCTTGACGTCGGTGGAGGCTCGAGGACGAAGAGGCACGGGGCGCTCCAGGGTGGGTGGCCGGGCGAGCACGACGCCCCGGAGGAGACGAGGGGCTCGCGCGCAGCCCGGGTGGGGGCACCCTGGAGCGTGGGGCGAGAGGCGTGACAGCGGTCTTTGGCTGGCGCGGCGCTCGCCTGCCCGGGCCTCGGTAGCAGGCTCGCCTCCCGGCAGGCAGGTCAGGAAGCAGTGGCCGATCTCAGCGCGAGTCTCTGTTCCGGCGCTCCCCCGAACGAGAGGTCCTGCCTTCAGCCGTCTGCTCGACGCCGAGGGTAGTCACCCGACTTGCTGCGCCGCCTGGGCACCGCCTCCTCCTCGAACGCTGGCAAGGGCGACCGCATGAACGTCGAGGGTGAGAGCGCGCCTGCCGATTCTCGCGAGACGACGTGCGGCCTTACTTCGTGGACCTGACTCGAGCACCTCCGGCACCGGACGGAGTAGGACCCACGCGGGGATTCAGGGGCCGACCGCCTTCGCGGGCGGCCCGTAGTAGGCGCTGGCAGGATCTCGGAAGTCGTTCCAGGAGACCGCGCCGCAGGAGGCACAGAACCCGGCTCCCCAGCGGGTGTAGTGAGACATTGGATTGACGGGACCGAGTCCCGGCACGTCGACCACGGTGAGCCCGTAGCAACGACGCCCGGCCGCCTCCTCCGCCTCGAAGGCAGCCGCAACCCTGGGGTCGCTCCAGCCGCACCATCCGGGGCCACCCCAGCGTCCGCCGCTCTGCTCGCCGCAGTGGGGGCAGCGGCCCGCCAGGCGTCTCCGGTCGATCTCGAGGAAGCCCGGCGGCGGGAGCAGCTTCGGGCCATGGCGGTCGGCACCGTCGCCACGCGGATCGAGGGAGAACGGCGGAACCGCGTAGTCGATCCGCCAGCCCGGAACCAGCGGGTTCCACGCCCAGTCTCCGCCCAACACGGCGGGCGGTGCGGGCGACGTCGGCTCAGGTTCGCGGTACTCGATCGACTGCCCCGGACCGAACCTCCAAGTGCGATGTGGCCAGGCGTCGTCGGCCGCGGCCCGCTCCTTGGTGAAGCAAGGATCGGCAGCCGGCGACGCCGAGCTGAAGAGTCCGAGTTGCTCCAACATTCGTTCCTCCATCCGAGCTGCGGCGGTCATCGCGACACCCCTCCCCCAGTCGCCGCGCGGTAGAGCGCTTGGCCGATGGCGAGCGCCGCAGTGGCGTGCAGGCGGTCCTCCTCCGAGAGGGCGCCGGCAGCCTCGAGCGCGCCGGCCAGCGAGAGCCCGTCGACCTGCAGCGACGCGGTGATCTTCCGCGCGACAAGATCGAGGGCTGCCTTCTGGAGCGTGTCGGCGTAGTAGGGATAGATGAGCCGCACCGGCTCCGTCTGCCCGATCCGGTGCGGACGGCCGTTCGCCTGCCGCGTGACCCGCGCGTCATAGTCCGGACCCTCGAACCAGATCGCGGTGTGGAACGCGGTGAGGTTGTTGAGGCCCGTCTGGACCGCCTTCGGGTGAACCAGGAGCACGCGGCAACCACCGACGATGACCTCGTTGAGCCAGCGCTCACGTACGCCGGTCGGGACCTTCGCGGGATCGAGGAAGGTGGGCGCCTGCTCGAGGTCCTCGGCGATGAGGCGGTGAAGCCGCCGCAGGAAGCCGCGATTTCCGGTGTGACGGAGGAAGACGATCGCCCGCCGGCCAGCATTGAGTCCGGTGCGGAGCTCGGTGCGGAGCTCGGCCAGCAGCCAGCGCTCCTTGGGCGAACGCCAACTCGCGGGGAAAGCAGCTCCGGTGGCAACCTCCTCTCCCCCGGCTTCGTCCGGATACCGGATGACGAACGGACCGCACTCCTCGTTCGCGAGGTCGAGATAGGACGGCAGCTCGGACATCGCGCCCCAGAGGAGGCCAGCACGCTCGGTGCCCCGATCGGCGTGGATCCGGGAGACCAACGCAGCACGTAGACGGCTGAACTCGGCCAAGAGCTTCGCGTCGAGGAAGTCGTCGGGCGACGTGCGCACGGGGGTCGGCTCCTCGCTGCACGGCGGAAGCTCCTCGTCGAGATCGCCCTTGTGCATCACCAAGCCGGTCGGGAGGATGTGCTCCAGGATGTAGAGAGGAAGGACGCCCGGCGCCTCGCCGAGCTGGCGAATCTCGAAGCCGTCGCCGTCGGTGCGGTCGCTCTGGCGACCGTAGCTCCGGGTGCCCGGAAGCGGCTTGGCCGCCGTCGGCGTGACGAGGAGCTTTCGGTACCCGTACCGCGTCACGAACGAGGGCTTCTCGTCGAGGTCGAACTGCGACCGGAACCGTCGCGAGAGCGCCCAGGCGTTGGCGAACAGCGAGCTCGCGTAGCCACCCATCAGGCTCCCGGTCAGGGCGATCACCGGCACGCCCGGAAGCTGCGCCAGGCGGTGTGCGGCCTTCTGCTGCGCGCTGCCGCTGGTCGAGAACTCGTGCGCCTCGTCGAGGATGACCAGGTCGAAGAGCCGGCGCTTCTTGCTCAGGATGTAGCGCGCCAGCGGGTAACGTCGCGGCTCGGGTGTCGTCGTGTGGAGCGCGGCGCCGCAACCCGGCTTCGTCGCCCAGGTCGCGCCCGAGAGGAGCATCTCGAGCACGCGGCCGAGGAGCTCGCTGCGGAGATCCTCGCCGGAGTCGGTGTCGTGCAGGCGCTCGGCCAATGGTGCCAGCTCCGTGAGCTGCTTCTCCAGCAGCTCGTCGATCGACTGAAGGTAGAGGCGCGGATCCGCCTCGGCGACGCGGCGGGCCGCCAGCTCGCGACAGCGAGCGGCGAACGGCTCGAACGCATCGAGCACCAGAGCCAGGTGCGCGGCGACGCGGAACGGCTCCCAGAACCGGTGCTCCCAGTTCGACAGGCGGAGAAAGTTTGTCTCGACGAGCCCGGCCACCTGGCCAAGCGCGTCCTGCAGCGCGGCGCGGCCGGACGGCGAGATCGGATCAGTCGGCGAATCCTGGCGGTGGAGCTGAAGCGCTCGACGGTGGGCGGCGGGGTGAGCTTCCAGGTACGGCAAGAGCCGCTCGCGAAGGGAGCCCGATAGCGAGCGCTGCAGGACGAGGCCCATGTCTCGCGCCAGGCGCGCGAACGGATTCGAGGGCACGACCACCTCCCCCTGACAGCGGAGGCGTTGCGCGGCGAAGCTCTCGGGGCTTCCTTCCGGCAGCGGGTGCCCACAGTCGGGGCAGCGCGCGCCGTCCACACCGGCGATGCTCGATCCGAGTTTGGCGGTCTCGCGGCTCAGGACGTAGATCGCGGCCGGCCGGTCGAGGTCCGAGGGCGCCTGAACGATCTGCACGGGCGCATCCGGAAGAACGGCGCGGGCCTGATCGGTCCAGCTCTGGAGCAGGTGCGGTGGGCAGACGACCAGCATCCTGAACACAGGACGGAGGCCACGTGGGGTGAGGCCGAGTCGCACGAGCTCCGCGCTCGTCGCGGCGAAGCGATTGGGCGCGAGGGCACCGGCGATCGAAAGCGCCACGGTCGACTTCCCGGTGCCGACCTCGGCCAGGAGCTGTGGGTTCTCGCCGAGAGCGAGGAGCTTGAGACCCGCCTGGATCAGCGCCGCCTGCCGCCGGTACGGACGGCGGGCGAGGCTAGGCAGCGCGATCTGC
>JAIOJQ010000415.1 GCA_019911865.1 Thermoanaerobaculia bacterium
CTCGTCGGCGGCGCCCGCCAGGGCGGCGTGGAAGCCGGCGGCTGCTTCCTCAATCGCCGTCTCACCACCTCGCTCGCCCTCGGCCTGCGCGCCGACGGCCGCGAGGTCTTCGTCCCCCATCAGGTGCCCCCCGGCGACGGCGGCATCGCGCTCGGCCAGGTGGCCGTGGCGCGCGCCGCGCTCGCCGGCCGGCGCCGGGAGGTTTCGCCATGTGCCTCGGTGTCCCCGGCCGACTCGTCGAAGTGATCGACAATCCGCTCGGCGTCGCCACCGGGCGGGTCGAGTTCGGCGGCATCGTCAAGGAGGTCTGCCTCGCCTTCACCCCCGAGGCGCAGGTCGGCGAGTACGTCGTCGTCCACGTCGGCTTCGCCATCTCGACCATCGACGAGGTGGAGGCGCGGCGGGTGTTCGAGGAGCTGCGCGCCACCGGCGAGCTGCGCGAGCTCGAGGCGCCCGACCTGCCGCCCCCCGGCTCGCCGGCGCGCGCCGGGAACTGACGCCGTGCGCCACGTCGACGAGTATCGCGACGGCGAGGCGGCGCGCGCCCTGCTCGCCGCCATTGCCCGCGCCTCGCACCGCCGCTGGACGCTGATGGAGATCTGCGGCGGCCAGACCCACAACCTGCTGCGCTCGGGCATCGACCGGCTGGTCGGCGAGACGGTCGAACTGGTGCACGGACCCGGCTGCCCGGTCTGCGTCACGCCGCTCGAGCAGATCGACCGCGCCCTCGCCATCGCCCGCCGGCCGGAGGTGATCTTCACCTCGTTCGGCGACATGCTGCGGGTGCCCGGCTCGACCACCGACCTGCTGGCGGTCAAGGCGGCCGGTGGCGACGTGCGCATCGTCTACTCGCCGCTCGACGCGGTGAAGCTGGCCGAACGCCACCCGGACCGCCAGGTCGTCTTCTTCGCCATCGGCTTCGAGACCACGGCGCCGGCCAACGCGATGGCGGCCTGGCAGGCGGCGCGGCTCGGCCTCGAGAACTTCTCGCTGCTCGTCTCGCACGTCCTGGTGCCGCCGGCGATGGAGGCGATTCTCGGCTCGCCGCACTGCCGGGTCGAGGGGTTCCTCGCCGCCGGCCACGTCTGCGCGGTGATGGGCTACCGCGAGTACGAGCCGCTGGCCGAGCGCTACCGCATCCCGATCACCATCACCGGCTTCGAGCCGGTCGACCTGCTGCGCGGCATCCTGTTCACCGTCACGGCGCTCGAGCAGGGGCGCGTCGGAGTCGAGAACGCCTACGCCCGCGCCGTCACCCGCGACGGCAACACGCGGGCGCAGGATCTGGTGGCGAGCGTCTTCGCGCCGTGCGATCGCAAGTGGCGCGGCATCGGCGAGATCCCCGGCTCGGGCCTCGCCCTGCGCCCGGAGTACGCCGCCTTCGACGCCGAGACGCGTTTCGACGTCGGCGGCATCGCCGCCGAGGAGTCGCCGCTCTGCCAGGCCGGGCGCATCCTGCAGGGGCTCTGCCGCCCCGACGAGTGCGCCGCCTTCGGCCACGACTGCACGCCCGACCGGCCGCTCGGCGCGCCGATGGTCTCCAGCGAAGGGGCCTGCGCCGCTTACTACCTCTACGGGAGGAGCTGATGGCCGCGCCCCCGCGTCCCGACCCCGCCGCCGGCTCCTGCCCGCTGCCGATCTCGAGCTACCCGACGGTGCAGATGGCGCACGGCGGCGGCGGCCGGCTCTCGCGGCAGCTGATCGAGGGGATGCTGGTGCCGGCGCTCGCCAACGAGCAGCTGGCGCGCCTGCACGACGGCGCCCTGCTCGACGCCGGCGGCACGCAGCTCGCCTTCACCACCGACTCCTACGTCGTGCGGCCGCTCTTCTTTCCCGGCGGCGACATCGGCTCCATGGCCGTCCACGGCACGGTCAACGACCTCGCCATGTGCGGCGCCCGGCCGCTCGCCCTCTCCTGCGGCCTGATCCTCGAGGAGGGTCTCGATCTGGCGGTGCTCGACCGGGTGATCGCCTCGCTCGGCGCGGCGGCGCGCGCGGTCGGCGTGCCGGTGGCCACCGGCGACACCAAGGTGGTCGACCGCGGCAAGGGGGACGGCATCTACATCAACACCGCCGGCATCGGCCTGGTGCACCCGCGGGCGCGGATCGACCCGCGGCGGGCGCGGCCGGGCGACGTCGTGCTGCTGTCCGGGCCGATCGCCGAGCACGGCGTGGCGATCCTCTCGGTGCGCGAGGGGCTGGAGTTCGAGTCGCCGATCGAGAGCGATTCGGCGCCGCTCGACGGCCTGGTCGGCGCCCTGCTCGAGCGGTTCGGCGAGGCGGTGCACGTGCTGCGCGACCCGACGCGCGGCGGCGTCGCCTCGGCGCTGCACGAAATCGCCGGCCAGGCCGGCGCCGGCATCCGCCTCGAGGAGACGGCGATCCCGGTGCGCGAGGCGGTGCGCGGCGCCTGCGAGCTGCTCGGCCTCGACCCGCTCTACGTCGCCAACGAAGGGCGCCTGCTCGCCATCGTCGAGCGCGCCGCCGCCGAGGAGGCCCTCGAGCTGCTGCGCGCCGACCCGCGCGGCGCCGGCGCGGCGCGCATCGGCGAGGTGATCGCCGACGACGAGGCGCGGGTCACCCTGCGCAACTCGATCGGCGGCCTGCGGGTGGTCGACCTGCTGTCGGGCGAACAGTTGCCGCGGATCTGCTGAGGGCGGAGCCCGGACTTCACAGCCCGGCGGTGACCGCGACGCCGCACAGGGCGAGCGCCGCCCCGG
>JAIOJQ010000416.1 GCA_019911865.1 Thermoanaerobaculia bacterium
GCGAGGAAGTGGTCGAGGTCGCGCGCCCGCTCGGTCTCCTGCAGGATCCACGGCGACGGCAGGCGCGCCATCGCCAGTTCGACTTCGAGCAGGTGGCCGGTCAGCCCCATGCCGCCGAGCGTGGCGCGGAACAGCTCCGGATGACGTTCGCGCGAACAGTCGACGATCTCCCCCGCGGCGGTCAGCAGCCGCAGCGCCGTGACGTGCCGCCCGATCGTGCCTTCGACGTGGTGATTCTTGCCGTGGACGTCGGCGGCGACCATGCCGCCCAGGGTGACGAACTGCGTGCCGGGGACGACCGGCGGGAAGAATCGGCGCGGCAGCATGGCCCGGGCGAGGGTGCCGAGCATCAGCCCGGCCTCGGCGCGCAGCCGGCCGCTCGCCTCGTCGAAACCGAGGATGCGGTCGGCGCGCGCCGAGCCGGCGATCGTCGCGACGCCGGGCGGCGGCAGCGCGGAGTCGCCGTAGGAGCGTCCGAGGCCGCGGGTCAGCGTCGCGCCGCGCGCCACCGACGCCAGGTTCTCCGAGCGCAATTCGCGCCCGGGCACCGAGATGCCGCCCCAGCCGGCGATGCGTGGCTCGACCTGTCGCCCCATCCGACCGCCAACGATACCGGAAGCGCGCCAGAGGACGAGAAGGCAGGGCCATCAACGCTCCCCGCAGGCGCCGCGGTGGCGGGAAAATGCCGAAGGCGGAAGCGCACTCCGATTTGCGGGCAACTCCGACCGCCGCCATCGATGCAGTCGAAAGCCGAACCTGCCACGCTCGCCGTTTTCCCCTCTCCGGAAGGCCTTCGTCTTTGCCTCCTGGCCATTCGAACGCAGCTCTCTCCTGGCTGCCCCGAACTCCATGCCAAGCGGTGACGAGACGAGAAGAAAAACTTCCATAGAAGGAAAGAGACCACTGGAGTCGGGCCGGCCCTCGCTGGTCTCGGCGGCACCAATCGACGCCACTGCGGCCCGGGTCCCGCATTCTCGGCCTGTCAGCCTTCTTCTCTTGACGCTTCTTCGTCCTGACCCGCAGGGCACGACCGAGGCCCGGAGAGGAGAAAAGGCAGGCGGTGGAAGCAGCGGGCAGGCTCCGGGCGGCTTCGCGTGGTGCCTGCGAGCCCCGCGGAGCCGCGCACGAATCCGACGGATCTTCCCCTTCAATGAACGTCTTTCGTCTTCGTCGGTCGCCGCGGGTCGCCAACAGCTCCAATCCGAGACCTCGCCACCCACTGGACGCGGTGAAGCGCCGAAAAAGAAAAAGGGAGGGGCGTCGCCGCCCCTCCCTGGTGCTCCGCCCGCGGGCGGACCGGACTCAGAAGCTGAGCCGCAGGCCGACCTTCGCCTGCCAGCGCGAGCGCAGGTCGGAAGTCGAGAACTGCGAGCCGCCGTTCAGGCGGCCGGTGCCGGCCTCCTGGTAGATCGGCTTGCCGGTCTCGGCGTCGAGGCCGCGATAGTTGACCGGCGTCGACGTCTGGAAGTTGACGAAGCGGATCACGCCCTTGTCGGAGTCGAGCAGGTTGAGGACGTTGAGCACGTCGAAGGTCAGCTCGGTCGAGATCACCTTGATCGGCAGCTCGAGGCCGTAGTGGAAGTCGAGCAGGTGGCTCCACGGCTCGACCGACTCGTTGCGCTCGAGGATGCGGCCCGCCGTCGGATCGATGCCGGCCTGGCGGAGGTAGTCCGCGAAGCGCTCGTAATCGATCACGTTGCCGCTGGCGTCCTTGAGGATGATCTCGTCGGCGCTCGCCGGAACGTAGAGCAGGTCGTTGGTCGAGTAGCCGTCGCCGTTCGGGTCACCGCCGACCAGCAGCGTGTAGGGGCGGCCCGACTGGGCGTTCCAGTAGAGCGCTACCGTGTGGCCGAGCGGGCCGGTCTCGAAGGTGTACGAGGCCGAAGCGTTCATCCGATGCTCGATCTCGAACATCGAGGTCGCCTGGCGGGGCGAGAAGATGTCGCCCTGCGTCGGCATGAACTGCCAGTTCGAAATGGCGCGGCTCGAGGTGGCGTCGAAGGCCGACTCGGCGTCCATCCAGGCGTACCCCGCGGTGACCGACAGGCCGTTGGTGAACGGCCGCGAGAACATCAGGGAGATCGAGGTCTCCTCGCCCTTGTCGGTGTTGGTCAGCAGCAGCGCGTCGCGGAAGCTCGACGAACGGGAAGTGTAGGTCGGGCGGCCGTCGAGCGGGCTGGTGCCGACTTCGACCTTGTTGACGTTGTGGTAGAAGACGTCCTTCTGGGTCTGCGACCAGACGACTTCTGCCGAGCCCCGGATTCCCCACACCAGCTCGCGGTCGTAGCCGAGCGTGGTACGCAGGACGCGCGGGAACTCGAAGTCCGGATCGATCAGGTCGACCGTCACCGAGCCGGCGGCGCCGAGGTTGCGCGGCTGGCCGAGCGGGTCCGGGTTGAACAGCGGCACCGGGCAGCCCCGCGATGCCTGGCAGGAGAGGGACGTCGACTCGACGCCGGTGTTGGCGTAGGCGTTCGAGATCCAGACGTAGGGCGTGCGGCCGGCGAAGACGCCGACGCCGCCGCGCAGCTGCTGCTCGCCCTCACCGGTCGGATCCCAGTTGAATCCGATGCGCGGCGAGAGGACCGGATCCTCGCTCGGCGTCTCGGCGGTGCTGTGCCCGAGGGCCGACTCGGCAGCGCCGTTGAACGACGGCTTGTCCGGGAAGCGGGCCATGTCGGCGCGCAGCCCGAGGGTGAGCGAGAGGCGGTCGTTGACCCGCCACTGGTCGCCGGCGTAGATGCCGTACTGGTTGGCCTCGAACTGCGCCGGGCGGCGCGGGTCGGCGCCGTTGGCGAAGCCGATCGAGTACTCCGACGCCTGTCCCGCCTCGAACGCCGCGAGGTCGGGGAAGAAGTAGTAGCCGTAGAAATCGGAGAGGAAGAGGTTCTTGAACTCGAAGAACTCGTTGTGGGTGCCGACGGTGACCGTGTGGGCGCCCTTGATGAAGGTGAAGTCGTCGGTCAGCTCGAGGATGTCCTGGTCGAGCGAGTTGGCGCCCGAGAAGCGCTCGGTGCCGACGATCAACTCACCGCGCCGCGGCGCGCCGCCGATTTCGACGGTCGGGAAGGTGACCGGCGTGGCGCGCTTGTCGCGGATCGTCTGGAAGCCGAGGCGGGCCTCGTTGAAGGCCGACCCGAAGACGCTGTTGAGCTGGGCGACGGTCGAGTTCGTCTCGCTGGCGATCGCGTAGATGGCGGTCGGGAAACGGAACGAGGTGGTCGAGCGATCCGCGATCACGTCGCGGGCGGCGTCGACGTAGTTGTGGCGCAGGGTCAGCTGATGCCCCTCGGCGACGTTCCAGTCCATGCGCGCGAAGGCGAGGTCGCTGTCGGTCGTCGCCGGGATGTCGCCGAGGCTGCCCGGGTCGTAGCCGAAGTGCTCCTGCAGGTAACCACGCAGGAAGGCGGCCTCGGCCGGCTTGCCGAACTGGTTGCCGGTCGTGCCGTCGGCCGAGACGCCGGTCGGGCTCTCGCGCCGGTTGATCTCGGCATTGACGAAGAAGAAGAGCTTGTCCTGCAGGACCGGACCGCCGAGGCGGAAGCCGTACTGGTCCTCGTCGAAGTCGGCCACCTCACGGTCGAACGGGCCGTCGCCGACGAAGCTCTGGTCGCGCACCGAGCCGTAGATCGAACCGTGGAAGGCGTTCGAGCCCGAGCGGGTGACGGCGTTCAGGCCGCCACCGGTGAAGCCGCCCTGGCGAACGTCGTAGGGCGAGACGACCATCTGCAGCTGCTCGATGGCGTCGAGCGAGATCGGCTGGGTGTCCGCCTGGCCGCCCGGCGTGCCGGTGTCGGCGAGGCCGAACAGATCGTTGTTGACCGCGCCGTCGATCTGGATCGAGTTGTAGCGATTGTTCTTGCCGGCCACCGAAATGCGCGTCGCCGACGGATCCGAAGGATCGACGTTGAAGTACGGGTTGGTGCGCGCGAAATCCTGCAAGCTGCGACGCACGCTCGGCAGCGACTCGATCTGGTCGAGCGAGACGGCCGAGGAGGATCCGGTCCGGTTCGGGTTGATCAGCGCGTCGTACTCGCCGACCACCTCGATCGTCTCGGCGACCTCGGCGAGCGGCAGCGCCACGGCCACCTCGGTGGTGGCGCCGAGGTTGACCTGGACGCCCGTCGTCTCGGTCGAACGGAATCCGTCGAGCACCGCGGTGACGCTGTAGGGGCCGCCGACACGGACGTTCGGCAGCACGAAGCGGCCGTCGTTGCTGGTCATCGCGGAGTAGGCCGTGCCGGTCGGCACGTGCACGGCGGTGATCGCCACGCCGGGCAGGGCGGAACCGTCGGACTCGGCGCGCACGGAGCCGACCAGACTGCCGGTGGTGACCTGGGCGTGCGCGACCCCGGCGGTACCGAGGGCCAGCGCCGCGAGCAGACCGGCGGCCAGCCGCCGCGCGCTCGCGAAGTTCGAAATCGACATCACTTCCTCCTTGGAAAGTCGGGAACAGCTTTCCCGTGAATGCTGCGAACCCGGACCCTATCGGGACGTCGGGCAGAGACTGAGTCGAAGATTCGACGAAGCGGTGACGAACGGCTGCTCCGTGCCGGCGAATTCTATCCGCACCCCGGATCCGCCACCACCCGCCCCGACGGGCTGGATCGCCGGCCGCCGCCGGCCCGAATGACCGGCAGGGCGGCGGGCAGGATGTCGACCTCGACGCCGCGCGGTCCGACCTCGCCGAAGCCTTCGCCGTCCCCGACCGCCCGCTGGACGGTGTCGAAGGCGAGCCGGCCCGCGGCGCAACTGGAGCGAAAGACCGCCGGATGCCCGAGGTGCCGGCCGGCGTAAACGCGCGGAAAGAGCCGCAGCAGCCCCGCCTTCGAGATGCCTTCGAGACCGACCAGGTCGAGGCGGCCGTCGGTCGGGTCCGCCCCCGGAGCGATCCGCATGCCGCCGCCGGTGCAGGAGATGTTGGCGAAGACGACCAGCCAGGCGGTGCCCTGGCGCTCCGCTCCTCCGTCGAGGCTCAGCCGGAAGCGCGGCGGCCGGTAGGTCGCCAGGGTGACCAGCGTCGCCCAGGCATAGACCGCCGGGCCGCGCAGCCAGCGCAACCGCTCGCGCGCCCGTGTCGCCACCGCGCCGTCGAACCCGGCGCCCGCGACGCCGCAGTAGAGCCGCTCCCCGAAGCGCCCGAGGTCGAGGCGCGCCGGGCTCCCTTCCAGGGCGGCGGCGAAGGCGGGTGCCGGCGCCAGCGGATAGCCGAGGGCGCGCGCCAGGTCGTTGCCGGTGCCGAGCGGCACCGGGGCGAGCGCCGT
>JAIOJQ010000417.1 GCA_019911865.1 Thermoanaerobaculia bacterium
GTCTCCGGCGTCGATCGCGGCGGAACCCGGCTGAACGTGGTAGTCGCCCGAGAACACGTTGACGAACATCGGGTCCCCGACGAAGTTGCCGTTCTGGCCGATCCCCGCGCCGGAGCCGTTGTCGACATTGCCGAAGAAAAGGCAGTTCTGAGTGTTGAGATTCGCGCTGTGGTGCAACGATATTCCACTCGCGTTGTAGGCGAAGATGTTGTTGCGATAAGCTGGCGAACTCCAAGTTGCATAAGCGCCCACCTGATTCTCGACAAGAGTCGAGTTTTCCAACAGGAACCCAGCTGAGTACGTTAAGACGCCGTAACCATTGTTCCACAACACACAGTTTCGAACGGTGCTCCCACGTGGTGCAACTCCAACTGTGCAACGCGTCGCAAAGCTGTTGCGAACCAGGCTGTTCGACACAGTCGAAACACCGAAGCCAGAGTTCTCTCCGTCGCCGGTCATGTCCTCGGCCCGCACGCTTGACACCAGCGTGCCCTGAAAGCTCGACGTCACGCCGTTTGTCGCGTTTCGAACCGTGAAACCGTCGATCGAAGGCGCTAACGTCCCCGAGCCGGTCATGAGAATGACCGTGCCCGAACCGCCCCCGTCCATGATCGTCGGAGTCGGACCCAGAACGCGTTGGCTGAGGGTCGTCTCTGTTCCCGCAAACCCGCCGTACAAAAAGATCGCCGAGCCTACCGTCACCTTCTCGTTGTAGATACCGCCAGCAACCCAAATCGAGTCGCCGCGTTCCGCAGCGACCAGCGCTGCGTGAAGACTCGCCTTTGCCGATGCCCACGAAAGGCCATCGGCAGAATCATCGCCATTCGGTTTCACGTAGATTCGAATCGGGGTTGGACCACCCCCATGGGTAGTGCCATAGCTCTCGTCTGCTCCTATGTCGACAGCGCTGCCGTTGATGCGTGGTTGGAGGTCCATGTCGAGGTCGCCGGGCTGAACCCACTGGTTGTCTCCGGCGTCGATCGCGGCGGAACCCGGCTGAACGTGGTAGTCGCCCGAGAACACGTTGACGAACATCGGGTCCCCGACGAAGTTGCCGTTCTGGCCGATCCCCGCGCCGGAGCCGGAACCGGAGCCCGAGCCGCCGCCCCCCCCGGCCCGCCTGGTGATCGCCGCGGCCTGGAACCCGGCCACCCAGGTACGGGTCGGCGGGCGCCGGATCCACCTCGAGCGCGAGCAGCGCATCGAGTTGCCGGCCGGTCGCCATACGCTGACCTTCACCCTCGAGACGCCCGCCTACCGCTTCGAGAAGTCGCTCCAGGTACGAGTGGTTGCCGGCGAGACGGCGCGCATCGCCACGCCGATCGAGCGCCCCGGGCAGCTCACCGTGCAGCCGCATCTCGGCAGCCGCCCGGGCGTCGTGCGGATCGACGGCCAGGCGGCCGGCTCGGCACCTTTGCGCGGGCACTGGCTGGCGCCGGGCGACTACCGCGTCGAAGTGTTCGCCGCCGGGGCGGCGACGCCCTCACTGAGCCAATCGGTCGCGGTGCGCGGAGACTTCGAGAGCGTGGTCACCTTCGACGTCGATGGCGCCCAGCCGACCCAGGTGCGCGAGCGCCCGCTCGCCGGCAACTGAGGCGTGGCGGCCGCGGCCGTCGCGGTCTGCTAGATTCGCTCTTCACCGGTCCGCGCATGCCTTCGCCCCGCCTTCCCCTCGCTCTCGTCCTCGCGCTCGTGTCGCTCGGCGGCGGCGCCGCGCTGTCGGCCCAGGATTCGGGGAAGATCGAGGCGGAGGACCTGCCGGCGGCAGGCGAGCCGATCCCGCCGTCGGCGGAGCCCGCCGATCCGCTCACCGCGCTCGAAGCGCAGGCGCGCCTCGAGTATTCCGACGGCAACCTGGCGCGCGCCCTCGAGCTCTACCTCGAACTCGCCCGGCGCCACCCTGAACCGTCCGCCAGCGGCGGTCATCGGGTCACCGCGGCCTGGCTCTCGCTCCAGCTGGGCGACCGCCAGGCGGCGGCGTCGCAGCTGGCCGACGCGCTCTTCGGCGATCCTGCCCTCCCCTTCCGGGCCGACCTCTACTCGGCCGAGTTCGTGGCGCTCTACCAGGACGCGCTGGCGGCGGCGGTCGAGCGCCGTTCGCGCACCGCCACCGAGCGCACCGGTTTCGCGGTCGACGCGATCCGCGCCGGCCGGCTGGGCGAGGCGAGGCAGGCGCTCGACGAGGCCCGTGCCCTCGCCCCGGACGACCCGGAGATCCTCTACAACCTCGCCCTGGTCGACCTGCGCGAGCGGCGTGCCGACGACGCGCTTGCCGGCTTCGAGCGGGTCCTGGCCCTCGAGCGGGGCCGCGCGGGGGGCCTGCCGCGGACGCTCAAGAGCCAGACTCTCAACAACGTCGCCGTCCTCTACTTCGCGCGCGGCGACTTCGAGGTGACGCGCGACACGCTCGAGGCGGCGCTCGCCCTCGATCCCGACGACTCGCGCGCCTGGTTCAACCTCGGCCTGACCCGCCAGAAGCTCGTCGACGCGGCAGGCGGGCACGCCGCCCTGCGCAAGGCGCGCGACCTCGACCGCCGGGACGTCGACATCGCCCGCGCCCTGGCGCTGTCCGACATGGAGCGTGGCGAGTGGGTCGAAGCGGTGGCCCTGCTGCTCGAAGGGACCCGCCAGCGACCCGAGGATCCGGATCTCTGGCTGCAACTCGGGCGTGCCCAGCGCGGCCTCGGCAATCTGGACGGCGCCCTCGCCTCCTGGGATGCGGCTTTCCGCCTCGATCCCCAGAACCGTCTCGGCGCCGCCGCCACCGCCCTGCTGCTGCGCGCCGGCGCGCAGCACGAGAAAGGCGACGGCGCCGCCACGGTCGCCGATGCGCAGCGCCTGGTCGACCTGCGGCCGCAGGAGGCCGACGGCTGGATGCTCCTCGGCCTCGGGCGCAAACGCCTCGGCGACCCGGCCGGAGCGCGCGCCGCGCTCGAACGGGCGCGCGAGCTCGCTCCCGGGCGCGCCGACGTGGCGCAGAACCTCGGCGCGGTCTGCCTGGAACTGAAGGACCTGCCGGCCGCCGAGGCGGCCTTCCGCGCCGTGCTGGCCGTCGATCCGGACAACGCCGAGGTGCGCGACGTGCTCGACCGGATGGTGGCGCAGCAGCAGGCGGCGGCCGCGGCGCCGGCCACCCGGGCGGGCAGACCGGCACGGCGCGAGCGCGGCGACATCTCGGAGCTCGGCTGGTCGCTCGGCAACGCCGACTACGAGCAGCTCGGCATCGAGGGGCTGGTGGTCGAGAACGTCGAGTCGGACGGGGCGGCGGCGCGCTCCGGGCTGCGGGCCGGCGATCTGATCCTGCGCGTCGACAACCTCCCGCCGCCGTCGATTGCGAGTCTGCAGAAGCGCGCGGTCAAGCAGCGCAACGGCGTGCTGCTGCACGTCCTGCGCGCCGGCAGGCCGCTGCAGGTCCGGCTCAGGCTCGACTGAGGCCGGCGAGATAGGCCGCGCGGTAGCGCGCCGCCACGGCGTCCCAGGTCAGCTCGCGCTCGGCGCGCCGCCGCCCGGCGGCGCCCATCGCGGCGTACCCCTCCCGGT
>JAIOJQ010000418.1 GCA_019911865.1 Thermoanaerobaculia bacterium
GTGGCGCCGAGCTCCATCAGGGCCTGATTGGAGTCGCCCGGACGCGCCGGGTCGAGCAGCGCCGTGGCGACCGCCAGCAGCCGGCGGCGCACCGCCGGCCGCTCGGCCTCTTCGGGCTCGGCGGAGAGCCGCGCGGCGACGCGCGCGACGTTGCCGTCGAGTACCGCCACGACTTCGTCGAAGGCGATCGAGGCGATCGCCGCCGCAGTGTAGGGGCCGATCCCCGGCAGTGCGGTGAGGCCGGCGGCGGTGCGCGGCATCTCTCCGCTGGCGGCCACCCGGCTCGCCGCGGCGTGCAGCTGGCGCGCCCGGCGGTAGTAGCCGAGTCCCGACCAGAGCGCCAGCAGCTCCTCGACCGGCGCCGCGGCGACCGCCGCCGGAGACGGAAATCGAGCGAGCAGGCGCTCGAAGTAGGGCGCCGCGCTCTCCACCCGGGTCTGCTGGAGGAGGATCTCGCTCAACCAGACCCCCCAGGGGTCGCGGCTGCGCCGCCAGGGCAGGTCGCGGCGGTGGCGGTCGTACCAGTCGAGCAGGGCCTGGCGGGAGGACATCGGGGGTCCGGAGTCTAGACGACGCCGGCCAGCCTGGCCGGGCCGGCCATTTCGGCAGCCCGCGTCAGCCGCCGGAAAAGCAACAGCCCCGAACCAGAGGCTCGGGGCTGGGGATAGCAACTGTCCTGGCGGCTCGCGGTTGGATGGGCTCTAAGTGGCTCTACCCCTGTTGTTTAGGGGAGTACGGAGAGATTTCCGGATGGGAGTGGAATCCCCGAGGGGACTCCTGATCTTGGAGGGCATTGGGTTCGGATGCGGAACCGCCCGGGACAGCTTGTCAATGAACCTGCCAGCACCTTGAGCAACACTCGTGCCAGCCCAGGAATTCCCTCGCCCGCTCCCCCCTGCCGCCCCCGTGCCCGCCGATCGCGCTATCTTCGGGCTCTGCTTCGGGAGGTCGCTTGCGCCGTCTGCTGTTTACCCTGCTTGCACTCTTTCTGCTTGGACTCGGCATCGCCGTCGGGGGGATTCTGCTCGCCGGCAAGGGGTCAGGACTGCCCGCCTTCGACGGCGCGCGGATCCTCACCCTCGAGCTCGACGGCCGGCTGGAGGACTACGCCGCCGTCGTCCCCTTCTCACTGCCAGGAGAGACGCGCCCGCCCACCCTGGCTGCCATCTGGCGCGGTCTCGACGCGGCGCGGCGCAGCCCGGCAGTCCGCGGGGTGGCGCTGCGCATCCGCGACGCCGACTTCGGCCTCGCCAAGGCGGTCGAGCTGCGCCGCCAGATCGACGCCACCGTTGCGGCGGGCAAGTTCGTAGCCTGCTACCTCGACACCGCCGGCGAAGGCAGCAACGGGACGCTCGAGTATTTCGTCGCCTCGGCCTGTTCGTCGCTCTCGCTCGCCCCGGCCGGCGAACTCAACCTGCTCGGCCTCTGGTCGGACGCCCTCTTCCTGCGCGGCACGCTCGACAAGCTGCGCATCGAGCCCTCGTTCCTGACCGCCGGCCGCTTCAAGAGCGCCGCCGAGACCTTCACCGAAGAGGAGCACTCTCCGGAAGCGCGTGCGGCGATCGAGCGGGTGCTCGACGGCTACTTCGCGCAGCTCGTCGACGGCATTGCCGCCAGCCGCGAGCTGCCTCCCGAGGCGGTGCGCGAGGCGATCGACAGCGCGCCGCTATCGGCGGCGGCGGCGCAGACGGCCGGGCTGGTCGACGATGTCGAATTTCCCGACCAGTTCGAAGCTCGCCTCGACGAGCTCGCCGGCGGCGCGGTCGAGCGCTCCGGCCTGCTCGCCTGGGGACGTCGCCACGCCGCCGACGGTCAGGGCAACCGCCGTATCGCGGTCGTCTTCGCGCGCGGTGTCATCGTGCGCGGTGGCGACGGATTCGAAGCCTGGAGTGGCGAGAGCTACATCGGCTCGGAGGGGCTCGGCGAGCAGCTGCGCCAGCTCGCCGAGGACGACGGCGTCGCCGCCGTGGTGTTGCGCGTCGACAGCCCGGGAGGCTCGGCGCTCGCCTCCGACCTCATCTTGCGCCGGGTCGAGTTGCTGCGCGAGAAGAAGCCCGTCGTCGTCTCGATGTCCGACGTCGCCGCCTCCGGCGGCTACTACATCGCCGCTCGCGCCAGTCGCATCGTCGCCGAGCCCACCACGCTGACCGGCTCGATCGGCGTGGTCACCGGCAAGCTGGCCACCGCCCGCTTCCAGGAAGAGTTGCTCGGCGCCCGTCACGAGACCCTCTCGCGCGGCGCCAACGCCGGCCTCTACTCGTCGCTGCAACCGTGGAGCGAAGGCGAGCGGGAGATCGTCGAGCGCCGCCTCGAGGAGATCTACTCGCGCTTCCTCGGCCACGTCGCCGACGGTCGGGGCCTGCCCCTCGCGCGGGTGAACGAGGTCGCTCAGGGGCGCGTCTGGACTGGCGCCGACGCGGCCGCGCACGGCCTGGTCGACGAGCTCGGCGGGCTCGACACGGCGGTCGCGGCGGCGCGCGCGGCGGCCGGCCTCGCTGCGGGCGAGGGGAGCCTCGAGTTCCACCCGCGGCCGCGCACGTTCTTCGACTGGCTCGCCGCCACCCGCCAGGCTCCTTTCGCCGGCGAGGCCGGTCGCCTGGTGCGCCTGCTCGCCGCTCCCCGCACGCCCCTCGCCCTCGAGCTGCCACGCCCGGTGGCCGATCTGGCGCGACCGTTCTAGGATCGACTTTCCGTCCGCCGATGCACTCCCGTCCGACCTGGTCCGTGCTGTCCGAGCGCCTGCGTGGCGCGCTCTCCCCGGAGGAGTTCGCCACCTGGATCGCGCCGCTGCGCGTCAAGTCCGAGAGCGACGACTCGCTGGTGCTGGTGGCGCCCAATGTCCGCTTCGTGCACACCGTCGAGGAGAACTACCGGACGACCATCGACCGCGTCGTCGCCGGCGCGCACGACGAGTTCTTCCAGGTCGTCATCGCTGCCGACGAGCACGACGAGGCGCCGGCGACGGCCGAGGACGATGGCGTGGCGCGGCTCAACCCGAAGTATCTTTTCGACACCTTCGTGGTCGGCGCCTCGAACCAGTTCGCCCACGCCGCGGCGCGCGCCGTCGCCGAGAGCCCCTCGCACAGCTACAACCCGCTCTTTCTCTACGGCGGCGTCGGGCTCGGCAAGACCCACCTCCTGCACGCCATCGGCCACCGCATTCGCGAGCGGCATCCGCAATTGACGATTCGTTACCTGACCGCCGAGCAGTTCGTCAATCAGCTGATCAACTCGATCCGCTTCAAGTCGACGCACGCGTTCCGCGAGCGCTACCGGTCGATCGACGTCCTGCTGGTCGACGACGTGCAGTTCATGGGCGGCAAGGAGCGCACGCAGGAGGAGTTCTTCCACACTTTCAACGCGCTCTATACGAGCCAGAAGCAGATCATCCTCAGCTCGGACACCTCGCCGCGCAACATTCCGTCGATCGAAGATCGCTTGCGGTCGCGTTTCGAGTGGGGACTGATCGCCGACATCCAGGCGCCCGATCTAGAGACCAAGGTGGCTATCCTGCGCCGCAAGGCCGATCTAGAGCGCCTCGACCTGCCCGACGACGTGGCGCTGTTCGTCGCCAATCAGGTCAAGACCAACGTGCGGGAGCTCGAAGGGATGCTCACCCGGGTCGCCGCCTTCGCCTCGCTGACCGGACGCCCGCTCTCGCTCGACCAGGCGCGCGAGACGCTGCGCGACATCCTCCCCGACCAGGGCCGCGGCCCTTCGGCGGCCGAGATCATCAAGTTCGTCGCCCGCCACTACGGCCTCAAGGTCGGCGAGATCAAGTCGAAGTCGAACGTCAAGCAGATCTCCTTCCCGCGCCAGGTCGCCATGTACCTGTGCAAGCAGCTGACGCAGATGTCCTACCCGGAGATCGGCCGCCAGTTCAACGACAAGCATCACTCGACGGTGATGTATTCGGTCGACAAGATCGAGAACCTGCGCGTCACCGACGCCGAGCTTTCGCGCACTCTCGAAGCGATGACCAAGCACCTGACCTGATCCGGCACCCGGCCGGAAGAAGCTGCGGATTTCCGGTGGAACCGCTGCGGACGGCGCGACGGTGCGGCCGGCGGAGACCCACTTTTCCGCAAGCCGGCCGCACCTCTTCCGCAGCCCTTTTCCGCACTCTCCGGAATCTCCGGAGCGCGGCTGCGCGGGGGTCCCGGACCCTTTTCCGGACTCTCCGCAGGCAACTACGACGAGGGACTGCTGTGCTATCTTTTCTTTTCTCTTGAAGTAGCCCGTCGACGAGGTTCGAACGATGGAAATCCGGCTGAAGCGCGAGTCCCTTCTCGCCGAGCTCGTCCCGATGCAAGGCATCGTCGAGCGGCGGACGACGATCCCCGTGTTGTCGCACCTGCTGCTGCGCGCCTCCGGCGGGCGACTCGACCTGGCGGCAACCGACCTCGACGTGTCGCTGACGACCTCGCTCGCGGCGGAGGTCAAAGGCGAGGGATCTCTCGCGGTCCAGGCCCGCAAATTCCTCGAAATCGTCCGCTCGTTGGTTGCCGACGAGATCACCCTGCAGCTCGACGACGAGCGGTCGCTGCGCATCAGCGCCGGCCGCTCGCGCTTTCGCATCCACGGCCTGCCGGCTGCCGACTTCCCGACCCTGCCGCAGGTCGAGGGCAAGGCCCTGCTCGAGCTGCCGCTGGCGGCGTTCAAGCGAATGATCAGCAAGGTTCTGTTCGCCGTCTCCTCCGAGGAGTCCCGCTTCCAGCTCTCGGGTGCGCTGCTCAAGCTGGCCGGCAGGCAGGCCGAGATGGTGGCCACCGACGGTCACCGTCTGGCACTGATCGACGCCGTGCTGCCGGCCGCCGCCGGCGAGGAATCGCTGCTGGTGCCGCGCAAGGCGCTGCAGGAACTGCTGCGCCTCGAGAGCGACGCCGCGCTGGAGCTGCGCCGCGGCGAGCACCACCTCGCCTTCCGCACCGGCGCGCGCGAGATGGTCTGCCGCATCCTCGAAGGGGCGTTCCCCGACTACGAGCGGGTGATCTCGCGCAACAACGACAAGACGGTGCTGTGCGAGCGCCGGGCGCTCGCCGAGGCGGTGCAGCGGGTGGCGATCGTCACCGGCGAACGCAACCGCGGCATCCGGCTCGAGTTCGCCCCCGGCGAGATCACCGTCGCCGCCGCCAACCCGGACCTCGGCGACGCCAGCGAGACGCTGGCCTGCCAGTACACCGGCGGCGAGATCAAAATCGGGCTCAACCCCGACTACCTCGTGCAGTTCCTGCAGGCGGTCGAGACCGAACAGGTGCAGTTGCAGCTCAAGGACGAGAACAGCCAGTGCGTCGGCTCGCCGGTGCGCCCGGCCGGAGAAGAAGGCCCGGCCGAGCGCTACGTCTGCGTCATCATGCCGATGCGCATCTGACGCGGCCCGGCCGCGTGTCGACGCCGGCTCTGGCGCGGCTGCGCCTGCAGGACTTCCGCAACTTCTCCCGCCTCGACTGGCAGCCGCCGGCGCCGCGGCTGCTGCTGAGTGGACCCAACGGCGCCGGCAAGAGCTCCCTGCTCGAGGCCGTCTACCTCGCCGCCACGACGCGCAGCTTCCGCACCGCCCGGCTCGAGCCCTGCCTGCGGCGGGGCGCCGAGCGGTTCTCGATCCGGCTCGAGGTCGGCGAGCAACCGCGCCGCGAGCTCGCCATCGACTGGACGCCGGCCGAGCGTCACCGGCGCCTCGACGGTCGCGCCGCGACGCTGGCCGAGCACCTGGCCGTTCTGCCGGTGCTCGCCTGGAGCCAGGCCGACAACGAGCTGCTCAGCGGCGGCGCCGAGATCCGCCGCCGCTTCTTCGATCGCGGCATGGTGCAGCAGCGTCCGGCGACGATGGCGACCCTGGGGCGCTACCAGAAGGCGCTGGCCGCCAAGCGGGCGCTGCTCACCGCCGCGCCGACCGCCGAGCTCGATGCCTGGAACGAGCTGCTCGCCCGCGAGGGCGCCGA
>JAIOJQ010000419.1 GCA_019911865.1 Thermoanaerobaculia bacterium
TTCAGATCAAGGCAACGCTTCATCCGGTGATCGAAGACCACCAGCGCTTCCCCTACACCTCGACCGCGACGGATACCTGGGACATCCTGGAGCTCGCCGACGAGGACCCCAGCGACGTCGGCGCGATTCTCGACGTCTACAAGAACGCCTCCTACCTCAAGGCCGGGGGCGGCAACGACTTCTACAACCGGGAGCACACCTGGCCGAACAGCTACGGCTTTCCGGACGATGGCGCTGGCAACTACCCCTACACGGACTGCCATGCGCTCTTTCTGTCGGATTCGAGCTACAACAGCTCTCGGGGGAACAATCCCTACCGATACTGCGCCTCGGGCTGCACGGAGCGACCTACGGAGTTCAATAACGGCCAGGGCGGTGGAACGGGTACCTATCCGGGGAACTCGAACTGGCGCAGCGGATCGGGCTCGGCGGGCAGCTGGGAGACCTGGGGCGGACGTCGAGGCAACGTGGCGAGGGCGCTCTTCTACCTCGATATCCGGTACGAAGGCGGCACGCACGGCCAGACCGGGTTTCCCGAGCCGGATCTGACTCTCACGGACAACCCCGCGCTGATTCAGACTTCCGGGGGCGTCAACGCCTCGGTCGCCTACATGGGAATGCTCTCGGTGCTCCTGGCCTGGCACGTGGAAGATCCGGTTGACGCCGTCGAACAGCACCGGAACGAAGTGGTCTTCACGTATCAGGGCAACCGGAACCCCTTCATCGACCGTCCCGAATGGGTAGCCTGCCTGTTTCTCGACGCGTGCCACCTATTCGCCGACGGGTTTGAGTCGGGTGATACGAGTGTGTGGTCCGCTGCTGTCCCATAGCAGCGAGCAGCCCGAAAAGGAGATGGGCTCAAATGGCGAACAACTCAGGGGAGCACCCACCTCCCTTCGAATCGCTCCCTGAGCGTCTAGTTCCCGAGTTCGCGATGGAGCGTCTCAATGAGCCGATCGTCATCGCGCATGGCCCGCTCGAGCTCAGCAGTGAGGGCGACCTCATTGGCGTCGTGAACGGGAGCCTCTACCTTCGTTGGCTCCCGAAGCCGGCGATAGAGTTCCAAGGCACATTATTGGCAGATCGCGAGCCGAGCTTCAATGCAGAGCACCTCTCGGTGTGCAGTCCCGAGCTGGCCATCAAGGCGCCGGCGATGCTCACACACATTGCGCCTCAGGCCCGTAGCGCGTTCATTCGTGGGATTCTTCTCAACGGTGTTCGCCGCACACCGGTTCCAGCCATACTGGATAGTCTCCGCTTTGACACACAATCGACAGAGGTGCAAGTTTGTGAAACACAACTCCAGCAGATCGCGAGCGTTTGAGAGGTGCCAGGGGCGTCGCGCACGCCTCTCAGCCACACTTGTTTCGGCACCCGCGAGTATTCCTGGCGAAAGGAGCGGTATGCGTACGGTCTTACTGCTTGTGATTTGCTTCGTGGCGCAGATTGCATCGACACCCCGCATTCTGGCGCAATGGTGGGGCGGCTGTCGCGATGCCTTGGGTACGCCCGTACTCGAGTACGCCAATCCCTCCTTGCCGGACATCGCCATGGCCACCATCGTCAACGGTGGTCCAGCGATCATCTACAACCCGAATGTCACCCTTTCGGTCGGTTCCAGAACTCGACGGTTCTTCTACTTTCATGAATGCGGTCATCACGCCCTCGGGCAGATCGTCAGCCGAGCGAGCATCCCATTCCAGGCAGAGCAAGAAGCGGACTGTTGGGCAGCACAGACGCTGGTTGAGAGCGGTGGGTTCACAGCAGCCGATCTCGAGCTCGTCGCACGAGACGTCAGTACATCGCCGGGCGATTGGAGTCATTTACCTGGCCCTCAGCGGGCGCTCAACCTTCTCCGCTGCATTGGCGATGACTTCGAGAGCTCCGAAACGTGCCGCACTGTCACCGTCTACGAGGAGCGCACGGACTGGCGGATCGAGCCTGTTGTGGAACAGATGCCGTGCCAACATCCGATCTGCTATCTCTACTCTGGCTGCTGGCCTGCCCACGCCTTCGATCTAATCACAGTCCAACGACAGGTTCCTGTAACGATAACTGTTCCGGTTTCCCGCACCGTCTGCGACTAGGGTCGATTACATGGCGGGCGTGATCGAGATCCTCGAGCCAGTGGATGCCGAGACAGGCCTTCCGGAACGTACCGTTGAAGCTCTCGACGAAGCTGTTCTCGACCGGCTTGCCTGGACGAATAGGGTGCAGCTAAACGTCGTTTTTGGCCGCCCAGGCGGCGAACTCCTTGCTCGCGAATCTCGGGCCGTTGTCAATGACAATCTCCCGGGGAAGCCCCCGCTCCTCGCCAAGCTCGACGAGCACGCGGACGACGCGAGTCGCCGGCAGAGAGAAGTCCACCGCGATGCGCACCTCCTCGCGGCTGCCGTCTTCGAGCAAGTTGAAGGTCTGAAGCGGCCGCCCGTCCCACAACGCGTCGCGCATGAAGTCCATCAACCAACGGACATTCGAGTCGGGTGATACGGGCAGTTGGTCCGGGGCGGTTCCTTGAACTCTTCTCCGGAGTACCTCGGCTCGAGCGTTCAGAGAATCTCGATTGCCTGGAGCTCGCCGCTCGCCCAGCGCCGCATCCAGCAGGTCGGCGGCTGGAAGGCCGGGTAGCCTCGTTTCCTCCTCCGGCCGGCACGGCAGCTGGCGCCAAACCGGCCGGAGGGAAAGAGACGTACGAAGCTAGTTCCCTGGCCAGTCCGGAGCCTTGTCGAGCCTCTTGACGTCGGTGCGGATCTCGTAGGCCTTGCCAGGAATGCCCTTGGGGCCCAGGGTGAAGACCAGGACGTAATCGCCGATCTGGCCGTCGATGAAGCGCTTCCGGTCAGGCCGGAAGGTGAGGACCCGGGTCTCGCCATCCCAGCGCGAGTCGAAGCGGACGGGCTCGCCCTCG
>JAIOJQ010000420.1 GCA_019911865.1 Thermoanaerobaculia bacterium
CGCCGCCACCGCGGCGCTGCTCGCCCTCGCGGCGCGCGCCCTGCTCGCCGTGGCGCGACGAATCCCCCGCCTCGGCCTGCCGCTGCCGCTGCGCTGGGGGATCGCCGCGCTGGGGCGAACCGGTGCCGGCACCTCCGCCCATGTCGTGGCGCTCGGCCTCGGCGCCTTCGTCCTGGTGGCGATGATCACCGTCGAACGCGGCCTCATCCGCCGCCTCGACGCCGAACTGCCGATCGACGCACCGACCGCCTTCCTGATCGACATTCAGCCTTCGCAGTGGGAAGGGGTGCGCGGCCAGATCGAGCGCGCCGGCGCCACCGGCGTCGACTCGGTGCCGGTGGTGATGGCCCGCCTGGCGGCGATCGACGGCGTCTCGGCGCGCGACCTGGCGCCGCGGGAGAGCGAAGAGGGGCGGCGCGACGGCCGCCGCCGCTGGGCGCTCACCCGCGAGCAGCGCCTCACCTGGCTCGAACGGCTGGCTGACGACAACGAGCTGGTGGCCGGCGAACTGTGGAGCGACCCGCAGCGGCTCGAGGTCTCGGTCGAGGAGGAGTACGCGCGCGACCTCGGACTCGGGATCGGCACGCAGCTGCGCTTCGATATCCAGGGGGTGCCGGTCGACCTCACCGTGACCAGCCTGCGCCGCGTTCGCTGGGAGAGCTTCGGCATCAACTTCTTCTGGGTCGTCGAGCCGGGGGCGCTCGAGCGGGCGCCGCAGATGCGCATCGCCGCGGTGCGGCTGCCGCCCGGCGGCGAGGACCGGCTGCGCGACGGGCTGGCCGCCAGCTTTCCCAACGTCACCCTGTTCGCCATCCGCGACGTGCTCGACCGCGTCGTTGCCGTGCTCGACCGGGTGGGTCTCGGCGTGCGCTTCATCGGCGCCTTCACGGTGATCGCCGGCGCCGCGATCCTCGCCGGCGCGGTGGCCGCCGCGGCGGCGCGGCGCGGCCGCGAGGTGGCGATCAGCAAGGCTCTCGGCATGACGCGCGGCGGCGTGGCGGCACTGTTCGCCACCGAGTACGGGCTGACCGGCCTCGCCGGCGGCTTGACCGGCGCCGCGGCCGGTTCGCTGGTCGCCGGCGCGGTGCTCGAGCGGGCGCTCGAGATCGACTGGCGGTTCGACCCGGCGATTCCGCTCGCCGTCGCTCTCGGCACGGCGCTGCTCGCCGTCGGCGCCGGGCTCGCCGCCTCGGCGCGGCCGCTCGCCGAGCGGCCGGTCGAGGCGCTGCGCCACGTCTGAGCGTTACTCGGGCAGCGCCTCGGTGCGCTCGAGCAGGTAGGAAACCGGCACGAACTCGAAACCCGCCGCGCGCGCCCGCGGCACATCGCGCTCGAGCACCTCGAAGGTCGCCGGCCGCGGGTGGCCGATGGCGATCGCCGCGCCGCGCTGGCGTGCCAGCTCGAGCAGGCGGGCGAACTCGGCCGCCACCTTCTCCGCGTCCGGATCGTCGTCGAGGAAGACGTCGCGGCGCGCCGCCGGAATCCCCGCCTCGCGGGCCCAGCCGAATGCGCCCGTCTCGGCGGTGGTGCGCGAGTCGAGGAAGAACAGGCCCTTCCCGCCGACTACTGCGAGGATCGCCCGCATCGCCGCCTCGTCGGCGGTGACCCGCGAACCCATGTGGTTGTTCAGGCCGACGGCCCCCGGCACCTGCTCGATCGCGGCGCGGGTAAGCACCGCGATACGCTCGGGCGACAGCCGCTCGCGCACGGCGTCGGGCCCCGGGCTGCCGCCCCCTACGGCCTCCATCGGCAGATGCACCAGCACCTCTTCGCCCGCCGCCCTCAGGCGCTCGGCGATCTCCCGGCTGAGCGGCTCGGAGGGCAGGACCGCGTAAGCAAGCGGTACGCCGAGGGCCTGCAGCCGATCGATCTCCTCGTGGCTGCGGCCGAGGTCGTCGATCACCAGAGCGATGCGCGCCGCCGGCGCCCCTGGCCGCGCGGCCGGCAGCGACTCGACCTCGCTGCCGTGCGGCGCCGGCATGGGCGCGACGGGCTTTGCCGCC
>JAIOJQ010000421.1 GCA_019911865.1 Thermoanaerobaculia bacterium
ACTCGGCGGTGCGCCAGGTGCTCGACCGGCTGACCCGCCTCTACCGCCGGGCGCCGTTCGAGCGGCTGGCCGTTTCGGGGGGCGCGGCGGCCAACCGGGAGCTGCGCCGGCGGCTGCCGGCCTGGGCGGCCGAGCGCGGCATCGAGCTGGCGCTGGTGCCGCTCGTCTATTCGGGCGACAACGCGGCGATGATCGCCTTCGCCGCCCTGCTCCGGCTGGCGCGCGGCGAGGCCGGCGACGACCCGGCCGCGGCGACCGCGGCGAGCCGGGTCGCCCTCGGCTGAGCGCCGGTTCCGACGCCGTTCAGACTTCGCCGGCGACGGTCTCGAGCGCCGCCCAGCGGCCGGGGTCCTGGAGCCAGAGGGCGTTCCAGTAGACGCGGATCGCATCCGGCTCGTGCAGTGGGCGCAGGCGGTCGAGGGCGGCGCGCACCGTCGGCACGTCGATCGCCTCCGGCAGTTCGGCGTCCTCGGCGATCAGGCCGTCCTCGTGCGGCACGCCGATGGCGTCGAGGAAGTCGGCGAGGAGCTTGCGGCGCGGTCCGACGTGGAGCGAGACGAGCAGCGCGTCGACCAGCGCCTCCGGGGGGTGGGCGAGGCCGGCGACGGCCCGCACCCGCTGCTCGATCGGAATCTTGTGGAAGGCCTGCGGGCGCACCCGCAGGATGGTGACGATCTCGCGGGCGGCCGCCAGCGCCGCCTCTTCGCTCGGTCGCTCCCAGAAGGCACGGGCGGCCTCGGAGCGGACGTCGCGCGGCAGGGCGCGCCAGAGACGCAAGGGGGTCGGTTCGAAGGACACGGGGACGGAGTCTAGCGCGCCGCGCGGCGCCGCAGCCGATAGGCTCTCGCCGCCGATGCGCCGCGAGCCCCTCTACCTGCGCGCCCTCTGGGCGCCGGTCAACCTCGTCCAGCTCCTCTTCACCCTCGGCTGGAGCGCGTTCTGGATCAGTTTCGCGCTGCTGCTGCGGCTCTTCTCGCGCCGGCCCGGGATCTTCCGCTTCCTCGCCCGGCGAGTCTGGGCGCCGGGGCTGCTGGTCGGCGCCGGCGCGCGCGTCTCGGTTCACGGGGCCGAACGGATCGATCCGGCGCGCGCCTGCATGCTGGTGGCCAACCACACCTCCTGGATCGACATCGCCGTGCTCTACCGGGTGCTGCCGGTGGATCCGTACTTCGTCGCCAAGCGCGAGCTCGGCCGCGTGCCCATCCTCGGCGACTTCATGCGCGCCATGGGGATGGTGCTGGTCGACCGCAAGGCGGCGCGGCGGGCGAGCGACGCGGTGGGGCAGGCGGGCGTGCTGCTCGCCGAAGGCAAGTCGGTGGTCTCTTTCCCCGAGGGGACGCGCTCGCGCGACGGCCGGGTCGGGCGCTTCAAGAGCGGCGGCTTCGGCGCCGCGCTGGCGAGCGGCTGCGCGGTCGTTCCGGTGGCGATCCGCGGCGCCGGCGACGTCCTGCCGGCCGACGGATTCCGCGTCCGCCCGGGGCCGATCGAGGTACGCATCGGCGCGCCGATCGCGGTCGCCCCGTTTCAGCCGGACGACCGCGCCGGCCTCGCGCGGCGGGCCGAGCAGGCGGTGGCGGCGCTGCTGGCCGACGGCTGAGAGGCCGTGGCGAGATCCCCCGGCCGGGGGTCGGGTGGTCGAACCTCGCCCGCAATCCCGGCTTCGACACCGGACCTCTGCCGCGGAGCCGGATCGGAGTCGCGGCCGGTGGCCGCTCCATCCTCGGAGCGACTTCGTCTACCGACCCGTCGGGTCGCCAGTTCGGCCAGAGCGTCGACCTGTCGGCGTTCGCCCACGCCGGAGCCGGCCGTGGAGGACTCCGTTGACGTGAATGTTCCGCGGTGGCATAAGGAGGTCGACTCCAGACTCGCTCCCGGGGAGGGCCTCGTGAAAGCCGCCTGCGTCTTCGGACTGCTCGTGTTCGCTCCGGCCGTCGCCGCGGCCGATGTGGTACCGGTCGCCAGCGCCGCCCAGCTCGTCGCGGCGATCGACGCCGCGCAGCCGGGCGACGAGATCACGCTCGCGCCCGGGACCTACACCGTGGCGCAGAACCTCGACTGCGACGCGGCCGGGACGCCCGAGGCGCCGATCAAGGTTCGTTCGGCGGCATTCGGCGACTCGCTGATCCGCTTCGCCGCGGTCGAGGGGTTCAAGGTCTCGGCGCCGCACTGGGTGTTCGAGAACCTCGACGTCGTCGGCGTCTGCGCGGTCGACTCCGACTGCGAGCACGCCTTCCACGTCTTCGGCAACGCGGACTTCCTGCGCATCCGCGACTGCCGGGTGCGCGACTTCAACGCCCAGATCAAGTCCAACATCACCGGCGGCCAGTTCCCGGACGACGTCGTGGTCGAGCGCTGCGAGTTCTCCGACAGCCGGGCCCGCAACACGTCGAATCCGGTGACCAAGATCGACGTCGTCGGCGGCCGGCGCTGGCGGGTGCGCGCCAACCTCTTTCGCGACGGCGAGAAGGGAGGCGGCGACAACGTCTCCTACTCGGCGTTTCTCAAGGGCAACTCGCGCGACGGAGTTTTCGAACGCAACCTGGTGATCTGCGAGGACGCGACCGCCGGCGGCGTCCGGCTCGGCCTCTCCTTCGGCGGCGGCGGCTCCGGGCCGGGTTCGATCTGCGAGGACGGCACCTGCACGCCGGAGCACCAGAACGGAGTGCTGCGCAACAACGTGATCGCCCACTGCCCCGCCGACGTCGGCATCTACCTCAACGAGAGCGCCGCGACCCGGATCGAACACAACACCCTGATTACCAACACCGGCATCGACGTTCGCTTCGCAGCCTCGACCGCGACGATCCGCAACAACCTGGTCTCGGGCCAGATTCGCGACCGCGACGGAGGCACGTCGACTTCCGTCGCGAACCTGACCGGGCTCGCGCTCGGCACCTACGACCTCTGGTTCGAGGATCCCGCCGCGCTCGACCTGGCGCTCACCGACGGCAGCGCCTTCGTCGACCAGGGGGTCGCAATCGGCGCCGACGTGCCCGATTTCTGCGGGCACCTGCGCCGCGACGGCGCCCCGGACCTCGGCGCCATCGAATACTCGACCGCCGCTCCCTGCGATGCGTCACTGCCTGGAGGCGGCGCCGACCTGTTCCACGACGACTTCGAAACCGGAGGGACCGGGCTCTGGTCGCTGCGGGTCCGCTGAGCGTCAGCGCATCTCGACCTCGAGGATCCTGAGCAGCGGTCGCCCTTCTGTTGCCGGTGGCCTCTCTGGCCGGTTTCGCCGACCGGCCACCCGGCGGGGCGGCGGTCGGCCCGTGCGGCGCCGTGGGAGGGGCAGACCGGGCGCGTGGCACCCTGAGGGTGCGGGCCCCGTCGCCCCGGCGGAGCCCTGGAAGGAGCTGCCGCCATGCGTCGAACTTCTGCCGCGCTGATCGGGCTCGCCCTCTTCGGCGTGCTCCTGGGCGCCCTCGCCGAGCGGGCGAGCGCCATCCCCGCCTTCGCCCGGACCTACTCGCTCTCCTGCAGTACCTGCCACGCCCCCTTCCCGCGCCTCAACGGCTTCGGCGAGGCCTTCGCCGGGCGCGGCTTCCGGATGCCCGATCCGTCGGCCGAGCCCGAGTCGGCGACTCGCGAGACCGGCGACCCGAAGCTCTCCCTGCCCGCGACCTTGCCGCTGGCGGTGCGCATGGAGGGGCACGTGGTGGGGCAGGAGGGCGGCGAGGCCGACCTCGACTTCGAATCCCCCTGGGTGTTCAAGCTGCTCTCGGGCGGGCCGATCTCCCCGAAGCTCTCCTACTACGCCTACTTCATCATCGAGCAGGGGGGGGTCGAGGGGCTCGAGGATGCCTACCTGCACGTGCACGAGCTGTTCGGCCAGCCGGTCGACCTGTTGTTCGGCCAGTTCCAGGTCTCCGATCCGCTGTTCAAGCGCGAGCTGCGGCTCGAGCGCAGCGACTACGAGATCTACCGCGTGCGAATCGGTGAGGCGCGCGCCAACCTGACCTACGACCGCGGCCTGATGCTGTTCGGCACGCTGCCCGGCGAGATCGACACCACCTTCCAGGTCGTCAACGGCAACGGCATTCCGGAGGGCGAGTTCGACAGCGACTCGAAGAAGAACTTCGCCCTGCGCCTGTCGCGCGAGTTCGGGCCGGTGCGCGCCGGCCTGTTCGGCTATCTGGGCGACGAGGAGGGGGAGGCCAGCCCGCACGCCGACCGCATCGTCTACTTCGGACCCGACCTGACGATCGGCACCGGGGGCAACTGGGAGGTCAACCTGCAGTACCTCGAGCGGACCGACGACGACCCGTACTTCCTCGGCCCCGGCGCCGTCGAGTTCGAGACCCGCGGCGGCTTCGCCGAACTGCACTTCTTCCCGCAGGGACAACAGGGGGACTGGGTGGTCTCGGCGCTCTACAACCGGATCGAGTCGGACGATCCGTCGGCCGAGCGCGACGATGCGGCGATCGCGGTCAACTACCTCTGGGCGCGCAACATCCGGCTGCTTGCCGAGGCGGCGCACGATCTCGAGGCCGACGACTCGCGGCTGAGCCTCGGCCTGGTCACGGCGTTCTGAGCGGCGCCCCGGGTCCGCTGCCGAACGAGTCGACCGTGTAGCGCTCGAAGCGCCGGCCGGGCCCCCAGCCCGCCGGCGCCAGGCCGGCTTTTCTCGCCAGCTGGTGGACGAAGTCGCGCGGCTCGGGGAGCTGGCGCCAGACCGCGGGCAGGAAGGTGGCGCGCCGGCCGCGCTCGTGGACGATCAGGCCATCGAGGCCCGGGCGCAGCAGCGCCAGCAGCTCGGCTTCGTCGGCGACGGCGAGCGGCTGGGGCGCGGCGAGGACGGAGATCTCGAGCTCGAGGTCGTCCTGCTCGTCGGCGGCCAGCGGCGGGAAGCGGGGGTCGAAGAAGGCCGCGGCGCGCGCGTTTCCGGCGACGTCCTCGGCCAGCGGCCGGCTCGGCTCGAGTCGCCCCATGCAACCGCGCAGCCGCCCCGCACGGTGCAGCGAGACGAAACTCGCTCCCGGCAGGGCGAGGCGGGACGGCAGCGCTGACAGCTCGACGTCGAACCAGGGGACGTCGAGCCCGGCGGCGATGGCGAGCCGGGCGATCTCGAGCAGGCCGCTGCGCTCGGCCGCGCCGAGCGGCGGCGCCTCAGGCCAGCGCATAGGCGCCGTAGCCGACCACCCGCTCGGGGCCGCCGGCCGTGTCGCTCGAATTGCGCAAGTCGAGCCGCCGACAGGCGAGACCGTGCCGCCGCGCCCAGACCAGCAGGCCGCGCAGCGGCACGGCGCCACAGGCGTCGGCGCCGCCGATGCGTCCGGGCTCGAGGCGTTCGATCGCCTCCGAGGTGCGTCGATCGCGCTCGCGCGCCACGGCGTCGGGCAGATAGTGCGACAGATCGGTCGACACGACGACCAGAGTCCGCTCGTCGGCCAGCGCGTCGATCACGTCGGCCACATCCTCGTCGCTCGCATCGCCGACGGCGAGTGGCAGCAGGTGGAAGGTCCCCAGCCGGCGCTGCAGGAAGGGGAGCTCGACCTCGAGCGAGTGCTCGCGGGCGTGCGGAGCGTCGTCGCGCCCGACCTGGGGCAGGGCGGCGAGCCGGGCCTCCGCGACCGCCGCGAGCGGCACCGGGCCGAACGGCGTCGCGAAGGCGCCGACGTCGGCCGCTGGCAGGGCCAGCCCGGCAAACCGGACGTGGTGCGAAGGTCCGAGCAGCAGCACCCGCTCCGGCCGCGGCTCGCCGCCCAGCCGCGCGAACGCCGAGGCAGCGACCGGCCCGCTGTAGAGGTAACCGGCGTGCGGAGCCACCAGAGCCCGCGGCGCCGCACCGGCGACTGGCGGCGCGGCGTCGGCGAGAAAGCCGTCCACCGTCCCGGCCAGAACCACCGGGTCGTCCGGGTAGAAACTCCCCGCCACCGCCGCCCGCCGCGTCCTCACCCCCCCACGATACTCCCCGGGACACACAGAGGGCACACAAAAGGGACACACAAAAGGGACACACAAATCCGTCGACCCGGGACGAGGCAGCTTTCTTGCCGTCGCGCCGAGGGCCTTTCGTCCCTCCGTGGACCGACTTTCGAGGGATTCACCGCATCCGGCGCACGGGGCGAGAGGACGGGATGAATCTGTCGGCGACCGGCGCCCTGCAACAAGAGTGGAAGGCTTCCAGAGAAGGGGACAACCGCCGAATCCAGGGCCGACTTCGCGGACCTGGTGGGCACCGAAGGGCGCCGCCCAAAACTCGCCGGCTGCTTCCGCCTCCTGTCTTTTTCCATCTCTGGGTCTTGGTCTTTGCTTTCAGACGTTTGCTCCCGGTTCCCCCTATTCCACTGCAAACTTCTGCGCTCCGGTCGTTCAGCCGGGCGATCGACGCGAAGCGATGAAACGCCGCTCTGTCCCCTTTGTGTGTCCCTTTTGTGTGTCCCTTTTGTGTG
>JAIOJQ010000422.1 GCA_019911865.1 Thermoanaerobaculia bacterium
GGGCAGGGCGGCGCAGGCGGTGCTGAGCCGCTCGCGCAGGCCGTCGACGACCGGCTGGCGAGACTCCGGGTCGGCAGCCTTCCAGGTGTCGAGCGCGGCGAGCACCCCCTCGAGGCGGCTGCGGTTGCCGCCGGAGAACGCGTCGGGTCCGGCGAGCAGGTCGGCGAGCAGGGCCGCGCCGTCGGTTTCGATCGCCTCCGCCTCGTCCGGCGCCAGCTTCATGCGCTGCCGCAGGTAGCTGCTCCCCCAGCGGAAGGCGGACATCGAGGCCGGACCGGCGGCCGCCCGCGCCTCCTGCCAGGCCCGCCGGTAGAGCGCCACCGCTTCCGCGTTCCGCCCGGCTTCGGCCTCGATGCCGGCCAGCCAGCCGACGTAGTAGTAGGGCGCCGCCGTCTCGCCGAGGTGTTCGGCGATCAGCACTCTCGCCTCCTCCGGCAGGCCGGCCTCTTCGAGCAGGCCGGCCATCGTGTTCATGGCGGCCTGCATCTCCTCCGTGTCGCGGATCGCCCCAGCCGCGTCGCGAACCCGTTCGCGGACACGCGCCTGCAGCACGGCGGGCGGCGGCGCGTCGTCGAGCGCATCGATCGACGCCAGCCGCAGTTGCGGACGCAAGGCGAGCAGGCGCTCGATGCGGCCCAGCGACTCGTTCGCCTCGAGCTCGCGAGCCGCCGCCGTCCAGGCGCCGATGAGTCGATCGCGGTCGACTCCGGCCTCCGGGGCGAGCAGCCGGACGACCGGTCCGGGGTAGTAGACGACCAGCTCGAAGTTGACGCCGCGTCGGGCGGGATCGGCGAGGAGGGCCTCGAGCTCCCGCAGGGCCTCGACGCGCTCCTCCAACGCCAGCGGCTGCGCCGGCTCGGCCGTTGACCGTTCGGCCAGCCAGAGGGCGAGGAAGCGGCTGCGCACCACGGGGGTCTCGGGCGGCGTCTCGCGCCGGAAGCGATCGAAGAGGGCGAGCCGCCGCGTTGCGTCGAGGCCCGAGTTGGCGTCCTGGCTCCAGGCGTGGAAGGCGAGCAGCTCGAGCTCGGCCTCCGGCAGCCCGGCCGGTCCGACTCGCTCCGCCTCGGCGATCCGCTCGGCGAGCGGCCGGGCGGCATCGAGCGCGGCGGCGAGCAGGTCGGCGTAGTCCTCGACCGGGAGCAGGCTCGGCAGGCGGGTGACCTCCTGGCCGTCGGGGTCGAAGACGATCACCGTCGGGTAGCCGGAAGTACCGAGCTTCTCGCCCCAGACCTGGGCTCGCTCGGTGTCGCCGTCGAGGTAGACGGGAATGGCCGCCGCCAGGCGGGCGCGAACCTCCGGCAGCGGAAAGACGCGTTGGCGCAGGGCGTGGCAGGGGGGACACCAGACGGCACCCCAGTAGAGGAAGAGCGGCTTGCGCTCGGCCGCGGCGCGCGCGAACGCCTCTTCGATCGTGCCCGGGAACCAGGGGATCCCGTCGCCGGCCGGCGCCGTCGCTGCGGGAGCGGTCGGCGCGGCGACCGGTGCCGGCTCGGAGCGGCAACCGGCAAGCAGCGCGGCCGACAGCAGAATGCCGGGTGCGACGAGGCGGAGTCGGAGAGCGCGGTCGTTCATCGGCGGGATCCTCCGGAACCGGGCCGACTGTACCAGCGCGATACGAAGAAGCGACCGGCCCCCGCGAGGGGACCGGCCGCCGGTACGGCTCACCGTCGGGTGAAGCGCCTTACGGCTGGGTGGCGCTCCACTCGGAGAAGTCCCCCTCCTCGAAGTCGGCGAGGAAGGGCATCGGATCGACGACGTCGACGGTGGGAACGAGGCACCACTCGAGCAGCGAGCCCGAATCCCCGCCGACGTTGTCGTCGGCCGACAGCGTCCAGCTGCCGGAGATCGACTGACCGTCGAAGAAGGAGAGCGGCACGTTGGGCGAGAAGGTGCCGACGAAGGGCGACGGACAGGCCGTCTCGACCGGGGTGGCCGATTCGTCGTCGAGCGTGATGTCGGGACCGTCGGAGCTGCAGCCGAATGTCGACGCCGGAACGCCCGGCCGGTCGAAGTGGAGCTGGTTGGCGCCGCCGTTCTTGGACAGGCCGAAGAGCACGTCGCCGACCCAGGTGTGGTTGGCGCGGATATAGAGGTCCAGGTCGGAGACGTTGCCGCCTCCGGCCGGAACGACGATCGTCGAAGTGACTGGTGCGCCGTTGTCCGGGATCGGCAGGTTCGGCGTGGCGCAGTACTCGAGCGCGGTGGTGAAGGTGAAGACCGTCGACGGCGTCGTGCCGCAGGCGTTGTCGGCCGTCACCCGCCAGTTGTAGAGGGTGTCGGCGGCGAGGCCGGTGGCGCCCGTCGACGTTCCGGCGACGGTGGCCGAGAACTCGGGGCTCGAGAAGTCGGCGTTGTCGTCGACTTCGACCAGGTAGCCGGTCGCCCCCGCGGCAGCCGTCCAGGTGAGGGTCGGCGCGGTCGGCACGCCGGTCGCACCGTTGGCCGGCGAGGTCAGCGTCGCGGCGCCCGGTACGTCCGTGAGGACGACCAGGTCGGCGCTCGTCGAGTGGCCGCCGCTGCCGGTGGCCGTGCCGTCGACGCCGATCAGGTAGGTGCCGGCCGTCACCGCGCCGGTGTTGCCGATGGTCAGCGTCGCGGCGCCCGGCGGGGTGATCGTGTTGTCGTCGAAGACGGCGGTGGTGCCGGCCGGGTTGCCTGTTGCCCCCAGCGTGACCGTGTTCGAGAAGCCGCCGATCGAGCCGACGGTCACCGCGATGTCGGCATTGTCACCGGCGCAGATCGTCTGCGAGGCGGGTGCCGCGCCGAGGTAGAAGTCGGGGGTGCCGCACTCGTTGAAGCGGAACGACCCGATGCGCAGCTGCCAGCCGGCGCTGCTGGTCGTCGGCACCCACTCGTTGACGTACCAGAAGGTGCAGTCGTCGACCGGGTCGACGTTCATCGAGGTGTAGTCGCCCCAGCGGCTGCCGCCGCCGGTCTGCGAGCCGGTGCCGTCGATGATCGCCTCTTCGCCCTGCGGCATCGTGCCGAGGGGATCCCCCGCGAGGCGCCCGGTGTACCAGGAGCTCGGGAAGACCGAAGTGGCGTTCGAGGCGCTGTAGCCGAGCCCCATGTTGCCCGCCGAGTCCTGGGCGATCGACGCCATCCAGCGGTGGACGCCGTCGGCCGGTGCGAAGGTGCCCTGCTGGTGGATGACCGGCGTGCCGGCCGGGTCGCGGATCTCCCACCAGCGGACGCCCGCCATGACGCCGGGCGCTTCGACCGACTGGTTGGTGACGATGGACTGGTGGGTGCCGAAGTTGCGGTAGGCGGCGCGGTGCATCGGCCGCTGGCGGTAGGAGAGGATGTCGACCTTGGCGGCCGTGCCGGGCTGCGGGATGCAGGAGCGGCCGGAGCAGCCGGCGAACATGGTGTCGTAGGCGGCGATCGGCACGGTGTTGGCGAGGGTGAACGACGAGTTGACCGGCGTTCCGTAGTCGACGTCGAACTCCCAGATCGTCAGGGCGTCCTGCGGCGCGCCGTACGGGCCGCCGTTGTCCATCGAACCGACGAAGATGCCCGGCATTCCGGCGGGGGGAAGGGTAACGCCATCGAGGTCGGCCGGCAGCAGGCCGTCGCCGAGGTTCGCGGCGCCCGCGCCGCCCGGGGTCATCAGGAAAGCGACGATGGTCGGCGCCGGATTGCCGGCGAGCATCTCGCTGCGGTTCATCGCGTAGGCGCCGACGCCGGCGAACGAGGAGCCGGCGAACTCGCGGGTGCTGATGAAGTAGGTATCCGACCAGACGCCGTACTTCGGATAGTCGGGGAAGTTGGCGCCGGTCGAGACGGCCCAGCGGTAGTAGCTGCCGGTCGGACTGCTGGTCGTCGACAGGGCCACGCAGTTGTAGTAGGTCGGGCCGGCCGAGGTGAACTGGGTGAGCAGCCAGCGGTCGGCGATCTGGTCGTGGAGAACGATCGGGTCACCGGAGTTCTCCGCCTCGCAGGCGCCGCCGAAGCCGGCCCACAGCGTGTTGTTCGCCGCCGGGCCCAGCAGGGAGGTACCGGTCTTGTCGAAGATCTGGAAGGAGAGGTTGCTCATCGCCACGTAGTGCGCCGGGCCGACGTCGCCGACCGGATCGGGCGGCGCGACACCGGAGACGTTGGGCGGGCCATTGAAGCTGACCAGCGGCGCCGGAATCAGCATCGAGGGGCCGGCCCAGTCCTGCAGCGCGCCGTCGACGTCCTGCGGGCCGAGCTCGCCCTCGAGGTGGGACGGCGGATCGGCCATCAGCAGGGCACCGGGCGCATCCCTGGGCTCGAGAAGGGGCAGGCTGGAGAGCGGCGGCGAGACGTCGAATTTCACCACCTTGACGTCGCTCCGGTAGGTCGCCGAGGGGCGGTCGCCGGCGCGCGCTGCCGGGCTGAGCAGGGCGAGGCCGAGCACGACGGGCAGAACGAGCTTCTTCATGGACTTCTCCTGTGGTCGAAGGCTGTAGGCTATTGAAGATTCCTCCGGTTCGCAAGGCCTCCGCCCCGAGTGGGCCGGGCGGGATATTCTCGGCCGGTGAGCGTTCGCGCGCTGCCGCGCTGGAGCCTCGCCGAGGAGGTCGCCCACGCCGTGTCGCACGGCGTGGGGATCGTTCTGGCGGTTTGCGGGACGGCGCTCCTGGTCGCCCTCGCGGCGCTGCGCGGCGACGCCTGGCACGTCACCTCGGTGGCCGTCTTCGGAGCCACCTTGGTGCTGCTCTACGCCGCCTCCACCGTCTACCACTCGATCCCCGCCTGGGTGCGCCTGCGGCGCGCCAAGCGGGTGGCCCGGGTGCTCGACCACTCGGCGATCTTTCTCGCCATCGCCGGCACCTACACGCCGTTCACCCTCGGGCCGCTGCGCGGGCCTTGGGGGTGGACGCTGTTCGCCGTCGTCTGGGTCGGGGCGGTGGGGGGGATCGTCTTCAAGGCGCTGGCGGTCGAGAAGGCGCCGGTGATCTCGACCGCCCTCTACGCCGTGATGGGCTGGTGCGTCATCGTCGCCTTCGAGCCGCTGACGCGGGCGCTCGCCCCCGGCGGGCTCGCCCTGCTGCTCGCCGGGGGTCTCTGCTACACCGTCGGGATCGCCTTCTACGCCTGGACGCGGCTGCGCTGGGGCCACTTCATCTGGCACCTGTTCGTGCTGGCGGGGAGCACCCTGCACTACCTCGCGGTGCTCTTCTACGTCCTGCCGCGCCCGGCCTGAGCCGGGGCGTCGTCGGCGGCGCCGGAGTCAGTCCTCGGCGCGCGACCGGGAAGGCACCACCAGCACCGGCGCCGTGGCCAGCCGGGCGACGCGCTCGGCGACGCTGCCGAGCAGCAGGCGGTCGAGGCCGGTGTGCCCCTCGGTGCCGATGACGACCAGGTCGGCCTTCGTCTCGACGGCGCGGTTGAGGATGGTCGGCGCCGGCGGGCCGTGCCAGACCTCCGTCGTGATTGTGACCTCCGACCCCGCCAGGGTGGCCATCTCGGCGAGGGCCTCGCGGGCGGCCGGCACCAGGTCGCGCACCACCGACATCGAGGCGCCGAGGCCGGCCGGGTTCATCGGCAGCGGGACCTCGAGATCGGGCACGACGTGGAAGAGTTCGAGGGAGGCGCCGGTGGTGGCGGCGAGATCGCGCGCCACGGCGACGGCCTGCTTCGAGCCGGCCGAGAAGTCGACCGGCGCGAGGATGCGATGAATCCTGCCCGCGGGGTGCTCGCCGCGCGCCGGGATGACCATTACCGGGCAGGGGGCGCGGCGCAGCACCTCCGCCGCGACGCTGCCCATCACCAGGTGCGAGGCGCCGCGGCGCCCATGCGTCCCCAGCAGGATCAGGTCCACCTTCTCGGCGGCGGCGAAGTCGAGGATGCCGCGCTCGACTTCCGGCGCGCGGCGGACGAACTCGCGCAGGCGCAGCGGCTTCTCGCGGTGCGCCTGGAGCAGCTCGGCCATTCCGGAGTCGGCGAGCGTCTGCAGTCGGTCGAACAGCGCGTCGGGCTCGGGGAAGTGGTGCTCGGGGTTGAACGGATCGGCGGTGGTGAGCGACAGGACGTGCAGCAGCAGCAGCTCGGCGTCGGTCACTTCGGCCCACAGCAGGGCGTGATCGAGCGCCGCCACGCTGGCGGGGGAGAAGTCGGTGGGGAAGAGGATCTTGCGCAATTCGAGCATCGCAGCCTCCCGGGCGGGTTCCGTCGGGGCTCCCGCCTCACCTCCTACTCTCGGCGTTCGGACGCCAGATTTCGCCACCCGCGCGGGCAGGCCAGCCGTCAGGGCCCTCGCAGGCGCCGGCGGTCCGCTTCTTCGTGCCCCGGGAACCGGCTCGCGAAATCAAGAATCTCGGCGGAGGTCGCTCGCCTGCGCTTCGGCCGCGATCTGAGATGGGCGTGCAGGCCGATCGGCTCGGGATGCGGCCTCAGAGCTTCCCTGGGCGCGAATGAGCGGACCACCGGCGCCACCCACCTCTGCCGGACCAGGACAGGCAAAGACGAGAGGCTTTGATCAAAGACGAAAAGCTTCCATAGAAGAAAAGAGCCAAGTCGACGGACCCGGCCAGGCTTGGCCGGTCCCGGCGGCAGCCAGCGGAACCGACCTACCCGCCTCCCGCCTCCCGTCTACGTCTCCTGCCTTTTCCCTCCATGAGCCTTTTCGTCTTTGTCTTGAGCCAAAAGGCTTGGGATCCCGACGTCGCCACCCAGACACCCTGGTGTCGGGAAAGAAAGACAAAAGCTTCCATAGAAAGGAAAAGCCAAGACAGAAAGCAATAGCCAGGACCCCGGATCCGGCCAGGCTTCGCGGGTCCCGACGGCACCCGGCGGAACCGACCTACCCCCAGCCCGCCTCCCGCTTCCGTCCCCTGCCTTTTCCCTCCATGAGCTTTTGCGTCTTTGTCTTCGTCTTTAACCAAAAGGATTTTCCTCCGAGCCGTCGCCAGCTTCCCGGCAGTTCAGCCGAAGGTTCGACCGTGGGCGTGGGGTGTGGGAGCTAGCGCGCGCCCGGGAGGGCGCCGGCCGCGGCGAGGAAGGCTTCCTGGTCCTCGAGCAGGCCGCTGGCGCCGGCGAGCCGCAGACCTTCGACGCGGGCCGCGAGGTGGGAGCCGCCTTCCAGGTCGGCGAAGAAGCGGGTCGCCGAGAGGGCGGCGCCCGAGAGGTCGGCCCCGGTGAGGTCGGCGCCCGCCAGGTCCGCTCCCTCGAGGTCGGCTCCGGCGAGCGAGACCCCGGCGAGCCGGGCGCCGCGCAGGTTGCACAGCGAGAGGTTGATTCCCGCCAGGTCGCAGCCGGTGAAGTCGGCGCCGGAGAGGTCGCTCGCCTTGATCCGCAGCCCGGTGAGGTCGCGCCCCGCAGGCCGCCACCCCGCCAGGTCGACGCCGAGCAGCACCCGGCGCGGCAGCCGCCAGGGGGCGAAGTCGGTCGCGGCGCGCAGGCGGGCGAACTCCTCCGGGTCGACCGAGCCGGTGGTGAAGCGCTGGTCCTCCGGCCACGGGTCTCCGACGTTGTGGTACGCCGACTCGCGCTCCCAGTAGCCGAGCTGGTCGGCGGCCAGCAGCTCGATCCGCCGCAGCCACTTGAGGCTCTTGTAGAAGTAGCGCCCCGGCGCCACCGTGCGCAGCGGGTAGCCGTGCTCGACGGTGAGCGGCGCTCCGTCGATGGCGTGCACCAGCCAGACGTCGGCGCGGGCGAAGTCGAGCGGCAGCGAGGTGTCGTGGCGGCGCTCGGACCACGCCTCGAAGCGGACGAAGCGCGCCGCGGCGCGGACTCCCGCGCGCTCGAGCAGCGCCGCGAGCGGCACGCCGGTGAGGCGGCAGTCGAGGCGGCTCCAGCCGGTGACGCAGTGCAGGTCGGCCGGGCGGTCGAGGTGCGGCAGCGCCAGGTAGTCCGGCCAGGCAAGTTCGAGCGGGCGCTCGACCAGCCCGTCGACGACCAGTCGCCAGGCGGCGAGGTCGAGCGCGGCCGCGAGAGGGGCCTTCTCGCCGACGACCGGGAACTTGCGGGTGAGGGTCTGGCCGGGCGGCAGTCGATCCGGGCGCATGAGTGCTCAGCCTATCGGGGCACGGCGTCGGTGCTCAATCGACCGCGGGCGTCTCCGTGCCGTAGACGTAGCGCTCGAACCAGGGCTGCCACGGCTTGCCGGTCATCTGCTCGAGGATGGCGACCAGGTGGCGGGTCTCGCCGGTCTCGTAGGTGAAGTTCTTGACGTACGAGCGGATCCAGGTCATGAACAGCCGGTCCCCCTCCTCGCTGCTTCCGGCCTGCCGCCCGAGCTCCTGGCGCAGCGCATGCAGCACCAGCGGCCCCTTGCCGTAGAGCAGGTAGTACCGCGAGCTGATGGCGCCGTCCTTGTCGTTGCCGTGTCTGGCGAGAAAGATGCTGGTTCCTCCCTCGACCTTGCTGGCGGCGGACTTCCAGTCGCGCAGCTGGCGTTTCCAGAAATATTTCGCCTTCTTGTCGTCGAATCCCGACAGGCAGAACGCCGACGTGTAGTCGGCGAAACTCTCCGAGAGCCAGTTCTCTTCGAGAAAATCGACCTTGGCCACGTGCGGAAACCAGCCGTGCGCCACCTCGTGGGCGATGCGCTCGTTGATCCCGCGCGTTCCCCACACCAGATCGCTGTCTCCATGTGTCACGTCGACGCCGGAGCGCGCGACGGCCGAATTCAGGAACGCATCCGCAGTGACGAAGATGAGCCCCGGAGGGGCCTGCGCCCAGCCCCACGAGTTGATCTCGACCAGTTGCAGATCCGGGAAGGGATAGGGAACCCCGAGCCAGCGCTCGAGACAGCTCTGCGTCGCGGCGACGACGCCGGCCACGCGCTCCGCCTCGTGCTTCTTGACGGCGGCGTAGGTGGCGATGCGGACGCGGCGCTCGGCGAAGTCGTGTTCCGAGAGGGAGTACTTGCCGGCCATCAGGAAGGCAGACTCCATCGGGCCGGCGAGTCGCGTGACGACCCGGTTGCCGGTCGCCGTCGTGGTTCGGCTGACGATGGTGCCGGGAGCGAACGGGAGGAACGGTGCCCGCACCTCCGCGTCGATATCGAAGGACGACATCTCGCGGCCGATGCCGATCGATGGCCGCGGATACCAGGCTTCGTTGCCGAGTCGCCAGTAGCTGTCGCCATACGGCCGCTGGAGGAGTTCGCCACTCGAGGTGACCTCGAGCAGGACACTCTGCCCGACGGCGAGGGGTCGCGCGAGCACGACCTCGAGGGCGTCGTCCTCGAAGTGGTGGAAGGCGGCCGGCTGGCCGTCCACCGTCAGTTTCGTGATCCGGTTGTCGAATCGGCGAAGGCGATCGTCGTAGACGTGGTGGACGAGCGAGAGGGAGAGCAGGCGCAGGTCGCCGCGCGTGACGCGGATCCGGACGGCGGCCTCGACGGTCAGCAGCTCGCCGTCTCCCTGCACGGCACGGATCTTCGTGTCGGTGGTCTCGAACTCGGGCGCGCGGCCGACCCACCAGTCGCGCCCGATCGGCTGCGTGGCGACGGACTCGCTGTAGAGGCGCCCGCTGAACGGTCCGCTGTTGATCGGGATACTACGCCAGTGGGACAGCCACTCGGTGGCCACGCTGGGTCGCGGATCGACGTCCAGCACGTAGTCGTCGCCGGGGCCGCGCAGCAGGGCCCAGCGGTAGCCGGCCGGGCCGTTGAAGGCGTCCTGGGCGACGTCGCGGGCCGGGTTGTCGTCGAGGCTCTTGTCGAGCGCTTCGCGCACCCAGTCGGGAATCGTGCTCGCGGCGACCGGTTGCAGCTCCCTGGCTTGCAGGTCGGTTTCGCCCTCGCCCCAGCCCCAGACGGCGGCGCCACGCAGGGCGGTTTCCAGCAGCAGAGCGCTACCCTCCTCGCGCGCAGTGAGGCCGGGCATCTGCTTGAGGTTGCGGCGCACGACCGGAATCGAGAAGCGGTCATCGACCCGGTAGACGAGCCGGGACGGTCCCGCGAGGATCCAGCCGCAGCGCCGGCCGCCGGCTTCGAGGACGAGCAGGTAGCTTCCGGCCCCCGGCCGGATCTCGGCGCGGCCGACGCGCAACACTTCGGGCGCCGGCAATCGGCCGGCCACCGTCGGGGCGTCGAGGGCGCGGACGAGCTCCTCGAGCGGCGGCAGCGCCGCCGGCTCGGCGGCGCCCGACGGCGGCGCGCCGACGGCGAGAGCGAAACAGGCGGCAATCAGCAGGACGGTTCGGCGGACCATGGAGACTCCCGGGAAAGAATGAACGTCGAGTCCGCGCGTCCACTGCCGGAGCGTCCGGACGGAACAGATTGTGGCACACGGCGCGCAGCGCGGGCGACGCGAGTCACGAACCGACCTCGGAGGCGGCGCCCGAGCGACCGGTCGCCGAAGGCTGAGTCGAAGTCTTTCCGAGCGACAAGTGTGCGCGCGGTCTCGGTGATCGCGAGAACCCGGTCGCATCGGAGAGGGTCCGAAGTCGAGGCCTACCGGTGCGCGCGGATCTCGCGCAGGATGCGGGCATCCTCCTGGTGGCGGGGATGGTCGATGCCGCTCTTGATCTCGATCAGTGAATCGAGGTCGATCCAGTTTGCCGCCGCGGCGCCGTAGGGCGATTCGATTCGACGCTCCCACGCCTCTTCGAAGCGCAGACGACTCGACCCCCCCGGATCTCGCAACAGGTCGATCCGGTCCGGCGGAAGCCCGAGCTGGACGATTTCGGCGGCGTCCTCGGGCGTCAGCAGGTACGGGCTTCCGAATTCTGCGAGGGCCCGATTCGCACGCTCCACGTTCGATTCTTCCGGGTCGACCCAGAGATCGATGTCCTTGGTGTAGCGGGGCTTGGCGTGGAAGATGAAAGCCAGGCCGCCAATGACGAGATAGCGGACGCCGTGGCGCTGGAACAGCTCGAGGACGTCCTCGAAGTCGCGAACGGTCTCCACTCGTCAGCGCCCACCGCGCTCGGCGGCGCGCCGTGCCGCCTCGGCGAGCTCGACGTCTCGTCGGATCGCGACGAGCGCCGAGAGGCGCTCCTGTGGCGTCCTTTGCTGCCAGTAGGCGAGGTCCCAGGCCTCGGCTTCGTCGAAGCTCGCTGCCCGGTTGCCGACGATGCGGCGGCGCCGCTCGCGGCTGCGCTCCTCCAGGGTCGAGTGGCCGTCGTCCATCGCTGCCGATTCTAGCCGAGGTGAGGGGGCCGGAGCCGGGGCGAGTCGGCCGCCGGCGCGCAGCCGACTCCGGACGGCAGAGAGCTCACCCGGACGGCACCGGCGCGGGGGCGTCGATCCGGATCGCCAGCGCGCCGCCGTCGACTTCGACGCGGACGGTGGAGCCTTCGGGCGCTTCACCGGCGATCAGGGCGCGGGCGATGCGGCTCTCGAGCTGGTGCTGGAGGAAGCGCTTGAGCGGGCGGGCGCCGAAGACCGGGTCGAAACCCTCGCACGCCACCAGGCTGCGCGCCTCGGGGGTCATCTCGAGAGTGAGGGCGCGGTCGGCGAGGCGCCTGCGCAGCCCTTCGGCGAGCAGCTCGACGATGCGCTCGATCTCCTCGAGGCGCAGCGGCTTGAACAGCACCACGTCGTCGAGACGGTTGAGGAACTCCGGCCGGAAGCGGGCGCGCAGCTCCGCCTGCACCGCGTCGCGCGCCGCCTCGGAAATCTCGCCGCGCGCGTCGATCCCCTCCATCAGGTGGTGCGAGCCGAGGTTCGAGGTGAGAATCACCACCGTGTTCTTGAAGTCGACCGTGCGCCCCTGGGCGTCGGTCAGTCGGCCGTCGTCGAGCAGCTGGAGCAGCACGTTGAAGACGTCCGGGTGCGCCTTCTCGACCTCGTCCAGCAGGATCACCGAGTAGGGCTTCCTGCGCACGGCCTCCGTGAGGTGCCCGCCCTCCTCGTAGCCGACGTAGCCCGGGGGCGCGCCGATGAGCCGC
>JAIOJQ010000423.1 GCA_019911865.1 Thermoanaerobaculia bacterium
CGTTGGGCGCCATGGCGTGCATGATCACGAAGTTCTGCGGGTCCTCCTCGGCGGCGACGATCTGCGCGACGCGCGCCGAGTCGGGGACGGCGGAAACCCCGGCGCAGCCGATGATCGGGTTGATCTTGTCGGTCGAGAAGACGTTCATCAGCTTGGCGAAGAGCACGCCGCCGGCGGTCGCGATGCAGAACGAGAAGGCGCCGAGGGCGAAGATCTTGATCGAGGCCGGAGTCAGGAAACGCGAGGCGTCGGTCGAGCAGCCGACCGTGACGCCGAGCAGGATGGTGATGGCGTCGAGGAAGGCCGTGCGCGCGGTCTGGGCCAGGCGCTCGGTGACGCCCGACTCCTTGAGCAGGTTGCCGAAGCAGAGCATGCCAATCAGCGTGATCGAGCCGGGGGCGATGAAGGCGCACAGCAGGAAAGCGACGACCGGGAAGAGCACCCGCATCCGCTTCGAAACCGGACGGTTGGGCTTCATCCGGATCTTGCGCTCCTCGCGGCTGGTCAGCAGCCGGATGATCGGGGGCTGGATGACCGGCACCAGCGCCATGTAGGAGTAGGCGGCGATCGCGATGGCGCCGACATACTCGGGGGCGAGGCGGGACGACAGGAAGATCGCGGTCGGCCCGTCGGCGCCGCCGATGATGCCGATCGCGGCTGCCTGCGCCGGCGTGAAGCCGAGCAGCAACGCCGCCCAGAGCGCGCCGAAGATTCCGATCTGCGCCGCCGCGCCGAGCAGCGGCTCGGGAAGCTGGCGGACGCGCCCTTCCCGCTGGGCCGCCTCGCGCTGGGCCTTCTTGAGCGCCTCCGAGACCAGGCTCACGAGGCCCTCCCTTCGAGCTCGCGGATGGCGCGGCGGATGTGCCGCCCCTCCAGGCGCTCGACCCCTTCGACGTAGCCGGCGAGCAGCGCCGTATCGCAGACCGCGTTGATCAGCCGCGGGATGCCGCGCGAGTAGTGGTGCACGCGGCGCAGCGCCCAGGGGGTGAGCGCCGGGCGCCCGTTGCCGCCGGCGACCTGCATCCGCCAGTGAACGTAGAGGGCGGTCTCCTCGCGGTCGAGCGGCGTCAGGTGGAAGCGCACCGTGATGCGCTGGCGCAGCTGGCGCAGGCCGGGGTCGTCGAGCATGGCGCGCAGCTCCGGCTGGCCGATGAGGACGATCTGGATCAGCTTGCGGCGGTCGGTTTCGAGGTTGGACAGCAGGCGGATCTGCTCGAGCAGCTCGGCCGAAAGGTCCTGCGCCTCGTCGATGATCAGCACCACGTCGTTGCCGGCCGGCACCTGGGCGAGCAGGAACTCGTTGAGCCGCTCGAGGTAGAGCGCCCGGTCGCTGCGCCCGGGCGGCTCGATGCCGAGCTCGACGAGGATGGTGCGCAGCAGCTGTGGCGACGAGAGCACCGGGTTGAGGATCAGCGCGGTGCGGAACGACGGCCCCAGCTGCTCGAGCGCGGCGCGGCAGAGCGTCGTCTTGCCGGCCCCCACCTCGCCGGTGATCTGCACGAACCCCTTGCGCTCCCGGATGCCGTAGAGCAGGTGCTCGAGCGCCTCGCGATGCCGCGCCGAGAGGAAGAGAAAGCGCGGATCGGGCGTCAGCGAGAAGGGGGGTTCGCGAAAGCCGTAGAAATCGAGGTACATCGGCGCGGCGATTCTGGCACGCTGGCAAGCCGGCGACCGGGCCGATAGGCTTCGGGGCGGTGCGGGAGGTTCGATGACGCGAGAAGAGGCCTGGGGTCTGGTCGAGGCACACGTCGAGGCGGCGGGGTTGCGACGCCACATGCTGGCCGTCGAGGCGGCGATGCGGTTCTACGCCGCCCGGCTGGGCGAGGACGCCGACTCGTGGGGGCTCGCCGGCCTGCTGCACGACTGGGACTGGGAGATCCACCCGACGCTCGAGGCCCACCCGAAGGCGGGGATCGCGCGGCTGCGCGAGGCGGGCTGCCCGGAGGCGGTCGTGCAGGCGATCCTGGCGCACAACCCCGCCGGCACCGGGGTCGAGGCGGCCACCTCGATGGACTTCGCGCTGCGCGCCTGTGACGAGATCACCGGCCTGGTGAGTGCCGCGGCGCTGGTGCGGCCGAGCAAAGACGTGCGCGACGTCGAGGTCAAGTCGATCCAGAAGCGCTGGAAGGAGAAGGCCTTCGCCGCCGGGGTCGATCGCGCCGAGGTCGAGCGCGCCACGGAGGATTTCTCGCGGGTCGCCTTCGCCGGCCAGCTCGCTCTCGCCGATCACATCGGCAACGTGCTTGCCGCGATGAAGGAGGTCGCCGCCGGGCTCGAGCTCGACGGCCGCCTGGTGAGGCCCGCGTGAAGCGCGCCCTGCCGGCGGCGGCGCTGGTGGTCGGCGTGGTCGCCGGCGCCTGGTGGGCCGGACGGGCCGGCTGGGGGCCGCCGGTCGGCCGCGCGATGAGACTCGCCGAGGCGCCGGTCGGCGGGCTCGCCACGCCGTCGACGCTGGCGCTGCCGGAGCTGCCCGAGGGGGAGCTGCGGCACGTCGTGCTGGTGGTGGCCGACGGCATGGGCGTCGCGCAGTCCGCCGCCGCTCGCCTGCGCGCTTTCGGACCGGAAGGGCGCTTCCTGTTCCAGCGCTTCCCGGTGGTCGGGCTGATGGCCACGCATCCGGCGGCGGGCCTGGTCACCGACTCGGATGCCGGCGCCACCGCCTTCGCCAGCGGCGCGAAGACCTCCAACACCCGCGTCGGCACGGCGCCGGACGGCACGCCGCTCACCAGCCTGGTCGAGCTGGCGGCGCGCGCCGGCTGGGTGACCGGCGTGGTGACCTCCACCCAGGTTTTCGACGCCACGCCCGCCGCGTTCCTCGCCCACGTCGACCGCCGGCGGGACTACGACGCCATCCTCGAGCAGCTCCTCGCGTCGCCGGTCGACCTGCTGGCGGGCGGCGGCCGCGAGCGCTTCCTGCCCGAGGCCGCCGGCGGCCTGCGCACGGACGGCCGCGACCTGCTGGCCGAGGCGGCGTCGCGGGGCACGCGGGTGGTGACCGACCTCGCGGGGTTGGCGGCCGCCGACGGCCTGCCGCTGTGGGCGGTCTTTCCGGGCGGCGTCCTCGGCGAGGAGCCGGCGCACCCGGACGTCGCCGACCTCGCCGTGCGCGCCCTCGACCTGCTCGCCGCGGCGGCGGAGCGGCGCGGCAGCGGCCTCTTCCTCGTCGTCGAGGAGGAGGGGATCGACACCGGCGCGCACCACAACGATCTGGAACGGATGACCGCGGCGGCCCTGCGGCTCGATCGCGCCGTCGAGGCGATCGTCGGCTTCGCCGCCGGACGCAGCGACACGCTGGTCCTCGTCCTCTCCGACCATTCGACCGGCGGCCTGTCGATCGACAACACCTCGGACGCGACGACGCTGCGCGTCGCCTGGACCAGCGGCCGGCACGCCGGCGAGCCGGTGGCGATCTACGCCTGGGGGCCGGCGGCGGTGGCGCGCCGCTTCTCCGGCTTTCACGACAACACGCGGATCTTCGACCTCGTCGCCGAGGCGGCGGGGCTCGCGGCTGCGCCCGCGGCGGGAGGGGAATCGTGAGACGTCTGCTGCTGCTTTCGAACTCGACCCAGCACGGCCACGGCTACCTCGACCACGCGATCGACGAGATCCGCGGTCACCTTGCCGGCGTCTCCCGGCTGCTCTTCGTCCCCTTCGCGCTGCACGACCGCGCCGGTTACTCGGCGAAGGCGCGAGAGCGCTTCGCGCCACTCGGCATCGAGGTCGACGAGCTGCTCGCGGCGCCGTCCGGGGCGCGCCAGGTGGAGACCGCCGCGGCGGTCTTCGTCGGTGGCGGCAACACTTTCCGCCTGCTCAAGACGTTGCGCGAGGCGGGCCTGGCGGCGCCACTGCGCGAGCGCGTCCTCGGCGGCATGCCGTACCTGGGGGCGTCGGCGGGCATCAACATCGCGGCGCCGACCATCCGCACCACCAACGACATGCCGATCGTCGAGCCGCCGGGCTTCGAGGCCCTCGGCCTGGTGCCCTTCCAGATCAACCCGCACTACCTCGACCCGCCGCCCGACTCGACCCACATGGGCGAGACGCGCGAGCAGCGGATCCTCGAGTTCCTGGAGGAGAACGACCGACCGGTGGTGGGCCTGCGCGAGGGGGGCTGGCTGGCGATCGCCGGAGCCGCGGGGCGAATCGGCGGCCTCTCGGGAGCCCGCATCTTCCGGCCTGGCGCGCCGCCCGAGGAGCGGTCGCCGGGGGCGCCACTCGACGACCTGCTCGCCGGCTGAGTCCTCGCGGGACGGGGCGATATCATGCGCCCCATGCTGAAAGTCCGCACCCACGTCGGGGACACCCCGCTGGTCGAGGTCGAGGGGATCCTCGCCAAGCTCGAATGCGCCAACCCGTGCGGCAGCATCAAGGACCGCATCGGCAAGTACATCCTCGAGGAGAGCCGGCGGCGCGGGCTGCTGGCGCCCGGCCAGGGGATCGTCGAGGCGACGAGCGGCAACACCGGCATCGCGTTCGCCTGGTTCGCGCGGCAGATGGGGCACCCGGTCACCATCGTGATGCCCGAGGACATGACCGAGGAGCGCAAGCAGATCATCCGCAGCCTCGGCGCCAACCTCGTGCTCTGCTCGAAGGAAGGGAGTTTTTCCGAGGCGGCGGTCATTCGCGACCGCCTGGCGGCCGAGAACGGCTGGTTCAACCCCGACCAGTTCTCCAATGAGCTCAACTCGGAGTGTCACGAGCGGACGACCGGCGAGGAGATCCTGCAGCAGACCACCGGCCGCCGACTGGGAGCCTTCGTCGCCGGCATCGGGACCGGCGGGACGATCGTCGGCGTGGCGCGGCGGCTGCGGCGCGACTTTCCCGACCTGCACGTGGCCGCGGTCGAGCCGACCGAATCGGCGGTGATGTCGGGGGGGCCGGCCGGCTCGCACGGCATCTCGGGGATCGGCGACGGCTTCATCCCCGCCCTGGCCGGCGACGGCGACGGCGGCGTCCACCCGTACATCGACGAGGTGATCACCATCTCGACCGACGAAGCGATCGAAGCGGCGCTCCACATCCAGCGCCAGCACGGCCACTGCGTCGGCATCTCCTCGGGCGCCAACTTCCTCGCCGCGCGCCGCCTCGCCGCGCGCTTCGGCACGGTGGTCACGATCTTCCCGGACGGCTACACCAAGTACAAATCGCGCGGCCTGGTGCACTGCGAACCCGGGCGCTGCCCCCACGAGCACGCCCTGGTGGTGCAGATCCTCGAGGAGTGACGCCCGCCGGCGGTCGGCATCTCGCCCGGAGCGAGCGCGGGCTCAGTGCCCGCGCGCGACGGCGCGCCTGGCGATGCGGTCGATCAGGCCCGGGGCGAACATCCGCACCCAGCGGCCCACCCTGCCGCGAGCGGAGAGCAGCACCATGCGGCGCCGCTTGCGAGCTGCGGCGAGCGCCAGCGCGGCGCACCGCTCGGCGGTCATGAGCTTCGCCTCCCGCATCGGGCTCGCGCCGAGCGGCCGGCCGTCGGGGCCGAGCGCGCGGCGGTGGATCTCGGAGAGGACGAAGTCGGGGCAGACCAGCGTGACCGAGACGCCGCTGCCGGCGAGTTCGACGCGCAGCGAATCGAAGAAGCCGTGAAGGGCGTGCTTGGTGGCGGCGTAGCCGGTGCGGGTCGGCACGCCGGTGAGCCCCGCGAGGCTCGACATCGCGACGATCCGGCCGCGGCTCGCCTTCAGGTGCGGCAGCGCCCGCCAGGTCGTCCAGGCCGGGCCGAGGTAGTTGATGCGCACGAGCTGCTCGAAAATCGAGGGGTCGGCAATCTCCTCGAGGCGCGCCCACATGTCCTGGCCGGCGTTGAGGATCAGGAGGTCGAGCCGGCCGAAGGCGGCGACTGTCCGGTCGACGATTGCCGTGGCGTCGCCTTCGATGCCGACATCGGCGGCGAGCACCACCGCCCGAGCACCGCGTTCGCGGGCGAGATTCGCGACCGCTTCGAGTGCGGCCACGTCGCGCCCGACCAGCGCGAGTCTGGCCTGCTCGACGGCGAGTGCCAGCGCGAGCGAGCGCCCGATGCCGCTCGAGGCTCCGGTCAGCAGGGCCACCCGATGGGAGAACGTCGTCATGGGGAGAGTTGGAAGGATACCCGGCGGGGGAGCGGATCGGTGGCCACGAGCCGCTTGACCGGATGGCGTCCTGTATGTATCCTTTCATCCGGATTTACGGATGAATAACTCTCGCTCCCCCGAGTCGTTCGTCGCCCGCGCCGGTTCGCTGGCCGAGCCCGCGCGTCTGCGCGTGCTCGCCCTGCTCGAAGGGCACGAGCTGCCAGTGGCCGATCTCGCCGAGATCCTCCAGCTCCCCCAGTCGACGGTGTCGCGTCACCTCAAGGTGCTGGCCGAACAGGGCTGGATCGCCGCGCGCGGCGAGAAGACGGCGAACCTCTACCGCATGCTCGACGGCGACCTTCCGGCGCCCGCGCTCCGACTCTGGCAACTGGCGCGCGAGGCGATGGGCGGCTGGCCGGCGCTCGAGCACGACCGGCTGCGACTCGAGCGCTGCCTCGAGCGGCGGCGCGGCAGCGGCGACTTCTTCGCCGGCGTGGCCGACGAGTGGGATCACCTTCGCCGCGAGCTCTACGGCGAGCGCTTCACCGACGAAGCGCTGCGCGCCCTGCTCCCCGCCGACTGGACGGTGGCCGACCTCGCCTGCGGCTCGGGTTCGGTCGCCGCGCTGCTGGCGCCGCGGGTGGCGAAGGTGATTGCCGTCGATCTCTCCGCCGAGATGCTCGAGGCGGCGCAGCGGCGGATCGGCGGCGCCGCGATGGGCGCGGGCGGCAACGTCGAACTCCGCCAGGGAGCCCTCGAAACGCTGCCGATCGACGACGCAGCCTGCGACGCGGCGCTCCTCCTGCTCGCCCTGACCCACGTCGAGGAGCCCGCTCGGGCGATCGCCGAGATGGCGCGCATCCTGCGCCCCGGCGGCCGCGCCGTGGTCGTCGACCTGCTGCGCCACGATCGCGAGGAGTTTCGCCGTCGCCTGGGCCAGCGTCGCAACGGCTTCGACGTCGCCGAGCTCGCGGCGCTGCTCGCCGCCGCCGGCCTCGAGGCCGTCACCTGCTCGCCGCTGCCGACCGACCCGCAGAGCAAGGGCCCGGCCCTCCTCCTGGCCGCCGCCTCGCGCCCTGCCGCGCCGCGCGCGAGTCACGAATCCGGAGCCGGAGCTACCCGAACCAGCGGAACCATCGCGACGAAACCCGATCGCACTTCCGCCGCCGCCTCTCCACGACGCCCCGGGCGGCGAAGCGGCCACGTCGCAGCCACCGAGGCCCCGAATTCTTCCCCTCAACAGAACGTCTTTGCGCCTTTCCAACGTCGCGCAACCCGCCACCGCTCCGCAGAACCGCCAGCTCTCTCGCACGCAGGTCTTGAACAGAACGTCTCGTCTCGAAAAATGCCGAACTCTCGAACCGCAGCTGAACCGAAAAGAGGATGATCCGATGACCGTCGCCACCGAGAAGAAGCTCGACTTTCGCGTCGCCGACCTCGCACTCGCCGAGTGGGGGCGCAAGGAGATCCGCTTGGCCGAGCAGGAGATGCCCGGCCTGATGGCAATCCGCAGCGAGTACGCCGGCGCCCGGCCGCTCGCCGGCCACCGCGTCATGGGCTCGCTGCACATGACGATCCAGACCGCCGTCCTGATCGAAACCCTGGCCGAGCTCGGCGCCGAAGTGCGCTGGGTCTCGTGCAACATCTTTTCGACCCAGGATCACGCCGCCGCCGCGGTGGTCGTCGGCCCGCACGGCACGCCCGAGGCGCCGGCCGGCATCCCGGTCTTCGCCTTCAAGGGGGAGAGCCTCGAGGAGTACTGGGAGTTCACCGATCGGGCCCTCGACTTCGGCGGCGGCCTCGGGCCGACGCTGATCGTCGACGACGGCGGCGACGCCACGCTGCTCATCCACAAGGGGTACGAGTTCGAGCAGGCGGGCGGCATCCCGGCCCCCGAGACCGCCGACAGCGAGGAGTACGCCATCGTCCTCGATCGCCTGGCGAAGATCGCCGCCGCGGACCCCGGGCGCTGGAGCCGCATCGTGCCGGCGATGCAGGGCGTCTCCGAGGAGACCACCACCGGCGTCCACCGTCTCTACGAGATGGAGCGCGACGGGAAGCTCCTGTTCCCGGCGATCAACGTCAACGATTCGGTCACCAAGTCGAAGTTCGACAACCTCTACGGCTGCCGGCACTCGATCGTCGACGGCCTCAACCGCGCCACCGACGTCATGCTGTCGGGCAAGCTGGCGGTCGTCTGCGGCTTCGGCGAGGTCGGCAAGGGGTGCGCCCAGGCGCTGAAGGGCCAGGGCGCCCGCGTCGTGGTCACCGAGATCGACCCGATCTGCGCCCTGCAGGCGGCGATGGACGGGTTCGAGGTGCGGCCGGTCGAGGACGTCATCGGCGTCGCCGACGTCTTCGTCACCGCCACGGGCAACCGCGACGTGTTGACCGCCGCCCACATGGCGGCGATGAAGGACAAGGCGATCGTCGGCAACATCGGCCACTTCGACAACGAGATCGACATGGCCGGCCTCGAGAAGATGCGCAAGGAGGGGAAGGTCGAGAAGTTCAACATCAAGCCGCAGTACGACGAGTGGCGCTTCGCCGACGGCCACTCGGTGCTGATTCTCGCCGAGGGCCGGCTGCTCAACCTCGGCTGCGCCACCGGCCACCCCTCGTTCGTCATGTCGATGAGCTTCACCAACCAGGCGATGGCGCAGATCGAGCTGGCGAAGAACGCCGGCAAGTACGGTCGCCAGGTCCTCGTGCTGCCCAAGCACCTCGACGAGAAGGTGGCGCGCCTCCACCTCGACAAGCTGGGCGTCCGGCTGACGAAGCTGACGCCGAAGCAGGCCGAGTACATCGGCGTTCCGGCCGAGGGTCCCTACAAGCCGGATCACTACCGCTACTGAGTCCCCCGCCGGCCGGCGAGGGCGTCTCCGCATCGCCGGCCGGCGGCGATCGCGATGGTACGATTGCCGGGCCATGAGCCGCCGGCGCCAGCCCTCGCTCTACAAGGTCGTCTTCCAGAATCAGGGGGAGATCGTCGAGCTCTACGCCCGCCAGGTGGGGCAGGGGGGGCTGTTCGGCTTCGTCGAGGTCGAGGACCTGGTCTTCGGGGCCCGCTCGGAGGTCGTGGTCGATCCCGCCGAGGAGGGGCTGCGGGCCGAGTTCGGCGCCGCCCGACGGCTCCATCTGCCGCTGCACGCGGTGCTGCGGATCGAGGAGGTCGAGCGGGAGGGGGTCGCCCGCTCGCGGCCGGCGCGGCCTGCCGGCAGCGTCGTCGCCCCCTTCCCGGTGCCGATCTTCACCCCCGGGCGCGGACCCAAGGGCCATTGACTCCGCGGCTCCCGGGCGTCCGGGAAACGAGAACCTTCGGCGCCGGCCGACGTACCTTCAGGGGGGGGTGTCTCCCCGCGATCCAGGAGTGGTGCATCCCGACATGATCCAGCTGCGCGGCATCCGGAAGAGCTACACGATGGGCTCGAACCGGCTCGAGGTCCTCAAGGGGATCGATCTCGACATCGGCCACGGCGAGCTGGTGGCCATCATGGGCGCCTCGGGCTCGGGCAAGTCGACGCTGATGAACATCCTCGGCTGCTCGACCGCTTCGACGGCGGGACGTACGAGCTCGACGGCGAGGACATGTCGGATCTCACCGAGGCGCGCGCGGCGCAGCTGCGCAGTCGCTACATCGGTTTCGTCTTCCAGTCCTTTCACCTGATTCCCTTCAAGTCCGCGGTCGAGAACGTGGCACTGCCGCTGTTCTACCAGGGAGTGTCGCGCCGCGAGCGCAACCGGATCGCCCTCGACTACCTCGAGCGGGTCGGGCTCGCCGATCGGGCCGCCCACCTGCCGCGCGAGCTGTCGGGCGGCCAGCAGCAGCGGGTCGCCATCGCCCGCTCGCTGGTGACCCGTCCCAAGGTGCTGCTCGCCGACGAGCCGACCGGCGCGCTCGACTCGGGCACCTCCTACGAAATCATGAAGACGCTGCAGGCCGTCCAGGCGGAGGGCGTGAGCGTCGTCATCATCACCCACGAGAACGACATCGCGGGGATGACCGACCGCATCATCCACCTGGTCGACGGACAGATCGAGTGGGACCGCGCCAACCAGCGGCGCGAACCGGCGCGCCACGAGGAGTCCGCAGTCGCCACCGCGGCGGTCGGAGCCTGAGGCGCGCGTGCGAGCCGGACTGTTCGACCCCGACACCTGGCAGGAGATCCTCGAGACGATCCGTCGCAACAAGCTGCGGACCGCGCTCACCGGTTTCGCCGTGGCGTGGGGGATCTTCATGCTGGTCGTGCTGCTCGGCTCGGGTCAGGGGCTGGCGCAGGGGATCGAGTACCAGTTCCGCGACGACGCGCTCAACAGCGTCTGGGTATCGGGCGGGCGCACTTCGAAGCCCTACCAGGGGCTGCAGCCGGGGCGGCGGATCTTTTTCGACAACGACGACTACGGCGAAGTGACGACCCGCATCGAAGGGGTCGAGTACTCGTCGGCCCGTTTCATGGCGTTCGGCAACCAGCGGGTGACCTACGGCAACGAGACCGGCAGCTTCAACATCCGCTCGGTCCACCCCGGTCACCGGATCCTCGAGCGGACCAAGGTCGTCGCCGGCCGCTACATCAACGAGCTCGACATCCGCGACTTCCGCAAGGTGGCGGTGGTCGGCACCCTGGTGCGCGACACGCTGTTCGGATCCGAGCCGCCGCTCGGGCGCGAGATCCGCATCAACGGCGTCGCCTTCAAGGTCGTCGGCGTCTTCGACGACGAGGGGTCGGACTCCGAACGTGAGCTGATCTACCTGCCGATTTCGACCGCCCAGCGCACTTTCGGAGGGCGCGACCGGGTCCACCAGATCCTCTTCACCACCGGCGAGGCGACGCTCGAAGAGAGCCGGTCGATGGCCGACCAGGCGCGCGACATCCTCGCCGAGAACCACGACTTCGACCCCGAGGACAAGGGCGCCGTCTTCGTGATGAACCAGGTGGAGAACTTCCTGCGCTTCGTCGGCATGATGAAGGGCATCCGCATCTTCGTCTGGGTGGTCGGCATCGGCACCCTGCTGGCGGGCGTCGTCGGCGTGTCGAACATCATGCTGGTGGCGGTCAAGGAGCGGACGCGGGAGATCGGCATCCGCAAGGCGCTCGGTGCCACGCCGGCTTCGATCGTCTCCCTGGTGCTCGCCGAGTCGGTGCTGATCACCGCGGTGGCCGGCTACCTCGGCCTGACCGCGGGGGTGGCGGTGCTCGAGCTGGTGTCGGGCGCCCTGCCGCCCGAGTCCTCCTTCTTCCGCAATCCACAGGTCGACCTCGGAGTGGCCTTCTGGGCGACCGTGCTGCTGGTGGTCGCCGGCGGCATCGCCGGCTTCTTCCCGGCCCGCCGCGCGGCGGCGGTGCAGCCGGTCGTCGCGCTGCGGGACGAGTGAGCGATGAGTCTCTTCGACCTCGACCACTGGCAGGAGATCGGACACGCGCTGGCCAAGAACCGCCTGCGCACCTTTCTCACCGCCTTCGGCGTCTTCTGGGGCATCTTTCTGCTGGTCGTCCTGCTCGGCTCGGGCAACGGCCTCACCAACGGCGTCATGGCCGGGTTCGAGGGGACGGCGACCAACAGCTTCTTCTGCTGGGGGATGCGCACCTCGAAGCCGTTCGCCGGCCTGCCCGCCGGGCGCTCGATCGACTTCACCGACGAGGACACCGCCGAAATCCGCCGCCAGGTGCCCGACGCCGCGGTGGTGGCGCCCCGGCTGCAGCGCGGCGGCTGGCGCGGCGGCGTCGTGGTGCGGCGCGGCGGCGAGACCGGGTCGTTCAGCGTCATGGGAGACCACCCGGAGATCTTCGAGATCCAGTCGGTGCGCGTCGAGAAGGGCCGCCTGCTCGGCAGGCTCGACGTCGAGGAAGCGCGCAAGGTCGCCGTGATCGGCACGCGGGTGCAGGAGGTCCTGTTCCCCGATGGCGAGAATCCGATCGGCGACGCGATCGAGATCAACGGCGTCTGGTTCAAGGTGATCGGCGTCTTCGGCTCGCGCAATTCCGGCGGCCAGGCGGACCGCGACGCGCAGACGATCTACATCCCGTTCACCACCTTCCAGAACTCGTTCAACGCGGCCGGCGAGGTGCACTGGTACGCGGTCACAGCGGCTCCCGGGGTTTCGGCCGAGAGGGTGGAAGAGCAGGTGCTGACGCTGCTGCGCACGCGTCACAAGGTGGCGGCCGACGACCGCCGCGGTATCGGTTCGTTCAACCTCGCCGAGGAGTTCGCCAAGATCCAGGGGCTGTTCGCCGGCATCCGGCTGCTGATGTGGATCGTCGGCCTCGGCACGCTGACCGCCGGCGCCATCGGGGTGTCGAACATCATGCTGATCGTGGTCCGCGAGCGCACGCGGGAGATCGGCATCCGGCGCGCCATCGGCGCCCGGCCGGGCAGCGTCATCGGCCAGATCGTCCTCGAGGCGGTGGTGCTGACCGCCGCCGCCGGCCTGCTCGGCCTGGCGGCCGGGGTGGCGACCATGGAGGGTATTTCGGGCCTCCTCGCCGGCGCCGGAACGGCCGGCGGCCAGCCGACCATGTTCAAGGATCCGGGCGTGATGCTCGACGACGCGTTGATCGCGGTGCTGATCCTGGTGACCGCCGGCACGGTGGCCGGGCTGATTCCGGCGCAGCGCGCCGTGGCGGTCAACCCGGTCGTCGCGCTGCGCTCGGAGTGAGCGGTTCGCCGGCTCGTTCGTTACACGGAGTGGAGGAGCAATGAAGAAGTTTCTGGGGATCCTGGTCGGTGTCGCGTTTCTCGCCCTCATGGCGTGGACCGGCTCCGTGCTCTACGGCAAGTCGCGCAAGAAGCCGGTCGTCTACGCGACCGCCACTCCGGTGCGCGCCGACATCGTGCAGAAGACGGTGGCGACCGGCTCGGTCGTGCCGCGCAACGAAGTGGCGATCAAGCCGCTGGTTTCGGGAATCATCGACGAGCTGATGGTCGAGGCCGGCCAGATGATCGACAAGGGCTCGCTGGTCGCCCGGGTGCGGGTGATCCCCGACATGAACCGCCTCTCGGACGCCGAGTCGCGGCTCAACCGGGCGCGCATCAGCCTCGCCGACGCGGAGCGCGAGCACGGCCGGCAGAAGAGCCTGTTCGAGCAGGGCACGGTGGCGCGCGCCGAGCTCGATCGCGCCGAGGTGGCGCTCGCCGAGGCGCGCGAGGAGCTCGCCGGGGCCGAGAACGGCCTCGACATCGTGCGCACCGGCACCAGCGAGCGGGTCGCCAGTGCCGCCACGACCATCGTCCGCTCGACGATGGCGGGCATGGTGCTCGACGTACCAGTCGAGCTCGGCAACTCGGTGATCCAGGCCAACAACTTCAACGAGGGGACGACGATCGCCTCGATCGCCGACATGGGCGACATGATCTTCGAGGGCAAGGTCGACGAGAGCGAGGTCGGCAAGATCCGGCCGGGCATGGAGCTGCTGCTGACCATCGGGGCGCTGCCGCAGGCGAAGATCCGCGCCACGCTCGAGCACATCGCACCGCGTGGCGTCGAGGAGGAAGGGGCGATCCAGTTCGAGATCCGCGCCGCCGTGCTTCCCGACCCCGACCTCTTCCTGCGCGCCAACTACAGCGCCAACGCCGACATCGTGCTCGACAAGCGGGAGCAGGTGCTGGCGATCGACGAGGGGCTGCTGCAGTTCGACGGCGAACAGGCGTTCGTCGAGGTCGAGACGTCGCCACAGGTCTTCGAGCGCCGCGACGTCGTCACCGGCCTCTCCGACGGCATCCAGATCGAGATCGTCTCGGGCCTCACCGAAGGGGACAAGGTCAAGAATCCCAACACCGACCTGGTGGCGGGTGCCGGCGGCCCGCCCGCGCCCGGCCAGCAGAGCGGCCGCCGGCACCCGCCACCAGGTCGGTGTTGGGATTCTTGACCTTGTCCCCTTCGGTG
>JAIOJQ010000424.1 GCA_019911865.1 Thermoanaerobaculia bacterium
CTGGTGGCCGGCGAGGCCCGCCAGCTGCTGGCAGTGGCGCGCCGCCTCGATGCGGAGGACGGGGCGCGGTGGCTCGCCGCCGAGCTCGCGGGCGAGGCCAGCGTCGCCGGCGAGACGATCCCCTTCCGGGTCGACCGCGTCTCGCGCCTCGGCGACGCGCTGGTCTTCACCGACTTCAAGATCGGCGCCCCGGGCGCCGGACTGGACCGCCGCAAAGCGGAGACGCGGCAGAAGCACCTGCTCGCCGGCGTGCGCACGGGCACGCGGCTGCAGGGGGCGCTCTATCTGGCCGCCGCGGCGCCGCGCCCGTCGGTCGCCCGCTATACGTTCCTGCGTCCGGACCTCGACGACGAACTGCGCCACGCCGAGCTCGCGGCGGGTGAGGAGGCGGCCGCGGCACTCGCCGGCAGCGTAGCGATCCTCGCCACCGCCCGCCGGCTGGGCCTGCACGCTCCCCGCCTGCTCGAGCCGGGGCTCGACAGTGAGTACGCCGGTTGCGACCGCTGCGAGGTGGCGGAGGCGTGCGTGCGCGGCGACAGCGGCTTCCGTCTCCGCCTCGAGCGCTGGCACGCCGCCGAGCAGAATCGCGCCGACCGCGACGAAGTCGACGAGGCGCTCTGGCAACTCTGGCGACTGCCGACGCGCGACAGGGAGCGGGCATGAAGCCGCTCGCCGACGCCGCGGCGCGCCAGCTGGCCGTCGAACGCTTCGAGGTTCCGGTGCTGCTCGAGGCGGGCGCCGGCACCGGCAAGACGCGCGCCCTGGTCTCCCGATTGCTCACCTGGACCCTGGGACCCGGCTGGCGGGAGGCGGAGGAGCGGCTGACCAGCCGCGCCCGCGAGCGCCGGGCGGCGCCGCCGGCCGACGACCTGGTCGCCGCCGAGGTGCTCGACGGCCTGGTCGCCATCACCTTTACCGAAGCGGCGGCGGCCGAGATGGCCGGCCGCCTCGCCACCTCCCTCGCCGCGGTCGCCGCCGGGCAGCTGCCGGAGGATGCCGCGGAGAGCCTCGCCGCGGTCGGTCCGCAGGCGGCGCTTCGCGCCCGCCGGCTGGTCGACGAGCTGGGCCGGGCGCGCATCCAGACGATCCACGCCTTCTGCCGCGGCCTGCTCGCCGAGCACCCGTTCGAGGCCGGCCTCCACCCCGGCTTCCGGGTCGACGCCGACGAACGGGAGGTCGCACGGCTGGCCGACGAAGTCCTCGCCGACCAGCTCACCGCGCGCCTCGCCGGGGACGGCGACCCCGACCTGCTGGCGCTGCTCGCCGACCGCATCGGACCGGAGGAGCTGCGCGAGACGCTGCTGTTTGCCCTGCGCGAAGGGGTGACGCCGGCCGACCTCGAGCGCGACCCGCTGCCCGCGGCGTTCGCCGAAACGTGGCTCGCCGAGGTCGCCCGGGTCCTGGCGCCGTTCGCCGCCGATCTCGCCGCGTTCGGGCCGCGGCTGCCGCGCAATCAGACGGCCGCCACCGAGATGGCGGGCGTCCTCGACGCGCTGCTGCGGGCCAGCCGCTCCGACCTGCCGCCGCTCGACCGTCTCGAGTCGGTCGTCGCCGCGGCCGACGAGATCCTCGCCCGCTGGGAGAAATCCCACCTGGCCCCCTGGGCGAGCGGCGAGGGTCTGACGACCATCGAGAAGAAGCGCCCGGAAGGCGCCCTGCCCTTTCCAACGCTGGCCGCCCCCGCCCTCTCCATCCTGCGCGACCTGCGCGGCGTTTCGCCGGCGCGCCTCGGCCGGCTGCGCCGCCTGCTCGCCCCGCTGCTCGGCGCCCTGCGCGAGCGGATGCGGCGCCAGGGAGCGGTCCTCTTCTCCGACCTGCTCGCCCGCGCCGCCGACCTGCTGGAGCGGCGCCGCGACGTGCGCGATGCCGCGCGGCGGGGGATCCGCCAGCTGCTGGTCGACGAGTTCCAGGACACCGACCGCCAGCAGTGCCGGCTGATCGCGCAGCTCGCCCTCGCTCCCGGCGGGCCGCCCCCGCCCGGCCTCTTCGTGGTCGGCGACCCGAAGCAGTCGATCTACGGCTGGCGCCGCGCCGACCTCGCCGCCTACGAGGCGTTTCTCGCTGACGCCGTCGCGGCGGGCGGCGTGCGGGCGCGGCTGGAGGTCAACTTCCGCTCGCTGCCGGCGATTCTCGACGAGGTGACGCGCGCGGTCGCGCCGTCGATGGTCGCCGAGCCCGGCATCCAGCCAGAGTTCCAGCCGCTCGTCGCCTGGCGGACCGCGCCGGATCCGGCGCCCCCGGCGGTCGAATTCTGGTGCTCGGCCACCGCCGAGGGCCTCGACAAGACCCAGTCGGCGGCGGCCAGCCGGATCGAGGCCGCGGCGGTGGCGCGCGACCTGCTCGCGCGGCGCGCCGCCGAACCGCAGCGGCGGTGGAGCGACTTCGGCATCCTGCTGCGGACCACCTCCGACCAGGAGATCTTCCTGCAGGCGCTGCGCGTGGCGGGCGTGCCGTTCGAGGTCGAGCGCGATCGCTCGTACTGGCGGCGGCGCGAGGTCATCGACCTCAACGCCGCCGTGCGCGCCATCCTGCTGCCCGGGGATCACCTCGCCCTGCTCGCCCTCCTGCGCTCACCGTTCGTCGGCGTGCCGGACGCGGCCCTGGTGCCGCTCTGGCGGGGGCGATTTCCCGAGCGCTTCGACGCCCTGGGCGGCGGCGACCGCGCGGACGAAGCGGCGCTCGCCGCGCTGTTCGTCGCGGTGGAGGCGGAGATCGCCGGTCGCGCGCCCGGGTGAGGGCGACGTAGAGCAGGCGGACCCGCTCGGCCCCGGCGAGGCGCTGGCGGCGCTGCTGCTCGGCCTCCCAGCCGGGGGTGCGGATGCCGAGCAGCTGGAAGCGCGGCGGGCGCTCCGCCAGGGCCGGCTCGAAGCCGTCCGCCTTCGCATCGTCGCCGCGCCCCGCCTTGTGCAGCTGCACGAGGTAGAGGTGGGGGAACTCGAGCCCCTTGGCGCGGTGGATCGACATCACCCGCACGGCGTCGCCGTCGCCGGTCGCCGGCCGCGCCTCCTCGTCCGCCCGCTGTTCCGCCACCGAGGCGTGCAGCTCCCGCACCACCGCGCCGGGGTCGTGGCCGCCGGTGTCGAGCGAGCGGGCGAGCTCGCGCAGGTAGCGGGCGAGGTTGGCGACGCCGAAGCGGCCGAGAAAGCGCCCCGCGGCGGTCGCTTCGGGCGCCAGGCGGGCGCGCAGCCGTTCGACCCAGGTATCGGCCGGCTCGCGGCCGAAGGCGCGCCGCAGCTCGCCCAC
>JAIOJQ010000425.1 GCA_019911865.1 Thermoanaerobaculia bacterium
TGGCGAACCCCGATCGCCGGCGGCGTGTCGATCACCACCAGGTCGTAGGGCAACGCCCGCAGGCGGTCGCGCACGCGCCTTGAGTCGGCCAGGCCCACCCGCTGGTCGACCTCGTCGAGGTGCTGGTGGCCGTGCAGCAGGTGAAGGCCGCTGGCGGTAACCGTCGGCGCCAGCGGCGCGTCCGCGAAGAGCGCCGCGGCGCCGCCGGGTTGGCCGGCGACCGCGGCGTTCCTCGCCAGCATGGTGCTGGCATTGCCCTGCGTGTCGAGGTCGACCACCAGGGTCCGGAGGCCGCGCTCGACGCCGGCCAGCGCAAGATGGCAGACGAGAGTGGTCTTCCCCACTCCACCCTTCTGGTTGGTGACCGTGACGATGCGCATTGCTGGCCTCAGTACGCCGCCGCCTGCTCGTAGGGGCCGGGAAGGTCGAGGTCCGCGGTCACCTCCACGTTCAGCTCGTAGCCCGGCCGCACCTCGATCGTCGGCCGCACGTCGAGGTTCCGGCGGAGGTACTCCGACGCGACGCGGCCGAGCTCCTGGCCGACGGCCGCCGCCGCGAGCTGCGACGGCGTCGGGTTCGACTGGAAATTGCCGTCGTTCTCCGGCTGCGAGAGCTGGACGCCAGCCGAAACGGCGGCGATCAGCAGCGCGCTGCCGAAGGTGCGGACGAAGTGGTTGTTGACCTTGTCGCGGAGACCGGCTGCCGCGGACAGATCGACGCCCTGCATCCCAGCGAGATCGAGCGAGCGGCCGTCCGGAAAGATCAGCCGGTTCCAGGCGACGAACACGCGGTTCTGACCGAAAGCGACGCGGCTGTCGTACTCACCGACCAGCCGACTTCCTTGCGGGATCAGAAGGAATCGACCGGTGCGACTGTCGTAGACGTTGCGCCGGACGAGAGCCGTCGTCTGGCCGGGCAGGTCGGAATTGATGCCGGCCGAGAGAACGGCAGGAATGAGCGTCCCGGTCGAGACTCGGAACGGTGAACCGGCTGGACGCAGCGCGCCGACGGCGGACGGCTTCTCCGGCGCAGCCTGCGGCTGCGTCTTGGTCTCCACGGCGCGCACCAACTCCGCCCGCAGAGTCGCGAGATCCGGAGGCGCGGACGGCGCGCCGTCGACCGCGTCACCGTCGCCTCGCGTCGCGAGCGCAGCCGCCGCGCGAGGGCTGGCCGAGCGGAAACCGGTCGGCACAAGCTCCGAGTCGAGCGCCCGCTGCAGGGGCGACCGTCCGGTATCCGGGCTGCCCCCGCCTCGATAGGCGGTTTCGCGCCCGTAGCTCTCGACGGGCGGACCCGCTGCCAGCGGATGATCCTGCTCCGCGAGGAGCTGCTCGAAGCCGGGCGGCAGGTCATGGGGAGGCTGGAGCTGCTGGCCGCGCGCCATCGCAGCGTGCTCCGCCGCGAGCTTGGCTTCCCGCTCGGCAGCCCGCTGGATGCGCTCCGCGAGATCGTCGACCGGCGGCGGCACGGCCGCTACACGCCGCTCCTGGCTGGGCCGTCGGGCCTTCGAGCTGACGAGATAGCCGACGAGCCAGAGCACGGCGACCGCGAAGATGGCGGCGATCCAGACGATCGCCGAGCTGAGCTTCTTGATCCGGGGTTGCGGCGTGAGCTCGAGCTCGGTCTCCTTCGGCTCGGTCGGAGGGGTCCCCGTCTCCATCAGCGGCTCCCGGTCGTCACGCGGGCGAAGCCGCGGTTGGTGATCTTCACCGCCTTCCGCGACCGGCCGACGCCGGCGACCAGCTCGCCGCGCTCGAAGAGCCCATCGACGATGATCCAGGAGGCGTTCATGCGGTAGTTGAGGATCGCTTCCTCGCCGCTCTGCGTGCGAGCCAGGAAGGCGGGCGCGTCGACTGCCGCGGCTCCGGCCGGAAGCTGGATGTACGTGTGGTGACCATCGTCGAAGATCGTGGTTGGCCGAAAGCCAGTGAAGTGACCGCCCGAGAGCGCGTAGTCGAAGTTCATCCGGCCGGGGTTCATGGCACCGGTCAGGCTGGCGATCGTCGCTTCGCTCTGGCGGTTGGCGCGAGTCGCTTCGAGCTGGGCAGCGTCGGACCACTGCTCGACGACGTCGCCCGGGTAGTAGAAGCGCACGCGCCGCAGGTATGCGCCGTCGGTCTCGTCGGTCTTGCCCTTCGCCGGCGCGACCAGGTTCAAGTGGTAGGTCCGCCGCGTCGTGGTGACGATCATGTTGGTGGTGATGCCGTAGTCGCGCGGCTTCACCACCACGTGGGGCACGAGAGCATCCGGATCGCCCGAGTAGAGCGGGCTCGAGATCCAGCGTTCGGTGTCGCCCAGGGCGACGCCGTGAACGACCTCCCCCGCCTCGAGCTCGACGTCGCACGCCCGCAGCGGCGTGCACTGGAGCACCGGCTGGCTCTCGCCGAAGGGGTAGACCACCGAGTCGCTGCGCTCGATGACCGGGGCCTTGCCGGTGGTCGCGTACTGCTGGGTCGCGTCGCGAACCGCCGCGTCGGGCCGTGAGCCGGCGCGCGCGGCGTCGGCGCCGAGGACGCTGAGCGTCCCCAGGAGGGCGAGACAGGTGGAGGCGAAGCGCTTCGAGCGGAACGGCAGAAGTCGGGTCATGGAACAGCTCCTCAGAGGGTTTGAGTCCAGTTGATCTCGGTGACGTAGAGGCCGAGAGGGTTGACGAGCAGAACGTCGGTGGTCTCCGGCGGGGTGAGCTCGACGCCGAGGATCGCCTGCCAGGCGGTCTCGGAGAAGATGCGTCCCGTCGCGGCGATCTGGGTTTCGCGCCACTGCACCTGCCAGCTCGAGGCGGACAGTCGTAGTACTGACTGGACCTGCACCGTGACGGTCCCCTCGGCCTCGCGTAAGAACGGGTTGCTCTTCTTGAAGTAGTCGTTCAGGAAGCCGAGCGCGCTGTCTTTGGCGTGGCCGTACGCGCGGTTGATGACGGTCTTCTGCACCTCGGCGTCCGAGAACACCGAGCGCACGTCGCGGATGAAGAGGTTGAGCTGGTAGCGGATCAGGCGCTCGTCGGTCTTTCGGAGCTGCTCGGCCGGTCCGAACGCCACCGCCTGCCCGAGACGATCGACCTCGACGACGAAGGGCGACACGCGACTCTGGCTCGCGAGGTGGACGATGCCGGCGGTGAGGAGGCCGTCCACCGCGAGAAGTCCCAGCGCCGCGAGCTGCCAGTTGCGCTTGCCGCTGGCGAGACCGGCATAGCGGTCGTCCCATTCGCGTCGTCCGCGGGCAAGGCTCGCGTCCGCGGGAGCAGGCTCCGAGCCGGCGTTCCAGCGGCGAAGAATGCGGTTCAGCTTCATTGACCCTCCACGAACAGGGACCGCAAACTGAAGCCCGGGCCTGCGCCCAGCATCTGGCTCGCGAACAGCGGCACCTTGGTGGTGACGAGCGCCAGCACGACGGCCCCGCCGAGAACTTCGAAGAGCGGCCCTGGGTTGTCGAGCGCGACGCCGTTGAGCATTCCCGCCCACTGGGCGGCGAGCGAGCCGGCGATGCCGAGGACGAGGTAGGCGACGAAGAGCTTCACGCCGACGCGGAAGACGTAGATCAGGTAGCCGTCGGCGAGACCGGCGGTGAAACGTGAGCCACCGAAGCCGAGAAGCACCACACCACCACCCAGAACGACGTAGCTCTCGACCAGGTAGACCAGGAGCACACCGGCCATCCACGCGTAGCAGAGGATGAGCGTGAGGCAGGTGAACAGGATCATCGGACCGGTGATCGGGTTGAGCAGGCCCCAGTTGTTGAGGCCGTCGAGCAGCCCCAACGCGAGGAGAAAGCCGCCCGAGAAGACCGACGACGGGTTGATGCCGTCGATGCCGCCCGCCGCGGCGCCAGCCTGCTCGAAGGAGCCGATGACGGTCGGCACCCAGATCGGCGAGAAGATGAGCACCGTGTAGAGGATCGAGAGGACGAAGACCTGGCGGAGCAGGTGCACCAGGACCTGCTCCCCGCTCTCGTGCCGGACCAGCGTCGACCAGATCCCGGCCCACGCGATCTGGATCACCATGAGGGCGAAGAACAGGTTCTGCGCGATCGGGAAGAGCGTCGAGAACCAGGTCTGCGTCGCGAGCTCGAACGTCTGGACGATTCCGTCCAGGATTCCAAGGACTGGCATCGCGGGTCAGTCCTGGCCGCCGGGCGAGGCGCCGGGTCGCCGACTCGATCGACCCGACGGCGGCGCCAGGTGCTTGCTCTGTTCGAGGAGCACCTCGAGCTGGCGCTTCGCTTCCTTCGCCGCCTTCTCGAGCTCGATCGTCGAGAGCACGAGCCCGACGGTCTGGCAGTTCGGGGCGGTCGAGTTGCCAGGCGTGCGGCAGTAGGCGACGGCGTCCGCCCACAGCTCGGTCGACTGGACCGCTTCCCGGTTCCAGAACGATCCGTCATAGCGCGCCGACCGAACCGGCGAGCGGAGCGCGGTGAGCGGGTCGTCGCCGTTGGCGAGCTCCTCGGCGGTAGGTTGACCGCAACCCGCAGCCAACAGCGTCGCCAGCGCGAGGGCGGCGAAGGCGGGCCGGATCGAGAACTTCATCGCGACCCCCTTGCCGCCGAGCGCGAGCAGCCGAAGCAGGCCCACGGCCAGTCGGATGGCACGCCACGCACGGCGCTGGCGCTGTCGTAGGGAGGAACCTCACCGGCGCCGTTCGCGATCCACTCGCTCGTCGTGGCGCGATCGGCGGCTTCGCGATCGACTTCGTAGGCCCAGTAAACCGCCTGGACGTTGGTCTGGAGCGAGAGCTGCTGGCTGATCTTGGCGAGCTGCCCGGCCTGATGGTGCAAGAACTCGTTGGCGGCCTGGAGCGCCTCGATGTTGCCGTCCGCGGCGGCGGCATCTGCGGCCAGGCCCTCCAGGATGTCCTGCGACGGAATCGAGTTCCAGGAGATCCGGTTGAGCGCGTTGAGCGAGTAGCGGAGCGTGTCGAGCGTCCGGCGGTTGCGGTGCTCGAAGATCTCGAGCCAGTCGTCCTCGAGGATCGGCTCGTAGCCGGGGAAGGTTTCGGCGAACTGGGCGTCGATGTCGTAGAGGGTGTGCCCGAGCGACTCGCCGTACTGGATGATGTCGTTGACCGCCGCGGCCAAGCCGACGAGGTTCTGGAACGAGAGCTCGTCGAACCGTTCGAGGTTCTTCACCATCGTGGCGTAGCGCTGGTAGTCGTTGTAGAGCTGCATGTACTTCTGGTAGATCTCGTACGCCTGCTGGATGACCTGCAGGGCGTTCTCGATCCAGTTGAGGGCGTCGTAGACGGCGAATTGGGCTTCCGCCCGCTTGGGCGTGGCGACGCTGGTCATCACGGTCAGGCAGACGAAGGCGGCAACGGTGCGCTTCAGCCTGCGCATGCGAGGCTCCTTTCGTTTCGGTCAGTGGCTCGGTCGGCAAGTTGATCCGCCCAGCGGTCGAGGCCGCGCTGCCGCACCCAGGCGCGCGGCCACTCCGGCCCGTACATCGCCCGCAATTCGCGGATGGCGCGCAGGTCCTCGCGCCCGGTGGCGCCGACGAAGGCCAGCGCCAACGGCCCGAGTGTCAGATCCATGAGCCGGTTGCCGAGCGGCGAGGTGTAGTAGTAGTCGCGCTTCTTCGCGCTCTGGGCGACGATCTCGATCTCACGATCGTTGAGCCCGATCGCGCGGTAGATCGCGGCGCCCTGCTCCGAGCCGGCCTCGCTGTTGGGAAGCAGGATCTTCGTCGGGCAGCTCTCGTAGATGACGTGGCGTTTCGAGGAAGCGTGGATGTCGGCGAGACTCTGAGTGACGAAGACGACCGCGGCGTTGTACTTGCGCAGCTCCTTGAGCCAGAGCTGGATCCGCTCTGCGAAGAGCTCGTGGAGGAGGTAAGTCCACGCCTCTTCCAAGATGATGAGCGTCGGCCGGCCGTCGAGCCGCTGCTCGATGCGGTGGAAGAGGTAGAGGAGCGCCGGAATGACGATTCGGTCCCCCAGCTCCATCAGGTGCGCCATCTCGAAGACCTGGAAGCGACCGTCGCGGAGCCCGTCGCTCTGGGCGTCGAGGAGAGCGCCGAAGTTGCCCTTGAGCGTGTACGGCCGAAGCGCCTGGCGCAGGTTCGGATCCTGGAGCTTCACCTGGAGGTCGGTCAGCGTGCGCGACGGCGACGCCGCGAGCAGTCCCAGCGCGTGGTCGATCGCTCCGCGGTGGGCTGGCGTGACAACCACGCCCTGCAAGGCCATCAGCGTCTCGATCCACTCCGCCGCCCAGGCGCGCTCGGTGGGCCGATCGATGCTCGCCAGTGGGTAGAACGCCAGGGCGTCGAGCGACTCGGCCGCGATGTCGTAGTGATGGCCTCCGCAGGCGGCGACGAGAGGGAAGGAGGAGTACCCCTTGTCGAAGGTGAAGACCTGAGCGTCCGGGTAGCGGAAGAACTGCGCCTGAATGAGACCCAGGAGCGTGCTCTTCCCCGCTCCGGTCGGACCGAGCACGAGCGTGTGCCCGACATCGGACACATGCAGGTTGAGCCGGAACGGCGTTGAGCCGCTGGTCGCCGCCCAGAGCAGTGCAGGGCTTCCCGTCGGGTAGTACTGGCAGGGATTGGTCGGCAGGCCCGGCCAGACGCTCGTCGTCGGCAGGAGGTCGGCGAGATTGAGCGTGCTGATCAGCGGCCGGCGCACGTTCGGGTGAGCGTGCGACGGCAGGCTCGAGCGGAATGCCTCGAGGGCGTTGACCCGCTCGATCCGCGCGGCGAAGCCTCGGTTGTGGATCTCCTTGAGGACCAGGCGCGCCGACACCTCGACGGCGTTCTCGTCCTCGCCCATCAGCACGATCGTCGTCGTGTAGAAGCCGTACCGAACGGCTCCGCCGAGGCATTCGGCGAGAGCCTCGTCGGCGTCTTCCGCCATGCGGACGGCGTCGCGGTTCAGGAATTTCGGCTCCGCCGCCTTCTCCTCGGTGGTGATCGCCTCTTTGATCAGCCCGCCGAGGCCCTTGCGCTTCTGCCACCAGTTGCGGCGATAAAGCCGGATGTGCTTGGCGGCCGATTCCGGGTCGAGCGGGAGGAAGCGGTGCGACAACCGGTACTCCATCGGGATCCGGTGGAGGAAGTCGAACATCGCCGGGTGCGACTCGTGGGGGAAGCCCGTGATCGAGAGCGTCCGCAGGTGCCGGTCCCCGACCCGCGGGCTGAAGCCGCCGTACAAGTCCTGCGAGGCGAGCAGCACGTCGAGGTAGCACGGCGTGTCGGGCACGGCCACGCGGTGGTAGAGCCCGGTGAGACAGGTATGAAGGTGCGTGAGCAGCGCCTCGGAGCTCAGGCGCGTCAGCGCCAGCGATGCCGAAAGGCGATCCTCGATGTCCTCCAGCCGGTCGACGAAGGTGTCGACCTGCGCCCGCCAGTCGGGACCTTTGCGGTCCTCGCCACTGATGAACCAGCGCGCGAGGCTCGACTGGAGCTCGTCGGGCGGGAGCCACGAGACGCAGAGCGTGTAGGTCGTCTCGTAGTTGCGTCGGCCCGACTCGTACTGCTCCCGACGCTCGTCGTCGAGAAGCTCGGACACCGGGTCCGGGAACGGGCCGGGTGGCGGGTAGTCGCGGCTCGGTCGCCGGATCGCGTCGGCGTTGAGCAGCCACTCGTCGCCGAGCGGCAGGAGGGCCTGGTTGAAGTGCTGAGAGAGGAGTGCCAACTCCTCCGCCGTGGCGGCGTCGAGGTCGGGACCGGTGTAGCTCCAGCCGGCCACGAACGAGCCGTCCTTGTTGACGGCGATCCCCTCGCCGACCAGAGCAGCCCAGTTCAGGAGATCGGCGAGTCCCTGCGGCTTCGGTCGGTGTTCGCGCAGGATCATCGCGTGTCCCCCCGGAAGACGGGGACCCTCGGCAGCGGGGCGCCGACCGCCGCCGCTGCCGGGTAAAACGGCTGGTAGAGCCGGTGACGAGCAAAGACCCGCGTCGCCTGCGGGTCCTGGCGGCCGATCCACACCAGGATCCGGTGACCGACCGTGCCGAGCAGCAGTGCCAGGCTGAGGCTCGCGAACCGGAAGCCGACGCCGAAGAGCAGCGCGGCGATCAGGCTCACCTCGATGATCACGAGATCGCGCTCGGCTCCGCCCAGGAGGATCGGCCTCGTGAGCGAGCTGTGGAGCGGCACGGTGCGGAGCGACCGTCTCTTCACAGCCATCAGAGGGTGGCTCCGGAGAATCCGAGCGCGGTGACGAAGCTCACCGCTCCCAGCGCGACACCGGCGCCGAAGATCACCTGGGAGACGCGGCGCATGCCGGTGCCGTGATCGGAGAGCGCCCACATCACTCCGGCCAGCGCGACGGCGATGATGATGATCGCGCTCGCCACCGGCCCGGTGAGGTTCTCCTGGATGCGGATGAGCGGCTCGTCCCACGGCATCGACGTGCCACCCGTCGTCGCGAACGCCGCCGGCGAAGTCACCATCCAGAGCGCTGCCAGCGCCCCGAGCTGTCGTCCCTTCTCCCTCCATCGCTTCATGACTGTTCCTCCTCCTCGGTAGTCCGAGCCGCGGTCGGCTCGAGTTGAAAGCTGCCGTCACCGGCAAGGCCGGCGACACGAACGAGCTCGGAGACGCGGCGACCGCGGCTCCCTCCCTCGATATGGACGACGAGGCCGACGGTGTCGGCGATGAGGGCGCGCTGGGACGGAACGCCCGCTTCCTGCGCCAGCTGGTCGAGGCGCTGCAGCGCGGCGATCGCGTTGTTGGCGTGGACGGTCGTGCAACCGCCGGGGTGGCCCGTGTTCCAGGCTTTGAGGAGGTCGAGGGCCTCGCGGCCCCGGACCTCGCCGATGATGATCCGGTCGGGATTGAGCCGCATCGTCGCCTTGACGAGAGTCGCCAGGTCGACGTGGCGGGTGGTGCGCAGCGCCGTGTGGTTCTCGGCCGTGCACTGAAGTTCCACCGTGTCCTCGAGCAGGATGAAGCGCTCGCTCGGCTCGCCGAGCCGGACCATCTCGTCGAGAATCGCGTTGACCAGCGTCGTCTTGCCGGAACCGGTTCCGCCGGACACCAGGATGTTCCGCCGCTCGGCGATCGCCGCCCGGAGCAACTCGGCCTGCGTCTCCGTCATCGAGCCGGACTCGATGTAGTGCGACAGGGGAAAGACCCGCGTCGCCCGCTTGCGGATCGCAAAGCTGGGGCTCGCCACCAGCGGCGGCACCATGCCCTCGATCCGGCTCCCGTCGAGCGGTAGCTCGGCCTCGATGATCGGGTGCTCCGAGTCGATCTGGGTGCCGAGCATGCCGGCGATCGAGGCGAGGATCGCCTCCGCCTCCTGCGGCAGCAGGCGGGAGCCGGAGTCGTACATCCCCTCCGTGCGCGAGTCGAGCCAGATCCGACCGTCGGGGTTGAGGAGAACTTCGACCACGTCGTCGTCCCCGAGGGCGCCGACGATGGTCTCCCCCAGCTCGCGGATCAGCCCTTCAGTCCAGCGCTGCCGCTGCTCGTCGTGTGGCCCCTGCCGCATGGCGAGGGACACTACACAAGCGTTGAGTCTGAGTCAACATGTGTTGAGCCACGTCGCCAGTGACAGACCCGCCACCGCGCGCGAGGCGGATCGACCCGCCGTCGTAACAAAGCACCATTCAGCAACGCACCTTGGGTTCTTGAGTCAGCAACTCCGCGAGTGCGCCGAGGACCGCGGGATCACTGGTCGCCTTGACATATCCCCCCAGGGGGGATACTGTTGGCTCGCGAGGGAGGCACCGCATGAAACGCCAGACCGAACTGTCGACGATCCATCCGGTGGGGATCGGTTACCTGGACGGAGATTCGAAGCGCGCTCTGCGCCACCGTCTTTCGCGGCTGGAGGGGCACCTGCGCGGAGTGGGCCAGATGGTGGAGGACGAGAAGTGCGCCGACGAGATCCTGCTCCAGGTCGCGGCGGTCAAGGCGGCTCTCAACCGCTTCGCCGCGATTCTCCTGGAGCACGAGCTCGAGTCCTGCATGGACACCTGCATGAAGGGCGACCCCGGCGAGCGACTGCAGAAGGTCACGAAGGTTCTCGCCACGTTGCTCAAGCAGAGCTGAGCAGATCCAGGATGGAAGACGTCAGGAAGGACAGGCTGTTGAGCACGGGGGCTGTCCTGGCCGCCGTGGGTGCCTCGCTCTGCTGCATCTTGCCGGTCGCGGTGGCCGTCTTGGGCGTCGGATCGGCCGCGCTCGGGGCCAAGTTCGAGCCCTTCCGCCCCTACTTCGCAGGCGCGACTGCACTGTTGCTCGGATTCGCTTTCTATCGGGCCTACAAGCCGGTGGCCTGCGTGCCCGGCGAAGCCTGCGCTGTGCCAGCCAATCGCCGGCGGAACCGGATCATTCTCTGGACCGTGACCATCGTGGCCTTCGCCCTTCTCGCCTTCCCCTACTACTCGACCTGGCTCTTCTGAGCCGTCGGACTCAAGGAGAACTCCCATGAAGACGTTTGTTCCATCCTCGAGATTCGTCGTTGCCGCCGCGGTCGCTGTGCTCGTCGCTGCAGCGTTCGCCGTTCAGGCCGCAGAGCAGGGGCCGACCGCGCCCTCGGTTATCTCAGTCTTCAAGGTCGAGGGCATGACCTGCGGTGGCTGCGAGGCCAGCGTCAAGATCACCGTCAAGCGTCTCGACGGCGTGCAGGCGGTCGAGGCGTCGCACGCGGAGAAGCGCGCGACGGTCACCTACGACGCCGACAAGGTGACGCCGCAGGCCATCGTCGAAGCCATCGCGAAGCTCGGCTACACGGCCGAGCTCGTCGAGACGAAGAGCGCGACCGCCGAGCCGGAAGCGACCGGCCTGCTCGCCACGCTCCGCGCCTGCTGCTGAGGAAGCGCTGGATCCTGGCTGCTCCCACGGCCGGTCTCCGGCCATGGTCCGGCACGCACCGAAAGGCCTGGAATGACCACTGAGCTGCGAATCGAAGGGATGACCTGCGATCACTGCGCGGAGACCGTCCGGCGCTCGCTCGAGCGACTCCCCGGAGTGCGAGCCGAGGTCTCGTCCTCCGAAGGTCTGGCCCGCGTCGACACCGACGGCCGGGCCTCGGGGGCGGAGCTCGTCGCCGCGGTCGCCGGCGCTGGCTTCTCGTCCGCTCCGAGCGCGTCGCCGCCGAAGGTGAGGACGGGACAGGACGGCGACGGGCTCCACGTCGTCGTCATCGGCTCCGGCTCTGGCGCTTTCGCCGCCGCGATCCGCGCCACCGAGCGCGGGGCGCGGGTGACGATGATCGAGAGGGATCTCCTCGGCGGCACCTGCGTCAACGTCGGCTGCGTGCCGTCCAAGATCCTCCTGCGCGGAGCGCATGCCGTCCACACCCAGCGCGAGCACCCATTCGCAGGCGTCGAGCGGATCCGCCCTTCCGTCGACCGCGCCGCCATGGTGGCGCAGCAGCAGGAGCGCGTCGCGGAGTTGCGCCGCGCCAAGTACGAAGACCTCCTGGCGGGCAACCCCGCGATCGAGCTCCTGCGCGGCTCGGCCACATTCCAGGATGCGAACACTCTGCGGATCGAAGGCTCGGATGGATCCGAGCGCACCCTGCGAGCGGATCGCATCCTGATCGCGACGGGAGCGTCGCCGGCGGTTCCGCCGATTTCGGGTCTGTCGGCCGTGCCGTTCTGGACTTCGACCGAGGCCTTGGTCGCCGAGGAGCTGCCGCGACACCTCGTCGTCCTCGGCGGCTCGCTGGTGGCGGTCGAGCTGGCGCAGGCGTTTCGACGTCTCGGCGCCGAAGTCACGCTGATGGCGCGCAGCACGCTGCTCTCGAAGGAGGATCCGGCGCTGGGCGCCGGCCTCGCGGAAGCGCTCGAAGGCGAGGGGATGAAAGTCCTGCTCCATACCGTCCCGGCGAGCGTGCGTCACGACGCGAGCGGCTTCCACCTCGACACCGCCCGCGGAGTCGTCTCGGGAGACCGTCTTCTCCTCGGTACCGGGCGCAGCCCCAACACCGCACGGCTCGGGCTCGAGCAGGTCGGGGTCGCGACCCGCGGCGACGCCATCCTCGTCGACGAGCACCTGCGGACGAACGTGCCCGGCATCTACGCCGTCGGCGATTGCACGAACCTCCCCCAGTTTGTCTACGTTGCCGCGGCGGCGGGGACCCGCGCCGCCATCAACATGACGGGCGGCGACGCGACGCTCGATCTCGAGACCATGCCGGCGGTCGCCTTCACCGACCCGCAGGTCGCCTGGGTCGGCCGGTCAGAAGCGGAGGCCCGCGGCCTCGGGCTCGCGGTCGAGAGCCGCACGCTTCCGCTGGACAACGTGCCGCGCGCGCTCGCCAACTTCGACACGCGAGGCTTCGTCAAGCTGGTGGCCGAGGCCGGGAGCGGGCGCCTCCTGGGCGCCCAGGTCCTCGCGGCCGAAGGGGGCGAAGTCATTCAGGCGGCGGCGCTCGCCCTGCGCGCCCGCATGACCGTTCACGATCTCGCCGACCAGCTCTTTCCTTACCTGACGATGGTCGAGGGACTGAAGCTCGCGGCCCAGACGTTCACGCGAGACGTCAAGCAGCTCTCGTGCTGTGCGGGTTGACCGCCGGCCGAGCTCCCTGGCCGAGACGGAGAGGCGCTCCTCCTCACGGTCCCGAAGCCATCACCGCCCCGTTACCGTTCCCTATCGGGCTCGCCCGCCAGGAGACGGTCTCGGTCCAGAGGCGACACGAGCGGAATGGCAGCATCGGCACCCCTTTCGCAAGCCGGGCGCTTCGTAGGCTGGAGTTTCTCCCAGCCCGAGCTCGCGACGGCCGACCGACCGGAATCGTGTGGCGCCGCGAGGTCGGCCCTTCGCCGCATCTCCCGATCTGCGAAGTAGCGCGCCTTCGCCGAGTAGATCGGCTGCTGTCCCGCGACGAAGACGACCTCGTGGTCGGGATCGAGTCGCATCGCCTCGTCTGGGGTGAGCAGCCGCCGGCGAATTTCTTGGTGCGTGGTGTTCCTGTCGCCCATCATCAGGCTCCCGCCGCGGTAGGAGACCTGCTTGTGCGAGACCGTGGTGTCGCCTGCCATCTGGGAGAGCAGCTCGGCGGTCTCCGGCTTGTTGGCGGCGAAGGCGATCCGGACGTGGCAGTTCGCCGTGATGGACTCCTGCTTGCCGTAGACGCCCTGGTGCTGCGAGAGGTCCTGCGTGATGAGCATCGCCCGGATGTCGTAGCCGGCGAGGTAAGCCAGCGACTCCTGGAAGAACTGGAGCTTGCCGAGGGCGGGAAACTCGTCGAGCATCAGGAGGAGCGGGTGCTTGCCCGCTCCCCTGCCGCGACCTTCTGAGAAGTCCATCCGCTCCGTCAGCCGCCGACACGCCTGATTCAGCAGCAGACGAACGAGCGGCCGGGTGCGGCTGAGATCGGACGGCGGGACCGTCAGGTAGAGGCTGACCGGACTCTCGTGGCTCACCAGGTCCTCGAGCGCGAAGTCCGAGACCGCGGTGTTCTGCGCCAGGATCGGATCGCGATAGAGATCGAGGAAGCTGAGGGCTGTCGACAGGACGCCGGAGCGCTCGTTCGGCGACTTGTCCATCAGCGCTCGCGCGGCGGCTGCCACTGTCGGATGCGTACGCAGCGATTCGCCGGTGACCGGATCGAGCCAACCAGGGTGCCCGGGTGGCGCATGCTCGGTGGCCAGCAGCACTTCGAGGCTCAGGTCGATCGGGCGGTCGGGGCGCGCGAGGAAGTGCGCGCAGCCGGCCAGCGTCTTCTCCTTCTCCGCGTAGAGAACATGCAGGATGAGCCCGACCAGGAGCGAATGCGCGGTGCGGTCCCAGTGGTCGCGGATGCGGTCGCCGTTCGGGTCGACGAGGATGTCGGCGACGTTCTGTGCGTCGCGCACTTCCTGATCACCCATGCGGATCTCGAGCAACGGGTTGTAGCGCGCGCCCGAGCCGTCAGAGCAAGTGGGATCGAACTTGAGACAGAGGCTGCCGAGCTCGCGACTCCGCCAGCCCGCCGAGAGCACCCAGTTCTCTCCCTTCATGTCGTGGACGAGCACCGAGTGCGGCCAGGTGAGCAGGTTCGGCACGACGAGCGAGACGCCCTTGCCGCTCCGGGTCGGGGCGAAGACGAAGACGTGCTCCGGACCATCGTGGCGGAGGATCCGTTCCTTCCTCCCAGGCCACTGCCCCAGGATGAGACCCTTCTCGGCGAAGAGCCCCGCGTTCCTGGCCTCTCGTTCCGTGGCCCACCGGGCGGAGCCGTGGAGGTCGGACCCCGGATCGAGGCGTTTGATGGCCACGATGACGACGATGGCTGCGACGACAGCGCAAGCTGCTGTCGTCAGGCCGAGCGCCAGGAAGGCCGAGCGCCAGAACTGGTGCGCCGCCGCGGTCGAGCCCAGCCTGTGTGCCCACACGAAGAGATGGAACGGCGTGAAGAGCGGCCCGAGCGACCAGGCAAAGGCGCCCGCACCGAGCACCGCAGCGATCGGTGCGAGCAAACGCGTTCGCTTCGGGGCGAGGAGGAGCAGCGCAGCTCCCCAGAGCGCCCACGCGGCGATGTTCAACGTCGCCTCGTGGCCGTCGAGCGCAGGGATCCACGGACGGCCAAGCGCGGCGTGGAACCCCAGCCGGATCGCCGCGCGCTGCGTGAGCGCCCAGGCGGTCAGCGTGGCGACGCCGACCACAGCCGCGAGACCACGGGCGACGACGCCCTTGGCAGTGAGCCCGCCGCCTGGCGTGAGCCTGTAGGAAGGCTGAGCGCTCACCGGAACGTCACCAAGGGCTCGACGATCGTGGTGACGTTCTCGATCCGAACCGGCCCGAAGTACCGGCTGTCCCAGCTCCGCTCCTCGTAGGGCGAGTAGAGCCAGACCTCGCCGGGCTCCAGTCGATGTTCGCCCGCCGCGAACGGCAGCAACTCGCGCCCGCCGCGGTCGCGATCGAGCGGCCGGCTATGAGGCAACCTGACGCCGTTGACCAAAACTGCGTCCGCCGTCACTTCGACGCGATCGCCCGCCACGGCGGCGAGGACCTTGACGACAGGTTCCGAGCCATCGGGGCACGAGCCCGCGCCCAGATAGTGCCGCTCCATCCCGAACCTCGCGATCGCCGGCGGCAGGCAGACGGCCGCAACCGCGTCTCGTCGCACAGCACCCGCGACTGACCGGTAGACGCCGCGCGGCATGCTCGTCGAGGTGTTGATCCGGAGGCCCGTGGCCTGCGGAACCAGGTAGACCACCAGGAAGAGACCGACCGCCACGAGAGGCGCCGTCGTCTTGAATCGAATCATCGGCCTCGCTCCTGCGATAGCTCGCGCACGATGCTGCGGACGATCAACAGCGCCTTCACCACCGCGATCGGAGCCTTGACCGCGGTAGCGAGCGCCTGGACGGTCATCGACACCGTCTTCTCGACGGCGCGACCCGGCTGCACCGTCGCGAGCGCCCGCGCCACGACGCGCGTGCCGTGGGCCAGCGCAACATCCTTCGAAGCCGCGGCCCGAGCACCGCGCTCCGCCACCTCGCGAAGTACGACGTGCGGCTCGACCCCACGCCGGAGAGCCGCTGTCGCCCAGGCGGCGTCCGCCCGATCGAGGCTGGCCGAGTAGGCGGGATGGCGGTGGTAGCTCGCCAACGGCGGCGTCCCCGTTCGCCTCAGGGACTCGCGAAGCGCCGCCGCCGCTAGTCGCTCGTCGGTGGCAGATCCGCCCAGAGCGACTTCAGCACCTCGAGCCGGTCCGGCTCCTCCATGTGCTGGAGTCGCTGGTAGAGCCTCTGGCCCAGAAGCAGCTCGGCCCGCTGATGGGATCGCAGCGCCCACTCGGGGCGAAGCAGTGTGATCCCCAGCAGTGTGGCCAGGGCCGCCACGAGCGCCCACACCACGGTCGACGCCGCGCGGCTCCGGGTGGCCTTCGGCGCCGCGTGTTCGCGCGTCGCCGGCAGCGCCTCGCGAAGGGCTCGCTCCACCGACTCCAATCTCCGGTTCGTCTCCACCGCGACGGCCAAGAGCGTCGATAGGCTCGCGGCCAGCTCGCTCCTCGCGGGGGCTTCGGTCGCGAGCACCGGCGCCGGGCTCAGGGCCTGGTCGTTCGCGGCCTTCGCGGATTCGAGGAAGGTCTCTCGTCGGCTCATAGCTCACTCCGAGACGCCGTTGAAGGCCGGTCCAGATGAAGGACGGTCCGAGCTCCTGGCCAGGGATCAGCTCATCGCCCAAGCGGTAGACGATCGCCCGCACGTCGCCGCCACGGCCGAGCAGCGGGAGCGGTCGGACACCGGCAGCCTCGAGGCGGTCGAGAAAGAGCCCCATCGAGGGCGCTCCCGTAGCAGCCGCCCGGACGTAGGCCGCAGCGACGCCGCGCGACAGCGGACTTGGAGCCGTGCTTTTCGCGAGCGCCGGCAGAGCCAGTCGACCCGCAGTTGTCGCCAGGCGGGCGCCATAGAGCAGCAGTCCGAGGGGCGAACGCGCCGCGTTGGCGAGGTCGAGGATCGGCGCCACGGCACCGAGGCCCGGAGTGCGGCGTGCTACGTGGCGCACCGCCGACCGAGGAGAGCGCAGGGCGTACGCCAGGCGCACGGCATCGGCCGGTCCGTCGAGCGCACCGGCACCCGCACGAGTCAGGCCCGAAGCGGCCCGCGAGACGACACCGCGACGCGCGACGTTCGGAAGGGCCCGCAGCTCCTTCTGAAGCGCGTCGAGACTCGCCGGCGACCAGGGCGTCGGCGCGCGGCCGGTGCCGCGGTCCGGGCTGGCCGCCGCCGCGCGCACTGCCCCGAGGTCTCGCTCGGGCTGGTAGTCGACCCCGAGACGCTCCTGAAGTCCTCGCCACGAATAGGCGCGACCGAGCGCCGAGCCGCGAAAGCTCGTGCCATCGAGGCCGTACGAAATGCCCGAGACGTGCCCCGTCGTCGCCACCCGCGGAACGGGTTCGACACCCGCCTCACGGAGCCGCTCAAGGAAGGTAGTCATCGAAGGCCGATCCGCGGCGGCGCGATCGAGCAGATCCTGGAGGCGAAGGCGAGTGCTCACCTCGCCCGTGCGCTCGAGCTGCCGGATCTCGCCGGGGCGCATCGCAGTCTTCTCGACCTCGTGCGCCGACTTGACCTGGGTAAGCCCGTATTCGCGCTCGAGCTGACGGAGAACCTCCTCGCCACGACGGTAGTCGTGCGAGTCGGAGACAGCGCGCCCGTCAGCGCCGATGCGCGCCGCGACGATGTGGACGTGGTCGTGCTCGGTGTCGCGATGGCGCACCACGACGAACGGCGAGCGCCCGTAGCCGAGGTGTTCGAGGTAGCGCTCGGCAACGTCGCGCCACTGCGCGTCGCTCAGCTCTTCGCGCCCGGTGGGTCCGTGCGGCAGGGACAGAGAGGAATGGAACACGGCGCGCGTCAATCCAGGCCGCAGCTCTCGCCACTCGCCGAACTCCTGAGCGAGGGCGCGCGGGTCCTCGCCGTACATGTTGCCGCCCACGAGCTCCGGCGACTTCGCGCGGCCGAAGACGTAGTTGAGGACGCCGCGGAAGCCCTTGCCCTTGTGAATGCTCTGGATCACGCGGCGCCCGCCTTGCCGACCAGCGCCTGGCGGACGTCGTGAAGCAACCGGCGAAGCTCCTCGACGAGCGCCACCGGAACGCCTTCGGTCTGTCCGCGGTTGATCGCGCGCTGGAGCTGATTGAGGTTCGCCGCGAGCCGGCCGAGCTCGACCCATTGGTCCGACGCGATCGGGTCGGGCTGGTGGCGCCGGGGAAGGGGCCGACCGAGGGCGGCCTCCCGCAACAATTCCGCGACGGTGATGCCGAGGGATCGGGCGCGATCTCGCAAGCGGCCGTCTTCAGCCGGCGTGAAATGCGCGCCGTTCTTGACGACGCGAGCCCGCGCCGGGTCCTTGCGCGGACGCCCTCGGCGGGTCACGCCGGGCTCCGGTTGGCGGCGTCCCGCCGGGAGTTGCAAATTTGCAACTCGAGCCCGCCGATACCGCCTGCGAGCCCAAGCGAGCCGCGGCCAGCCGTTGCCCGCCCGGAAGAAACCTGCCTGCCGCGAGAGCGGCGGCGAGGTTTCCCGGGCCGGGAAACATGGCTGGCTCCTAACCAGCAGTGGGAGTGGCCTCGAAGCTCCGGGAGCGGTCGAACTGAAGAACAGGCAGAGACGCTGGGGTGACACAACACCGGTCGCCCCCTCGCGCGCTGAAGGGTGGCCCGACAGTCGATCGCGTCAAGGGTTCGCTGGCGCCGGTCTGTCGACCGCCCTTGACCCGACCGCCTTCGCCGGGCCTTCGAAGACATGCGGGCGAGGGGGACGGATGGGCTCAGGGTCCAGATGGGTGTCACCGAGTGGGCCTACAGGAACAGGGTGCTTCGACCAGACCGTCGAGCGAACGCCACGACCTCCTGGTGAACCGGTAGCGCAGCACAACCCTTGGAGGTGAGAACGGCTCGCTCGCGATTGACGATCCAGCCCGACCGCAGCCACCTCCGAAGCGTGGATCGGCTCACCCCCTCGGGCCGAAGCAGTACGTCCCCCGCACGCGCCGACCGACCAGCACCCAAACAGCGATAAATCCGCTCGGCCGTGGCGAGTGGCATCGCGAACGAACCGCTCGCAGCCGACCGCCCTTCAGAACCGCGGCCGAGCTCGGAGTCCCGACAGCGCCCCGCCGGCGACTGCCGCAAGGATGACGAGTGGCAGGGCGAAGAGAATGAGCAGGACTCGGCCGACCGCTCGAGCCCCACCGTCACTGAATAGCTTCGATCGTTGTCGCACATTGCGCCTCCTGGCGAGAGTTCTCCCGACTCGGCGGTCGAGAAGAAATGGGATCGCGGCCTTGGTCCTCTGAACGGGACCAGCAGCCCTGTCGCTTCGGTGCTTACGCTGCGGCTTCTCCCGAGCCCGCGGCCCGGGTCAACGCCTGCCAACTCTCCGCGATCACCTCGGTGCGGAAGTGCTTGCCGCTCTCGTCCTCCCAGGACCGCGTCTGAATCCGGCCCTCCACGTAGACCAGCCGCCCCTTGGCGAGCACCGATGCCACGTTCTCAGCGGTCTTGCCCCAGAAGACGACGCGGTGCCACTCCGTCTCCTCCTGGCGGTTGCCTTCACCGTCGCGCCAGTAACGGCTCGTCGCCAGGCGAAGGTCGGCAACCTTGGTGCCCTGCGGCGTCTCGCGAATCTCGGGGTCCTGCCCGACGTGGCCGATGAGTTGCACCTTGTTCAGCATGGGAGATCTCCTTTCGGTCTCTAATCTCAACGCCTGTTGACACGCGGACGCTACTGGGCCTGGTGACGCAGAGTCAAGCTGCTTCTTCCTCAGGGCTCCCCTCCACCGAGTGGGATTCCGACTCCTCGGCGGACCGTGCGACGCGGCCGAGGATGAAGTCGGCCGCTCGTTGCGCCTGTTGCGCGGCGGTGATCACCAACCGCGAGTCGCGCGAGAGCTGCTGGCGCCAGTGGTCGATGTAGGCCGCGGAGTTCGAGATGTCGGGCTCGAGGCCGGCCTCGCCGCACAAGAACGCGGCGCCCAACTCCGCCACCAGTTCCTCACGCGCGTAAGGCTCGGAGCCGAACGGCGAAGCGTGGTTCTTGTCGAAGCCGGGCCGCGCCAGCCGCTTGGCGTGGCCGGTTGCGTGCGTGAGCTCGTGGAAGAGCGTGGAGTAGTAACCCTCGGTCCGCTCGAACGCGCTACGCGGCGGCATCGTCACGCTGTCCGTCGACGGGCGGTAGAAGGCGCGGGGTTGCGCCAGGTGCTCGATCGCCGGCGGATACGGGAACCGAGCGACGATCTCCTCGGCGGTCGGTACGTCGTCGATCGCCGAAGGATCGACTGCGGGAACCTTCGCCAGGTCGATTCCCTCGGTCTGGTCGAGGTTGAACACCGAGTAGTAGCGCAGCACCGGCAGGCGCTCGCGCCGTCGCTCGCTGCCGGAAGACGTTTCGTCGATCCCGCGCTCGGCCCGGTCGACCCAGCGCCAGAAGATCACCGGCGTCGACCGCTCACCCGCGCGCACGCTGCCACCCAGCGCCTTTGCCTGGCGGAACGTGAGCCACCACGGCGTCGACGCCGCGCGAAAGCCGAGGAGAAAGACGTTGATCCCGCGATACGGCCGCCGCGAGACCAAGTTCGACGGCGCCAGCCCATCTACCTTCCACGGCCGCGCCCACGGAACCACCCCGCGCTCCAACTGCTCCACGATCTGACCGGTGATCACCTCGTAGACCTTCGACATCGCCGCTCTCCTCTCGGTGCCGTTCTCGGTGGATTCCGAGAACCTGAGGGCTTCCCCTCAACGCACCTGAAGAGCCAGTCCGGCCGCGAGGAAGCGTCAAGGCTGGCCGCAGGCCACCCGGAGGGCTCGGCCTTGACGCCCCGCAGCGGCTGATGAGACTGGTCGTGCGTTGAGGGGGAGAGCGCAGCGTCAGGCGGATCCCTGGCTTCGCGGAGCCCGGTTTTCCGGCTTTTCCGCAGCCGCCGTCGCGCTGCTACGGGGAGAGCTAGAGGAGTATCTAAAGGGAACTACAGGGGGGTGGCGCAGGTGCCGGTGGGTGAAGGACTTGCACCCGGGTCGCGTCACCGAATCATCGGCCCGGCGTCACCGATTCATCGGTGGCGGGGCGCCCGGCGTCACAGTTTCATCGGTGGGGGCGTCACCGTTTCATCTGGAAAAACCGGGGAAATCCGCAGCCTCCTCCTCTCGGGAGGAAGCCGATCTCGACGAACTCAGGCCCTGTGTCGACGCCCGGTCGACGGGGACCTAGAATGGCCACTGTGCAAACGATCGAGGTCAAAGTCCAACGGGACTACTTAGAGCGGCTCGCGACCTCGAAGAGTCCGATCTCCGCGATTGCCGAGCTCATTTGGAATGCCCTCGATGCCGACGCCTCCATCGTGGAGGTCGTTCTGCGCCGCAATGCGCTGGGAGGGCTCGACGGCATCGAGGTTCAAGATGACGGCCATGGACTACCAGCCGACGAGGCCTTCGCCGCCTTCGAGAGCCTCGGTGGTTCTGCCAAGCTGAAACGCGTCCGGACGCCGAAAGGCCGGATCCTGCACGGCCAGCAAGGGAAGGGTCGGTTCCAGGCGTTCTCCCTCGGCTCGCAAGTGGAGTGGCGCACGCGCTACGAGACCGACGGCAAGACGATGGAACTCACGATCCGCGGGAATCGGTCAAGCCTGAAACGCTTCACTACGGATGAGCCGGTCGCCTCCGCCGGCACCGGAACTGGAACTCTCGTGACCATCACCGGGGTGGATCGCAAACTCCCCGGCATCGAGTCGGACCGCAGCAGACAGATTCTTACCGAGGAATTCGCGCTCTACCTTCGCGAGTATGCCGGCGTCGAGATCGACTTCGACGGCAACCCGCTCGACCCCTCCTCGATCGAGGAGTCTGTTACCGACTATCCTCTCGAGGTAGCCCTCGAGCCGGAGGAAGTCGTTAACGCCGAGTTGACCGTCATCGAGTGGTCGATTCAGACCGAGCGCGCGCTCTATCTTTGTGACGAAAACGGGTTCACGCTTCACAAGCTCCAGCCCGGAATCCAAGCTCCCGGGTTCAGCTTCACCGCCTACCTCAAGGCCAACTTTGTTCGGCAACTCTGGGACTCGGGCGACCTCCAGTTGGAGGACCTTCACCCGGACCTCAAGAGGGTTGTCGACGCTGCCAAGGCCGAGCTTCGGTCGCATTTCCGGAAGCGCGCCGCGGAACGTGCCGGCGGGCTTGTCGAACGTTGGAAGGCGGAGGAGGTTTACCCCTTCGATGGCGCGCCTCGAAATGTGGTCGAGGTGGCCGAGCGCCAGGTCTTCGACGTTGTTGCCCTGAACGTCCATGAGTTCCTGCCTGATTTCCAATCCACGTCAGTCGAGAACCGCAGGTTCTCGTTCAGGCTCCTGAAGACGGCTATCGAAACCAGCCCTGACGCGGTTCAGCTGATCCTCAGGGATGTTCTGAAGCTCCCTCGGGAGAAGCAGGAGGAGTTCGCCGAGCTACTGGCGAAGACCTCCCTCGACGCGATCATCAACGCCTCCCGAGTCGTGGCAGATCGCCTCGATTTCCTCCAAGGGCTAGAGATCCTAGTCTTCAGTCCAGAGGGCAAGAAACACACACTCGAGCGCCGTCACTTACACAAGATCGTCGCGGAGCACACCTGGCTCTTCGGCGAGGAGTTCAACCTCACCGTTAGCGACAAGAGCCTGACGAACGTCCTGCGCCGTCATATCGACGCCTCGGGGCTCGACCTTCTGGACGACAAGCCGGTGGTCCGCGAGGACGGCTCGGAGGGCATCGTTGACCTCATGCTCTCAAGGTCCGTTCCACAAGCGCGCACCGATCAGCGAGAGCACCTGATCGTCGAATTGAAGCGACCGAGCGTCGCGATTGGAAGCACCGAGGCGACGCAGGTCAAGGACTACGCCACCGCAATAGCTCGCGACGAGCGATTTCGAGACACCAACACGCGGTGGGAGTTTTGGGCAGTGTCCAACGATCTGACGGACGCCGTCCGACTTGATGCGAGCCAGAGCGGCCGGCCCGCCGGCCTGCTGCTGGACTCAGCCGAGTTCCGACTGCGGGTGTGGGTCAAGACCTGGGGCCAGATCATCGAGGACTGTCGTGCGAGGCTCCAGTTCTACCGGCAGCACTTGGAGTATGTGGCCGATGATGCCGACGGTCTGGCCTACCTTCGGCGAATGCACGAGAAGTACCTCCCCAAGGTGCTTGCCGAAGAGCCCGTTCAGGAAGGCGCAGCAGACCCTGAGATCGGCCCGAGTTAGTCCGAACCTTCTGGGGCTACGGTTCGAGAAGACACGTCGTTAGCGTCACCGTTTCATCGGTCGCGCGCCATCCTGCCCGGGCTCATCAAGCCTCCTGCTCACCTGCTGGGCTAGAGAACGAGCGTGAGGCGCTGAGGCGTTGTGTGCCCGGAGTTTCTCGCCGCGGCAGCGCAGCGCTCGCTGCACCAGACTCGCTTGCTCTCGCGAGAGGTCGGCTCGAGGTGGTAGTCACCGATTCGTAGTGGATGTCGGCACTGCGAACAAACGGTCTCCTGCGAGCGGCGGTAGATCCGAACGAGGCGTCGGTGGTTCAACGGGTCCTCCCTTCCGTGTCGCTGTCGTCCACGGCGAGGGAGGGACCGGCGGAAGAGGACGAGCCGTCAAGGGCGCGAAGCGCCGACAGGGAACCCTTGACGGCCGGCTCGCCGGTCTAGGGTGAAGCCAGGGGATCGAGGAGACAGGGAAGGGAGGGCTAGCGGACCGCCGCGCTGGAGGCTCCGACTACAACTCCGGAATCGATGGGAAGCCGCGGTGACGAGGACCGCTTTCAGGCGGCGGCCCTATATAGCTCGGACCTCTCGAGCTCCGTGGCAAGACCAAGCCAATCGGGAGCGCACGCTGGCTTCGCCCGACCTCGAGAGCTCCGATACGCCGGCTGACGACCGCTCCGACTACAGCCTGCTGCTGGATCGCTCAATCGGCTAGCGCCGCGACGCGGTCGTCCCCGGCGACAGTAAGAGCATCCACGATCCGGTGCCACGCACTCAGCAACGGCGGAGCCGCAACGTGCGGCCGGATTCTCTCGAGCCATCCGGGAAGTAGGAAGCTGCGATTCGCAATCCCCCTAGGGTAGTCCATGACGAGCTGCTCGATCCAAGCCAGACCAACCTCAGGCTGACGCTTCAGGGGGACTCGATCGATCAGCTGCAAAAGCGCATCGAGAGGCTCACGGTGACCAGCGGCGAGAGGGAGCCACCTCTGAATCAGCGGTGCCAGCGCTACCGGATCTGCCCACAGAATCGGTTCGCCCTCGTACTCGCGATGAAGGTAGCCCGACTCGTACGATGGCGTTGGGATCACTGCGGCAAGAGGAGCTCGGCCATAGTGGTGGTCGTCGGTCGGGCACGCGCCCGACTCCACAAGGTCGACAACTCGCTCGAGAATGGACGGCCAGAGCCTTGACACCGCTGCTGCTCGGAGCTGCGTCTCTTCACCCGCCGCGACAAGCGCATGAAGGAACTCGCTGAGCAGCCGCGGATTCTGTGCGTAGTCATCAATGAACGCCGTTAGAAGCGCGTCGTTCCCAACAGCCGCAAGTTCGAGCACAGCGCGCGCAGCTACTGCGGCATCATCGGCACTGTGGAAGTATCCGCTCTCGATTTCATGCATACCACGGCGGTGTGCCGTGAGGAGAGCTTCGAGCAGCTGCAACGCTTCGGCGCGGCAACAAGCACCCGACACTGCCGAGGCCGTGGCGCCGCGAATCGCAGCACTCAGCCTCGGCACGAGGACTCGGTCTCGCTCCGCTTGCCTGAGCTCTGGGGCGACGGGTCCATCGATGTGAATCCGCCCTCTGCGCTGCAAATTCGGGTCCCACGGACCAATGAGGCAATCACGGGCAATGTCCTCGATGATGCGAAGAGAGGAGACATGGTGGCATTCGTCTCCCGCCGCGCCGCAGGAGGTGCTCCAGAGTTCGTCGAAGCCGCGCGCGAGAAACAGCCGCGACTCGTTCGCCCCATTCTCGATGAGCCACCCGACAGCTCGCGCGACAGCACCCTCGTCAAACCCTTCATCAGCCGCCAGGCGTTCCCTTAGCCCGGATCATGCACGAAGCGGCCTGAATCCGTAGACACGGAAGGCTCCGGGAGCCGAGAATCCTCTTTGTCGAGAAGGGGTTTCACGACTCGCACGGAGCCTTGCCGATGAGTGATGTTCGCACACAGTCTGTC
>JAIOJQ010000426.1 GCA_019911865.1 Thermoanaerobaculia bacterium
GCCGCTGGCCGTCGAGCCGCCCCGCCTCGACGGGCCGGAGATCGCCGCGGCGCTCGCCGGCCGCTACGGAGCGGCGACCCGCTTCGCCCCCGGCGCGGGTCGCGGGCTGGTCCTCTCCTCCGCGGTGCCGGTGCGCCTCGACGGCGTGGTCGCCGGCGCGGTCGTCGTGTCGCAGTCGACGGCACGCATCCTCGGGCATCTCTACGAGATCCGCTTGCGCACCTTCCTGGTCTTTCTCGCTTCGCTGGTCGCCGCCGTGGCGCTGTCGCTCTACCTGGCGCGGACGCTGGCACGACCGCTCACCGCGCTGGCCGTCGAGGCGCGGGCGATCGTCGACGGGCGCGGGCGGCTGCGCGGCCGCTTCCGCGGTTCGGACCGCGCCGACGAGCTGGGAGAGCTGGCCCGTGCCCTCGAAGAGCTCACCCACCGGCTCGAAGCGCGCCAGGCGGCGATCGAGGCGGTGGCGGCCGACGTGGGCCACGAGCTGAAGAATCCGCTCGCCTCGATCCGCGGCGCCGCCGAGCTGCTGGCGATGGCCGAGCATCCCGCCGAGCGGCAGCGCTTCGCGACGATGATCGACGGCGAGGTGGCGCGCATGGAGAGGCTGCTCAGCGGCGTGCGCGAGATGGCGCGCCTCGATGCTCCGGAGGCGGAAGACGAGCGGGCGCGCGTCGACCTGGCGGCGCTGGCGCGCCCGCTGGTGGAAGCCTGGCGAGTGCACCAGGCGGGGCGCGTCGACGTGCGCCTGGCGGTCGACGACGGGCCGTTCGAGGTCACCGGCGCGCCCGACCGTTTCGCCGCCCTGCTCGACGGGCTGCTCGACAATGCGGTCAGCTTCTCGCCCGCCGGCGGCGTCGTCGAGGTGGTGCTGGCGCGCGACGCGGCGGCGGTGCGCCTGGAAGTCGCCGACCGCGGTCCCGGAGTCCCCCCCGAGCATCGCGAACGGGTTTTCGACCGCTTCTTCACCTGGCGCCCCGGCGAGGCGCGCGGCGACCACTCGGGCCTCGGCCTGGCGATCGTGCGCGCCATCGTCGAGGGGCACGGCGGCAGCGTCGAGGTGCGCGAGCGCGCCGGCGGCGGTGCCCGCTTCGTCGTCACCCTGCCGACGGCCTGAGCTCAGCCCCCCGGCAGCTCGACCTTCGTCGTCGCGGCGAAGTGCTCGAGAAAGAACTGGCGCGGGCGCGGAAAGAGCGCCTCCCCCGGCGCGCGCCAGAGCACCGGCTGCAGCCAGGTCGCCGCCTGGAACGAGACGAGGACGAACAGGCAGGTCCAGAGCCGCAGCGCACCGCGGGCACGCTCGCCGGTGAAAGCAAACAGGCAGCGGCGGGCGAAGGCGATCGCCACCAGCCAGACGAGGGCGTGAAGGACGGCAACCGAGGTCAGCCGGCGGCTCGAGACGCTGAACAGCCAGGAGACCGGCAGCAGCGCGGCGAGCAGCAGCGCCAGGCCGGCGGTGAAGGCGAGGGCCGCCGCGGTCAGGCGGCGGGCGCTCCAGCGCGCTCCGGCGAGGGCGGTCGCCACCGCCAGGCTCGGCAGGCAGAGCAGGACGGAGAAGACGGCGATGAGCGGTGCCTTGAGCGCGGTGAGGGCGACCTGCTCGCCACCGGCGAAGAGGCCGGCGACGGCGCCGCAGGTGACCAGGCCGGCGACCGCGAGCGCCGCCAGGGCGCCCAGGCGGGAAGGCTCGCCGGCCAGCCAGTCGGCGAGCGGCTCGTCCGGCTGCGGCCCGAACAGGCGGCCGAGCAGGGCCTGCAGCGAGCCGTCGACGGGTTCGGGTGCGCGGGCGAGGGGGGGCTGCGGATCCACTTCGGTCATCGTCGGTCTCCCGGGTCGGGTTCGAAAAGGTGCGGCAGGATGTCGGTCCAGATGAACTCGTAGACGTTGCCGTCGAGCGCGTCGTCGCGCAGGAAGGCGATCGGCTCGTAGACGCTGCCGACGAAGGGGCGCAGCACCCAGGCGAGTTCGCCGCCGACCAGGGCCGAGACGGCGACCCAGGCGGTGAACGCGGCGCGGCCGGCGACGCGCCTCGGCGCCGCGGCCGTCAGGTCGCGTCGCAGGGTGGCCAGTCCCGCCAGTCCGCAGACGGCCACCAGCGCGGTGTGCGTCAGGTAGAGCAGGTTGTGCGCCGTGCGGTGGAGGGCGTCCGCCTGCGGCGCGGCCCGGACGAAGAGCGCCGCGGCGGGCGCCAGGGAGCCGAGCAGCCAGGCGGCGCGCTGCCAGCTCCTGGAACGCCGCGGTCGCGAGGGCCGTCAGGAGCAGCAGCAGCGGCAGCTTGGCGGCGGCGTAGAGAGCGAGGCGCGGGCCGTGCCAGGAGCCGAGCACGGCGCCATAGAGCGCGCTGCCGGCGACCAGCTGGCCGAGAGTCGCCGCGGCGCCGTCCGGCCCGCTCCGCCCGCCGTCGATCCGGTCTCCGCCTCGCACCCGACGATTCTCGACAGCCGATGCGCCGGCGCGGCGGCGCGGGCGAGGCGAAGCCGGCGCCGAATCCGGCGGAATCGTGGCGCCTCGAGCTGCGGCGCGGGTTGCGCCGCCGCGGAGCCGTCTGGTACCCTGCCTGAGCGCTTCTTGCGTCTCGTGCCCGTGCGTGTTGCGCGGGCCGGCCGGTATCGCGGGCCTCGCCGCCCTCTCGCCTGCGGCGACATCTCCCGAGTGCGCGCGATCCGGCCCCTACTGGACCTTCCGCTCCGGAAGCGACCTCGCCCGCCGCAACGGCGAAGTCGACCCCGGCCGGACCGACCCGGAAAGGAGGACGCGACGATGAACGATGTCGTTGCCGCCGGTGCCCGCTATCGGGCGATCGGACTCCGTCAGATGGAATCGCTGCCGCGCTGGGGGCAGCTGGCGCCCGAGCTGCGCCAGGGCGTCGAAGTGGTTTCGCAGGTGCTGCCGTTCCGCACCAACGCCTACGTGCTCGATCTGATCGACTGGGACGACCTGCCCGACGATCCGATCTTCCAGCTCACCTTCCCGCAGGCCGGCATGCTCGAGCGCGACGCCTTCCGCCGCATCGCCGATCTGCGCGCCGCCGGCGCGTCGCCGGCCGAAGTGCGCGCCGCCGCCGACGCGATCCGCCTGCGGCTCAATCCCCACCCGGCCGGCCAGCTGACCCACAACGTCCCCGAGCTCGACGGGCGCGAGCTCGCCGGCCTGCAGCACAAGTACCGCGAGACCGTCCTCTACTTCCCGGCCCAGGGGCAGACCTGCCACGCCTATTGCACCTACTGCTTCCGCTGGGCGCAGTTCGTCGGCATGCCGGACCTGAAGTTCGAGGCGCGCGAATCCGCGGACCTGGTCGCCTACCTCGGCCGTCATCCGGAGGTCTCGGACCTGCTGGTCACCGGCGGCGACCCGATGATCATGACCACCGCGGCGCTCGAGAAGCACCTCGGGCCGGTGCTCGCCGACGAGCTCGAGCACGTGCAATCGATCCGCATCGGCACCAAGTCGCTCGCTTACTGGCCGGCGCGCTTCGTCGCCGACAAGGACGCCGACGACCTGCTGCGCTTCTTCGAGCGGGCGATCGCCGCCGGCCGCCACGTCGCGCTGATGGCCCATTTCAGCCACCCGCGCGAGCTCGACAGTGACCTGGTGCGCGAGGCGATCCGCCGCATCCGCGCCACCGGGGTCGAGATCCGCATGCAGGCGCCGCTGGTGCGACGGGTCAACGACTCGGCCGCCGTCTGGTCGAAGATGTGGCGCACCGGAGTGCGGCTCGGCCTGATCCCGTACTACATGTTCGTCGAGCGCGACACCGGACCGAAGAACTACTTCGAGGTGCCGCTGGCGCGCGCCTACCAGATCTACCGCGAGGCGACCCAGCAGGTCTCCGGACTGGCGCGCACGGTGCGCGGCCCGTCGATGTCGGCCACCCCGGGCAAGGTCCGGGTGCTCGGCGTGCAGAGCGTCGGCGGCGAGAAGGTCTTCCTGCTCGACTTCCTGCAGGCCCGCAACCCGCTCTGGGTCGGTCGCCCTTTCTTCGCCCGCTTCGACCCGCGCGCCACCTGGTTCGACCAGCTGGAGCCCGCCTTCGGCGAAGATCACTTCTTCTTCGACGGCGTGCGCGAGCGCAGCCCGCGCGAGCGCGAGGCGCTGCGCCTGCAGCTGGCCGGTTGAGCGGAGGACGGCCCTGGAAACCCACGAGCGCATCTCGGCGAAGATCGGCAAGTTCCAGCCCTCGCTGACCCTGGCGCTCAAGCGGCTGGCCGAGGAGCGCCGCTCGCGCGGCCTGCCGGTCTTCGACTTCGGCCTCGGGGAGACCAAGGGGACGCTGCCCGAGCACGTGCGCGAAGCGGCCGAGCGCGCCTTCCGCGAAGGGCGGACGATGTACGCCGACCCCGCCGGGCTGCCCGAGCTGCGCGCCGACGTGCTGCGCTGGCTCGGCGTCGAGGACCGCTACACGCCCGACGAGGTGGTGATCACCGCCGGCGCCAAGCAGAGCCTGTTCAACGTCTTCCTGGCGGCCTGCAACCCCGCCGACTGCGTGCTGTTCGACGCCGCGCCGTGGGTCAGCTATCAGCCGCTGGCGGTGGCGGCCTACGCCTTCCCGGTGCAGGTGCTGCCGACCCGGCCGGAGAGCCGGATGAAGGTTTCGGCCGACGACCTGCGGCGCAACCTCGACCTGCGGCCGTACACCAAGCTCTTTCTGCTCAACAACCCGTGCAACCCGACGGCGCAGCTCTATTCGGCCGACGAGGTCGAGGAGCTGCTGCAGGTCTGCGTCGAGCGGCGGGTCTATTTCGTTCTCGACCGGCTCTACTGGCGGATCGTCTTCGACGGCGTCCCCTTCCCGGAGCCGCGCGTCGACGACGAAACCCGCCCGTGGCTGGTGCAGATCGACGGCCTGTCGAAGAACTTCCGCCGCTCGGGGGGGTTGCGCATCGGCTGGACGGTGGCCCCCCCGGACCTGGCGCGCGCCATGGTCAACCTGCAGAGCCACTACACGTCGGGGCCTTCGACGCCGGTGCAGCACGCGGCCCTGGCGGCGCTCGAGTCCCCCTATCCGACCGGGCTGCGCGAGGAGCTCGAAGCCAAGCGGGACCGCATCCGCGCCTGGGCGCCGAAGCTCGCGGGAGTCGACGTCTGGCCGACGCCGGCGACCTTCTACTCGTTCTGGGACGTGCGCGGCGCCCTCGGCACGCGGACGCCCGACGGGCGGGTGATCCGCGGCTCGATCGATCTGGCCACCTGGCTGGTCGAGCGCGCCGGCGTCGTCACCGCCGCCGGCGCCGCCTTCCTCCAGGAGGGCTACCTGCGCGTCTCCTTCGCGGTCCCCGACGAGGAACTCGAAGGCGGCCTCGCCGCCGCCGCCGAAGCCTTCGCCGAACTCGCCTGAGCCCGCCTCAGACGGCGTCGCGTACGGCGTCGATCGCTTCGGGGTTGGCGAGCGTCGACAGGTCTCCCAGCCGCTCCTCGCCCAGCGCCACCGCCTTGACCAGGCGGCGCAGGATCTTGGCGCTGCGGGTCTTCGGCAGGTCGCGCACGAAGCGCACCTCGCGCGGCCGGGCGAGTTTGCCGAGGTGCTCGGCGACCGCCGCGGCGAGTTCGGCGCGCAGCTCGTCGGTCGGCTCGACGCCGGGCTTCGGCACCGCGAAGACCACGATCGCCTCCCCCTTGAGCTCGTCCGGCACGCCGATGGCGGCAGCCTCGACGATCTTGCCGGTCGCCAGCACGGCGCCCTCGACTTCGGCGGGTCCGAGCCGCTTGCCGGCGACTTTCAGCGTGTCGTCGGCGCGGCCGCGCAGGAACCAGTGGCCGTCGGCGTCGACCAGCGCCCAGTCGCCGTGGTTCCAGACGCCGGGGAAGCGCGACCAGTAGCTCTCGAGGTAGCGCTCGGGGTCGTTCCACAGGCCGCGGGTCATCGAGGGCGCCGGGCGGGTGGCGACGAGGTATCCGACTTCGCCGCGCACCGAGCGTCCGGCCTCGTCGAAGACATCGATCGACATGCCGAGGCCGGGACCGCCGAGGCTGGTGGGTTTGAGCGGCGTGAGCGGCGTCGGGGAGAGCCAGCAGCCCATCAGGTCGGTGCCGCCCGAAATGTTGACGATCGGGCAGCGCTCGCGGCCGACCTCGCGGAAGGTCCAGAGCCAGGACTCCTCGTCCCACGGTTCGCCGGTCGAGCCGAGGATGCGCAAGGCCGACAGGTCGTGGCGGCGCGGGTCGGCGCCGGCCCGGCGCAGCATCCGGATGGCGGTCGGCGAGACACCGAGCAGCGTGACGCCGCGCCGCGCTGTCGTCTCCCAGAGCCGGTCGGCGTCGGGCCAGTCGATGGCGCCGTCGAACAGCACCGCCGTGGCACCGTGGAAGAGGGCGCCGATGAGCAGCCAGGGGCCCATCATCCAGCCGATGTCGGTGACCCAGAAGAAGACGTCGCCGGGACGGACGTCGAAGGCGTAGGCGTGCTCCTTGGCGACGTTGACCAGCGTGCCGGCGTGCGCGTGCACGGTCCCCTTCGGCCGCCCGGAAGTGCCCGAGGTGTAGAGCAGCAGGGCCGGGTGGGACGAGGCGACCGGCAGCGGCTGCTGCGGGGCGGCCCCGGCGCCGCGGGCCAGGAAGTCGAGCCACGACAGCTCGCCGGCCGCCAGCCCGGCGGGCGGGGGATCGACGACGATCAGCGTCTCGACCGCCGGCGCCGCGGCAAGCCGGTCGAGCTGCTCGCC
>JAIOJQ010000427.1 GCA_019911865.1 Thermoanaerobaculia bacterium
CCTCCACCCCCTCGCCCAAGCCCTCGACTCCCCCTGACCTCCAGGGGACACACAAAAGGGACACACAAACGACCCTTTCGCATGGGATGGTCGAGCCGCAACCCGCAAGGGTTGCCCCTTCGTCGGTCCCGATTGCGCGTCCCAGCTGCTTCAAATGCTTCCCGGCTGCTTCCGCTGCCGGCGATTCCGAAGATGCCCGTTCAGGACTCCGGGGTGCCCGGGTGGGTGCCGCGCAGGAGGCGGGCGAGCAGGGCGAGAAGCGCCAGGACGCTGACGGCGAGAAGGATCCAGAAGAGCCGGGGAGACTCATCCGTGGCACGGGCCGCGGAGCCCACGGACTGCTCCGGGCCAAGGTGGACCTCGTGCCCCTCGGTTCCGACGAGCCGGGGGCCGAGCAGAGCGAGGTCATAGCGCGGCGCTGCGAGGTCCGCCCGCCCGTATAGCAGGCGCAGATCCGACCGTCCGCCGAAGAAACGCAGACGCCAAGAGGGGACGAGCAGGTGGGCAGCGACGAGCGGCAGGGGCTGGTTGTCCCCCTCTTCGATATCGATCTCGATCTCGCGCGTCGCCAGGAGGGGCAGCTCAATCACCAGGTCGGGCGCTGGCGACGAGGGATCGGCGTGAAGCCAGCGCAGCTGGGTGACGTGGCGCCGGAGCGGCTCCGGCGGCCGACTCGCCATCAGCCGCTGCCAGACCCGGACGTGGCGCTCGAAGACCCGGCCGGAGGTGGCAAGAATCAGCCGAGACGGCGGCAAGCCGGAGTAGGGCATCTCGATCACGTACTTCGACGTACCGGGCTCCGCCGAGTCTCCCGACGGTCTCACCTCGAGCGCCGCCGAGAGCGGCTCCTCCTGACGCTCGAGCAGGTAGGGAACCTGCTGACCCTCGCCGGTGACGATTCGCAGATCACTCAGACCGGAGTGCGCCAGGACCGCCAGGTCGAGCGCCAGGCGATTCATGCCGGCCGGTGTGGCCGGGAGTGCCCGTGCGTACTCGAACCTCTGCACGTCGATCGTGGCTCCGAGCGCCACCGACTCGAAGTCGGGCGCCGCCGCCGCGGGTGACTCCACCAGATGCCGGGTGGGCCCCCAGGTCGCCATCGTCGCCTCGGCCCGCTGCGCCGCCTGACGCGAGGCTTCGAGGTCGTATCTCGGCGCCACCGCCGAGCGCCGTCCGAATCGGGCCGTGAGCGGCCGGCCGTCCAGACTTTCGAAGTAGATCCACGGCAGGATTCGCAGCTTCGCGCGGACCGCGAGCAGCTCGAGCGGCGGATTGTCGCCGTCGTCGACCACCACCTCGAGCTCGTCGCCGACCGGCATCAACGCGAAGGGGATCGAGAATGCGGTGGCGACGGCATCTGCCTGCGCGGAACGGCGCAGCGTGCCGCGCGCCAGAACCACCGGCTCGACCAGGTCGCCGGTCAGCCGGGGCTCCTGGATCCGGAGCGGTCGCGACAGATCTCCGGGCGCCACCTCGAACTCGAGTGCCGCCATCGGCAGGTTGCGCCCCGGCAGTCGGACGCGGAACCGGCTGAGCCGCGGCTCGCTCGGGCGCCGTTCGAAGTCGAGCGGTACGCGCTCCGCCGCCGCCGGGCGGGCATCTTCCACCCGGCGCGCCGATACCGCCAGGGGCATGGGCGCCCGAGCGCTCGTCGCATCGCTCCAGATCCAGCGCAGATAGCGCAGCTCGGTGGGACGGAAATCGACGCGCATGCGGGTGAGGCCCTCGTCGGGGAGGTCGAAAACCGTACCGGCGTCGACCAGGACGATCCAGCGCTGGCGGTCGCCGCTGCCTTCGAGACTGAATCGCTTGAGAAAGGGACCCGGCAAGCCCCGAAGCGACAGGCGGTCGACCCGCTCGATCCTGCCGAGGTCGATCTCGAAGCCGCTTTCCGTGCGGGTCGTCGGCGTCGCCGCCAGGCGCCCCGATATCTCCGCCGGCGCCGTCGAAGCCGGCAGCATCAACAGGTATGGCACCTCCCGACCGGCGGCGTCCTGCAAGCGGAGATCCTCGAGGCCGCCGATCGGTATCGCGTCCTCTCCGTCTCCCTCATAGCGGACCGGTGCGCCGCCCACCAGCAGGTCGGTGTCGAGCGAGGCGCGGTGAGCTCCGATTCCGCCCGGCCTCAGTTCTCGCTCGAAGCGCGCGGCATCGCCCGCCGGCGCGGCGGCCGCAGCCATCGCGATCGACGCCAGCAGGGCCAACCCGGCAGCGTGAGTTCCGGCTCCGGCGTTCACCCCTTGCCTCCCTTCCGGGCCGCACCCGGCGTCAGCACGAACTTCTGCAGAACGATGGCCACCAGCGCCAGGCAGACCGCGAGTCCCACCAGCGAACCCACTCGGTAGAGGCCTCCGAGCCGCCAGGTATCGTGCAGGAATGCCTTGAGAATCGTCAGCACGAGCAGGACGATGGCGCACAGCCGCACGGCCCGCCGCCGGGCGACCAGCCCCGCGACCAGCAGACCGATGGCGAAGAGCGCCCAGCCAATCGTGTAGGCGAGATCTTCCGACAGTCCGGCCCTGCCGGCGAGGAAGCCAAAGGTGATCGTCGATCCGGTCGAGAAGAAGTCGGCGATCTCGATGTTGAGCAACAGGAAGAGGAGGAGCGTCCCCGCACTCGCCAGTGCGGCACGCAGCCAACCGGGCCGCACTTGCACGCCGCCGAGCTTCCACGCACCGAAGAACATCGCCGCTGCCGCCACAAGGTAGGTGTAAAGGAACCAGTTGAGGATCGGTGGGCCCTGTCGCGGGTGGTAGTCGAGCACCGCCGGGTTGAGCGCCAGCCGCGCGAAGACCGCCGCCTCGAGGCCCGCCGCCCACCAGATCAGGCCCGGATGCGGCACGCGGCCATAGAGCCAGACGAGAGCGGCGCCGAGAAGCGCCCACCCGAGGGTAATCCACTGCTTGTCGAGCTGCATCGGGATGGCGACTGTGACAAAGGCCAGAATCGAACCGGCCAGCGTCGCAAGACGTGTCAGGTCTCGCTCGGCGGGAGGTTCGATGCGCACCAGGCGCACGAGCAGCGGCGCCAGCAGGGCAGCCTGGAAAACCGGCAGGGCGCCGATCATCCCGCCGAGCCCGCCACGCAGCATGGCCGCGCGAGCCAGCAGGAAGAAACCCGCACCGGCGAGAATGGCGGCGAAGAAGGGTCCGCGTTCCCGTCGAAACCGCCGGCCGAAGAGCAGCGGAAAAGCCAGGAAGATGGACCAGAGCACGGCGGCGAGAAGGAGCTCGCGGCGCCAGCGGTCGGGATCGGTATGCCAGCCCTGATAGACCGCCACCGCGATGACCGCCGGTACGACCGCGGCCACCGCGACGGTGAGCTGGCCCGAGCGCGCCGAAACGGCGAGGATGGCGCCCAGCAGGAGCGCCTCTCCACCGAGAATCCAGCCGAATCCCGGCGCCCCGGACTGCGCCGTGGCGTGGATCGCCACCCAGAAGCCGAGCAGGAGCGCCCCGAAGGCGCCCGCCAGGAATCCCGGCGTCGATTCCGCGCCGTCGCGTTGCCGCAATCGCTCCGCCAGCAGCCAGGTGCCCACGCCGAGCCCGCCGACCGCCAGCGCCGAGAGCAGAGCCACCGATGGCCAGCCCGACCTGGGGGCCGCTCCCTGGGCGACCGAGAGCACGACCTGCGTCGCGGCGAGCGCGGCCGCCGCGAGCCACCCCTGCCGCGCGTAGAGGGCCGCCACGATCAGCGCCAGGTCGAGCACGATCAGCACCGCGAGCAGCGGCCCGGGAGGAAGCGACAATGCTGGATTCGCTGCGAGGTAGAGGAGAAAGGCGTGCCCGCCCAGGCCGAGCAACGTCACCCCCTCCGGCAGGCTCGCTTCGATCTCGCCCGGCGCCGCCTGGACGCGCCGCCGCAGCACCGAAAGCAGGACCAGACCTCCGGCGGTCAACAACAGCGCGACAAGGGTCAGCGAAAGCAGGGCCGCGAGCCGATGATCCGCCAGCGGCACCGCGCGCCACCAGAAGGCGAGTACGGCCCAGGTGACCAGGCCGCCCACGACCGCGATCTCCGGCGCGCGCCCTGCGCGCCCCTCCACCAGCAGGCCGAGATTGAGCAGAAGAATCAGGACGGTGAGCCCGAGGAGGCTGCCGCCTGCGAGCGTACTGCGCGTCAGGAAGAGCAGCAGGACGAGGCTGGCGAGCAGCAGGACCGAGGCGCCGGCGCGCGGCTCCATGGCGACCCGCCGACGCCGCGCAACGTACGGTACGCCCAGGTAGAAGACCGCCAGGAGGCCGTAGATCCCCATCGCCGAGTAGCGTCGTTCCGGGGTCAGGCGAAGCGCCGACCAGACCACCTCCGTGGCGACACCGAATGCGGTCGCCAGGTAGTAGGTCAACCCGCTCCCCGTGCGGATGGCGACGAAGGCCGCCCAGCCGAGCATCGCAATCAGAACGCCGAAGAGGAGCCAGGGGGTCGCCGAAGCCGGCTCGAGCGCCGTCAGCGCCGGAAAGGCGAAGAACAGGAGGGCGCCGAAAAGCGCGCCGCGCTCCCCCCGGCCCCGGAACGGCCGGTGGATCCAACGGGCGATCAGCGGCGCCGTCAGCTGGAACACGATGAACGGTGCCACCAGTGCCAGGGCGAGCGGCCAGAAGCGCGGCGCGTAAGAGGACCGCAACCAGACGCCGAACACGATCACCACCGCCGCCCCACCGAGCAGGTGCACCTCCTCCGGGCCGCGCAGCGCAGCGATGAGGAAGAGGCCGACAGAAAGGAGGCCCAGAAGGCCGAACAGCAGGCCGACATGCGCACCGTAAGCCGGGACCGCGGCGAGCACGAGGACAAAGAGCAGCGGCACGACCGCACCGACCAGCGCGGCACGAGAGAACCACGACGACGACGCGTCGCGGTCCGGTTCGTCCCCTTCGCGTGCCCGCCGGCGCTCGTCGAGCAGCAGGGTTCCGATGCCGAGCGCAGGAAAGGCGAGGAAGATTCCGGCAGCAAGTGACAGCCGACTCTCGCTGAGGAACTTCAGCGCCCAGGCGAGCTGATAACCCGTCGTGAATACGAGCGACAGGCCGGTGAGGATCGGCCAGCGCTTGCGATACGCCACCCAGGCGAGTCCGGCGTTGAGCAACAACAGGTAGCCGAAGAGACCGATCGTGCGGTCCTCGCCGGCCGACAGCAGCGCCGGGCTCGCGAAGCCGCCGACGAGTCCGAGCAGGGCGATGAAGACCGAATCCCGGCGGATCGACAGCATCACTGCAACCGCCGTGACCAACGCCAGGAAACCGAAGGCCGCCAGCGCCCCGACCAGGTTCCACACCGCGTGGCTCGCCCAAAGGGTAGCGTAGAGAATCGCCACACCGGCCGCGTCGAGCGCGTTGGCGGTGACCGGATAGCGCCGCGCCGCCTTGAGCTCACAGCCGACGAGCAGTCCGATGCCGGTCACCAGACCGAGCGCCATGCGCACCGGTGCGGTAAGCCACCCTTGGTCGATCGAGTAGCGCAGAAAGAAGAGGGCCGCGAGGACCAGCGCTATTCCGGCGATCCACGAGAAGAGGCGCACGCCGACCAGCGACTCCCAGTCGAACGCCCACGTCCTCCCGCCACCTCCGGCCGCCGCCGCGAAACCACCAGCCGGCGGAGGGGGCGGAGAGGGCGGCGAGTTCGGAAGAGGATCCGCGGGCCCGTCGGTCTGCGCAAGCTGTGCCTCTGCCGGGGCTGCGCCCTCGCCCGGATCTGCCGCCGCGACCCGCGGCGGGTTTCCCGGCGTTTTCGCCGCAGGCGCGGCCGCGAAGGCGAGTACCCCTTCACCCACTCGCGGCGTAGGGACCTCGAAGCCTCGGGTCCCGGGCCACGGAACGGCCCAGGGCTCCGGCTCGAACTCACCTCCCGGACCGGAGTCCTCGTCCGCAGACGACACCTCGACTTCGCCGTCTTCCGACCCGGCCATCGAAGGCTCTTCCGGAGCCGCGACGAGGGCCGTCGTAGACATTTCGGGGACACCTGCCTCGGGGGGCTCCCCGGCCGCGCCTGTCGCACTGCCTCCGACCGGTTGCGCGAGGCGAGCTACATCGGCACGCAAAGCATCCACCTTGCGCACCAAGTCGCGCCGCGTGAGGAAATCTTCCGACACGGCCCGCTCCAGCTTCTCCAGCCGCGAATGCGCACGCCAAGCGACTACGAGCGCGCCGATTCCCACTAGCGCCAGCACGAACGTCAGGCACTCCATAGCAACTCCCCCCGCAACGGGCAATTGGCACATCCTGCCAGAACCAGCAGCCTGGTTCCAGCCGCCAGGAGCCTTCAGCGCGGGCTCTCAGCCTCCCGCCGCACACCCCAGCTCGCTGGGACACTCAAAAGCGCTCCCGGGGACACACAAAGGGGACACACAAAAGGGACACACAAACGACTCAGGCAGACGCGACCGGTGAACGAGGTCCTGAGCGGGTGCCTGTCCATGAGACTCCGACCTGGGCCTCATCTCCCGCTCAGTCCGGGCGGCGCCTGAAGGACCCGCAATCGGTGCTGCCGCAGGTCAGAAGCTGGACCTCCCGGCATGACGGAGCCCAGTTCGTCCGCAGCGGGATCTCGTCTGTGTGTCCCTTTTGTGTGTCCCTTTTGTGTGTCCCCTTTGTGTGTCCCCGGGGGGGGTGGCGTATGGTCCGCGGCTGTGACGGAGTTCTTGCTGGTCGTCGTGTTCGCCGCGGTGGCAGCGCTGTATGCGTCGGTGGGGCACGCCGGGGCTTCCGGGTACCTCGGGGTGCTGGCGCTGGCGGGGTTCGCGGCGGGGCAGGCGCGGCCTGCCGCGCTGGTGATGAACGTGGCGGTGGCGCTGGTGGCCAGCTGGCGGTTCGGGCGGGTGCCGGGACTGTTCCGCTGGTCGCACTTCCTGCCGTTCGCGACGGCGTCGATTCCGGCCGCCTGGCTCGGCGGGCGGCTGCCGCTCGAGCAGGGAGCGTTCCGGGTCGCAGTGGGCGTCGTGCTGCTGTCTGCCGCCGGACGGATGCTCTGGCACGTGCCGGCGGCCGAGGTGCCGATCGAGCGACGGCCGCCGCTGGGGCCGGCCCTGGCGCTCGGCGCGGTGATCGGGCTCGCCTCCGGTTGGATCGGCGTCGGCGGCGGCATCTTCCTTTCGCCGCTGCTCATCGCCCTCGGCTGGGCGTCGACCCGCCAGGCCTCGGCGATCGCGGCGCCGTTCATCCTGGTCAACTCCCTGGCCGGGCTCGCCGGACTAGGCCTGTCGGCGGCCGCCGCGGCGGGGCCGCAGCTGCTCGCCTGGATCCCCGCGGTACTGGCCGGGGGCTGGGCCGGCGCCAGCTTCGGCAGTCGGCGGGGGAGCTCGCGCACCCTGCGGCGCCTGCTGGCCGCCGTCCTGCTGCTGGCCGGCGGCAAGCTGCTGCTCACCTGAGCGGGCGGGCCCCGGCAGCGGCGCGGTTGGTATCGTCGCGGCCGGAGGCCCCCATGCGTATCGCCGCCCTTCGTCGAGGAGTCGCAACCTTCATCCTGGCAGCCGGTATCACCGCCCACGCACCGGCCGCCGACGAGCCGCTCTTTCCGCCCGCCGGCGACATCCCGGAGAGGTTCGAAATCGCCGACGAGGGTTTCGACTTCGAGCGTCGCGAGGCGATGATCCCGATGCGCGACGGCGTCAAGCTCCACACCGTCATCCTCGTGCCGCGCGGCCTGCGGTCGAAGGCGCCGATCCTGCTCACCCGCACGCCCTACGGCGCCGACCGCGCCTCTTCGCGCAACGCCAGCTCGCGGCTCGAGGCGGTGGTGCCGACCGGCGACGACATCGTCGCCCTCTCCGGCTACATCCGCGTCTTCCAGGACATCCGCGGCAAGCACGGCTCGGAAGGGGACTACGTGGTCAACCGGCCGCTGCGCGGGCCGCTCAATCCGACCAAGGTCGACCACGCCACCGACACCTGGGACACCATCGACTGGCTGGTCAAGCAGGTGCCGGAGTCCAATGGACGCGTCGGCATCCTCGGCACCTCCTACCCCGGCTTCCTCACCCTGATGGCCCTCGTCGACCCGCATCCAGCCCTCAAGGCCGCCGTGCCGATCAACCCGATGGTCGACTGCTGGATCGGCGACGACTGGTTTCACAACGGCGCCTTCCGCCAGGTGATGCAGCTGTTCATCTACGTGCAGACGTCGACCCGGCGCTCCGAGCTCCCCTTCTGGAGCGACCATCACGACGACTACGAGCGCTTCCTCGCCGCCGGCTCGGCCGGCGAGCTGGCGCGGCGCACCGGCATGGAGCAGCTGCCGTTCTGGCGTCGCCTCGTCGCCCACCCGGCCTACGACGCGTTCTGGAGTGGCCAGGCGCTCGACCGCATCCTCGCCGCGCGGCCGCTCGCGGTGCCGACCCTGCACGTCCACGGCTACTGGGACCAGGAGGACATCTACGGCGCCCCTGCCGTCTGGGCGGCGATGGAGGCCGAGGACCGCGACAACGACCGCAACCACCTGGTGCTCGGCCCCTGGCGCCACGGCGGCTCGAACGGCGACGGCGGCGCGCTCGGCCCTATCCACTTCGCTGGCGACACCGGACTCTGGTTCCGCCGCGAGATCCTGCAGCCCTTCCTCGACCAGCACCTCAAGGAGGGCGCGCCGGGCGCCGACACGCCGCCGGTGCTCGCCTATCAGACCGGCAGCGACCGCTGGCAGCGCCTCGACCGATGGCCCCTAGCGTGCGACGGAGGGTGCCCGCAGCCGTCGCGCCGGCTCTACCTGCAGCCCGGCTTCGGCCTCGGCTGGATGCCGCCCGCCGCGGATGCCGCAGGAGCGACCGCGGACTCCTGGGTCTCCGATCCGGCCAAGCCGGTCCCCTATCGCCGGCGGCCGATCCGCCCGCTCTGGGCCGCTGACTCGACCTGGCGCGAGTGGCTGGTGGACGACCAGCGCTTCGTTGCCGACCGGCCGGACGTGTTGACCTGGGTTTCGGAGGTGCTGCGCGAGCCGGTGACGATCTCCGGCCAGCCGGTCGCCCACCTGTTCGCCGAGACGACCGGCAGCGACGCCGACTGGGTGGTCAAGCTGATCGACCTCTACCCGCCCGAGGTGCCGGCACAGCCCGAGCTCGGCGGCTACCAGCTCGCCGTGTCGATGGACATCCTGCGCGGCCGCTATCGCGACGACCCGGCCGCGCCGGCGCCGATCCCGCCCGACACGGTGCAGCGCTACCGGTTGGAGCTGCCGATGGCGAATCACGTCTTCCGCCCCGGCCACCGGATCGCGGTGCAGGTGCAGTCGACCTGGTTCCCGCTCTACGACCGCAACCCGCAGACCTTCGTCGAGAACATCTTCCTCGCCCCGCCCGAGGCCTACCGCCCGGCGACGCACCGCATCCACCGCGCCGGCGACGCCGCCACCTATCTCGAAATGCCGGTGGTGAGCGGCGACTGATCAGGGCACGGCGGACGACCAGGTGAACAGGCCGCCGGTCTCGAAGCCGTCGGCGAAGAGGAGGAAGCCGGGGCTGGCGACGGTGTCGTTGCGCCAGAGGTGGAGGAACTGCGGCGCGTTCCATGCCGGGCTGACCAGGTCGGGGTCGCCGTCGCGGTCGAGGTCGAAGGGGCGCACGCCGAAGTGACTCTCGTGCCCGGCGTCGTCGACCAGCTGCGGCGTGAAGACCCCGGCGCCGTCGTTGTTCCAGACGATGACTTCGAGGCTGCCGTAGTGCTCGGCGGTGACGATGTCGGCGTCGCCGTCGCGGTCGACGTCGGCCACCCGCATCGAGTTGGTCGATCCTTGCGAGACGACGAGCGTCGCCGGCCAGTTCGGGCTCGTCGGATCGGCCGGCTGGCGCAGCCACCAGGTCTCGGCGCCGCTCGCCGAGCCGGTCTCCTCGCTGACCACGATGTCGAGTCGCCCGTCGCGGTTGAAGTCGGCGACCTCGAGCCGGTCGTGGAAGACGATGTCCGGCAAGGTCGCCACCAGGTGGGGCGCCCAGTTGCCGCTGCCGTTGCCCGGGTTCTTCAGCCAGCGGACCTCGCCGGTGTCGCCGTTCGTCGTTACGAGGTCGATCCGCCCGTCGCGGTCGATGTCGCCGAAGGCGATCTCCTCGTCGCCGGTGTACGCCGCCGCCACCGCTTCCACGCGCGGCCAGTTGCCGGCGGCCGGATCGGCCGGGATGCGGAAGTAGTAGCAGGGGTCGACGTTGATCACGATCTCGGGGCGTCCGCCGGCTTCGAGGTCGACCAGCCGGTAGCCCTGCGAGCTGATGCCGTGGTTCGACACGCCGACGTCGCCGATCCGCAGCGACGTCCAGACACCCGTTCCGGCGTTGCGCTCGAGCCAGTAGACCCGCCCCGCCGTGCCACTCATCGCGATGACGTCGAAATTCGCATCGCCGTCGACGTCGACTGCCAGCAGCGCATCGGGGTCGTCCCCCTCGACCTGGGGCAACGGGTGCTGCGTCCAGGCGCCCGTCAGGTCGCCGCCCGGACTGCGGTACCAGTAGGGCCCGCTCAGGATGTCCGGCCAAGCATCCCCATCCACCCGGGCGAACGTCATGCCGAACACCTGCACGTGACTCGCGCTGACCTGCACGTAGGTCCACCCAGCGAGCGGGTCACGCTCCGGGGCCGCATCACCGGCCGTCAGGCGCACCGGAACTGCAAACAGGAGCAGACACGAGAATCCCGTCGCGGCGCGCAGCGCCGCCCGGCTGCCGGCGGTTCGATCGGACATGGCCGGCAGTCTTCACCCGGAGTGCCCGGCAACAGAATGCAGGGGTTCACACGACCGGCAGGACGGACGGGTCAGGGCCGTCCATCCAGCGCGGCGAGCATCTCGGCGACCGGGCCGAATTTGACGCGTGGCCGGCCGGCGGCGCGGCCGCGCTCGACCTCGAGGCGGTCAAGGCGCTGCC
>JAIOJQ010000428.1 GCA_019911865.1 Thermoanaerobaculia bacterium
AGAGCGGCGCACCCGCGGAGCCTGTTTCCCGGACCGCGGCGCGCGCGCAAGGAGGTCCCGGTCATGACCTGCCAGCGGTTTTCGTCCCACGCTTCGAAGCTCGGCCTTTTCGTCGCGGTTCTCGCCCTGTCGCTGCCCGCCGAAGCTCCCGCGGGAGTCGCCGAACGGGTGGCCGACCTCAATCCGGGCCAATGGTCGGAGCGCGTCGGCGGGCTCTGCGGACCGGGGTTCAACGATGAGCCCGTCCAGGCGCTGCCGAAAGTGCTGTTCGGCGACCTGCGAGGTGCAGGGTGCGAGGTCTGGTCGATCGCCCCGGACGGAGCCGGGTTGGTCCTCCTGGCCGATCTCGGAGAGTCGGGAGCGGTCGTCGATCGAAGCTTCGGTTCGGCCGGCGGCGTGACGTTCTTCAGCGGCGGAACGACCCTCCGGCAGGGCCTCTGGAGAACGGATGGAACACCCGCCGGAACGTTTCCGCTTGCAGCGCTCGGAGTCTCGCAACTCTTGAAGGGCTCTCGCCCGGGGGAGCCCTGGTCGTATTTCAGTCTCTACGACAACAGCCTGGGTGCCGAATTGTGGCGCACCGATGGAACGGCCAAGGGAACGGCGCTGGTGAAGGACCTCCTGCCGGGACAGTCCTCCGGTGTCCGCGACCTCGAGGGCGCGATCGTCCGCGCCGATGAGATCTTCTTCTGGGCCGACGGGGACGGAGATTACGATCGCGAGCCGTGGCGAAGCGACGGTTCGGAAGCCGGTACCCTGCCGCTGGCGAACCTGGATGTCGACATCGACGGGGAGAGGTGGTTCGTAGCGCTGCCGTCGACCGTGCTGTTCCTCGTGCGTGAGCCCGGAGGAAACGCCGAACTCTGGCGGACGGACGGGACGCCCGACGGTACTTTCGCGGTCTGGACGGATCCAATCATCTCGGGTACTCCCATGCGGCCGGCAGTGAACGGAAACCGGGTTCTGTTCGGCATCCGGCACGGCGACGCGTGGACGCTCTACGTCTCGGATGGAACCCCGGCGGGGACGGTCGAGGTCACCTCGCTGAGCCCCACCGACTGGATCGTCGGCCCAGCAGCGCCTCTCGGTACCGGCTGGATGATCTCCCTCGATGACGAAGTCCATGGCCGCGAGCCGTGGGTGACCGACGGTACCGCCGCCGGGACCCGCCTGATCGCTGACGTGAACCCGGGACCAGAGGGCTCGCTCCCCTGGAAAAGCGCCACGCTCGGCGGCGGTCTGCTCGTTGCGCTGGCCGGCCCGGATTCCGGATTCGATCCATGGTACCTGTCGCCGGACGGCGGGGCGCCCGCTCGCCTCGTCGATCTCGAGCCGCAAACGGGGGACTCCCAGGAGATCCTCCCCCTGGGCGAACGGAACGGCGCGGCGTACTTCGAGTATCGCGGCACATTGTGGCGCACGGACGGGTCGCCGGCCGGCACGAAGCCGATCGCTGCGCTCGACCGTACCGTCTCGCCGTCGCTTCCGGCAGGGTTCATCGACGGCGGAGCGCTCTTCTTCCTCGAGTCACGGTCACGGTTGTGGCCAGTCCGCTCGGACGGCTCGACGGACGGAACGTGGCTCCTTTCCGGCCAGCCGCCGTTCATCGGAGGACCAAGCCGGTACTCCGTGCTCGAGGATGGAACGCTGATCGGAGCGACCGACTACGAAGTGGACACGCTGATCTGGTCGAGTACCGGAGTTTCGATCGAGCCGTTGATTTCGTTGGCGAATCCCGGCGGCCCGGGCGGCGACGGCTCGATCGAGTACGTGCCACCTGCCGCCGGCTCGGTCGCGCTCTATCGCGACTTCTCGCCGGCTCAGGGCTGGGAGCTCTGGTCTCTCGATGGGGCACCCGGTGGATTCCAGCTGCTGGCGGATCTGCTTCCCGGCGCCGCCTCGAGCTGGCCCGGTCTCTTTCTGGATGTCGGAGACGAAGTCTGGATCACGGTCAGGGACGCTGCCAGCAATCTCGAACTCTGGCGCAGCGCGGGCACCCCGGCGACTACGAGCCGGGTTCGGTCGCTCTGGGGCCCCGACGACGCATTGGCCGTGACCGTCGTGCCGGTCGATGTCGAGGCAGGTCGGTTCTTCGCACTGAACCGGCTGTGGGACGGCGTGATGCTGTTCCATTCGCCATCCGCTTCGTCCCCGATGATGCTCCTGCGCGAGGAGCTTTCGGACGAGGGCCTGCGACTACTCGGTCTGCTTGGCGAGCGGCTGATGTTTGCCGTAGCCGAGATCAAGGACCCGGGGATCGGCAGCGAACTCTGGGTGACCGACGGAACGGCGGCCGGTACCCGCCTTCTGCGGGATATCTGGTCGGGCCCCGAAGGATCGCGAATCGGAGACGGAGCGGTGCTCGGAGAAAGGCTCTACTTCTCGGCGTGCGAACCTGGCGGCGGCTGCGAGATCTGGTGGAGCGATGGGACGACCGTGGGGACGGAGCGGTTCCTCGACCTCGAGACCGGACCAGGCTCTTCGAACCCGAAAGGGTTTGCGCGAATCGGAGAGCAGCTCTATTTCACGGCGACACGGGTCGCGAACGGTCGCGAGATCTGGGTAACGGACGGTACTCGCCGCGGCACGTTCCAGCTGTCCGAGATCGCGATCGGCCCCTGGTCGTCCGTCGAGCTTCGTGACCCGGAGCCGCCGTTCTTGCTCTGGCAGGACCGCATCTACTTCGCCGGTGACGACGGCACCGGGAGCGAGCTCTGGTCGATGCCGCCGGTGCTCTTCTTCGACGGTTTCGAAACCGGCACGACGTCGCGCTGGAGCCTGATCGAACCGATCGGCGACTAGAAGGGCCGCAGCACCATCAGAGCGACCAGTACGACGATGCCGAGCGCCACGACGTCGGCCAGGATGCCGGGCAGCTTCGCCGCCGCGAGGCGGGTGAAGCCTTCGGTCGGCGCGCCGGCGGCCAGCGAGGCCTCGGCGGCGGCGAGGGTCTTCTTCAGCCGCGGCGTGAGGTAGAAGAGCTGGGTGGCGAGCAGCAGCGCCCAGAGGCCGATCGAGGCGTGGATCCAGCCGACGCGCGGGCCGGAGAAGGCGTAGCCGACCGGCGTGACGACCGACAGGCCGGTCAGCCCGGCGGCGATGGCGCCGGGCACGGAAAAGACCGACGCCAGCCGCCAGCCGATGCGCAGCGCCGCGACCCGCCCGGCCAGGTCGTCCGAACGGCGCGCCTGGGCCCGCGCCACCGCGCCGGCGAACGTACCGGCGGCGAGCCAGATGGCGGAGAGGATGTGCACCAGCAGGATGAGCTGCGTCAGGTTGACCATGGTTGCCTCCGGAGCGGCATTCTAGCCGCGACGCTAGGATCGCCTCCGCCATGGAGCCCGCATGAGCGCACCGATCGCCGACCCGCCGGAAGAACTGCACGTCGTCGGTGCGGCGATCGTCGAAGCGGGGCGCGTCTTTCTCGCCCGCCGCGGGCCGGCGATGTCGATGCCGGGCCGGTGGGAGTTTCCGGGCGGCAAGGTCGAGGCGGGCGAGGCGCCCGAGGCGGCGCTGGTGCGCGAGGTCGACGAGGAGCTCGGCATCGCGATCGAGGTCGGGGCCTTCCTCGGTCGCGGCGAGGCCGAGCACGCCGGCCGCCGCATCGTCCTCGACGTCTGGCTGGCGAAGCGGCTCGCCGGCGAGCCGCTTCGCCAGCCAGACGTCGAGGACGATGCGGCGGCCGGCGTGCTCGGCCTCGCCGCGACCGAGGAAGGCCCCGACCTCGATCGCGATGCCGAGCTCCTCGTCGACCTCGCGCACCAGCGCCGCCTCGGGCGCCTCGCCCGCCTCGACCTTGCCGCCCGGAAACTCCCACCGGCCCGGCATCGACATCGCCGGCCCGCGGCGGGCGAGAAAGACGCGCCCCGCTTCGACGATCGCCGCACCGACGACGTGCAGTTCTTCCGGCGGGTCGGCGATCGGTGCGCTCATGCGGGCTCCATGGCGGAGGCGATCCTAGCGTCGCGGCTAGAATGCCGCTCCGGAGGCAACCATGGTCAACCTGACGCAGCTCATCCTGCTGGTGCACATCCTCTCCGCCATCTGGCTCGCCGCCGGTACGTTCGCCGGCGCGGTGGCGCGGGCCCAGGCGCGCCGTTCGGACGACCTGGCCGGGCGGGTCGCGGCGCTGCGCATCGGCTGGCGGCTGGCGTCGGTCTTTTCCGTGCCCGGCGCCATCGCCGCCGGGCTGACCGGCCTGTCGGTCGTCACGCCGGTCGGCTACGCCTTCTCCGGCCCGCGCGTCGGCTGGATCCACGCCTCGATCGGCCTCTGGGCGCTGCTGCTCGCCACCCAGCTCTTCTACCTCACGCCGCGGCTGAAGAAGACCCTCGCCGCCGCCGAGGCCTCGCTGGCCGCCGGCGCGCCGACCGAAGGCTTCACCCGCCTCGCGGCGGCGAAGCTGCCCGGCATCCTGGCCGACGTCGTGGCGCTCGGCATCGTCGTACTGGTCGCTCTGATGGTGCTGCGGCCCTTCTAGTCGCCGATCGGTTCGATCAGGCTCCAGCGCGACGTCGTGCCGGTTTCGAAACCGTCGAAGAAGAGCACCGGCGGCATCGACCAGAGCTCGCTCCCGGTGCCGTCGTCACCGGCGAAGTAGATGCGGTCCTGCCAGAGCAAGAACGGCGGCTCCGGGTCACGAAGCTCGACGGACGACCAGGGGCCGATCGCGATCTCGGACAGCTGGAACGTGCCGCGGCGAGTACCGTCCGTTACCCAGATCTCGCGACCGTTCGCGACCCGTGTCGCCGTGAAATAGAGCTGCTCTCCGATTCGCGCAAACCCTTTCGGGTTCGAAGAGCCTGGTCCGGTCTCGAGGTCGAGGAACCGCTCCGTCCCCACGGTCGTCCCATCGCTCCACCAGATCTCGCAGCCGCCGCCAGGTTCGCACGCCGAGAAGTAGAGCCTTTCTCCGAGCACCGCTCCGTCTCCGATTCGCGATCCTTCGGGGCCCGACCAGATATCCCGCAGAAGGCGGGTACCGGCCGCCGTTCCGTCGGTCACCCAGAGTTCGCTGCCGATCCCCGGGTCCTTGATCTCGGCTACGGCAAACATCAGCCGCTCGCCAAGCAGACCGAGTAGTCGCAGGCCCTCGTCCGAAAGCTCCTCGCGCAGGAGCATCATCGGGGACGAAGCGGATGGCGAATGGAACAGCATCACGCCGTCCCACAGCCGGTTCAGTGCGAAGAACCGACCTGCCTCGACATCGACCGGCACGACGGTCACGGCCAATGCGTCGTCGGGGCCCCAGAGCGACCGAACCCGGCTCGTAGTCGCCGGGGTGCCCGCGCTGCGCCAGAGTTCGAGATTGCTGGCAGCGTCCCTGACCGTGATCCAGACTTCGTCTCCGACATCCAGAAAGAGACCGGGCCAGCTCGAGGCGGCGCCGGGAAGCAGATCCGCCAGCAGCTGGAATCCACCGGGTGCCCCATCGAGAGACCAGAGCTCCCAGCCCTGAGCCGGCGAGAAGTCGCGATAGAGCGCGACCGAGCCGGCGGCAGGTGGCACGTACTCGATCGAGCCGTCGCCGCCCGGGCCGCCGGGATTCGCCAACGAAATCAACGGCTCGATCGAAACTCCGGTACTCGACCAGATCAGCGTGTCCACTTCGTAGTCGGTCGCTCCGATCAGCGTTCCATCCTCGAGCACGGAGTACCGGCTTGGTCCTCCGATGAACGGCGGCTGGCCGGAAAGGAGCCACGTTCCGTCCGTCGAGCCGTCCGAGCGGACTGGCCACAACCGTGACCGTGACTCGAGGAAGAAGAGCGCTCCGCCGTCGATGAACCCTGCCGGAAGCGACGGCGAGACGGTACGGTCGAGCGCAGCGATCGGCTTCGTGCCGGCCGGCGACCCGTCCGTGCGCCACAATGTGCCGCGATACTCGAAGTACGCCGCGCCGTTCCGTTCGCCCAGGGGGAGGATCTCCTGGGAGTCCCCCGTTTGCGGCTCGAGATCGACGAGGCGAGCGGGCGCCCCGCCGTCCGGCGACAGGTACCATGGATCGAATCCGGAATCCGGGCCGGCCAGCGCAACGAGCAGACCGCCGCCGAGCGTGGCGCTTTTCCAGGGGAGCGAGCCCTCTGGTCCCGGGTTCACGTCAGCGATCAGGCGGGTCCCGGCGGCGGTACCGTCGGTCACCCACGGCTCGCGGCCATGGACTTCGTCATCGAGGGAGATCATCCAGCCGGTACCGAGAGGCGCTGCTGGGCCGACGATCCAGTCGGTGGGGCTCAGCGAGGTGACCTCGACCGTCCCCGCCGGGGTTCCATCCGAGACGTAGAGCGTCCACGCGTCGCCGTGCCGGATGCCGAACAGAACCCGGTTTCCGTTCACTGCCGGCCGCATGGGAGTACCCGAGATGATTGGATCCGTCCAGACCGCGAAAGTACCGTCGGGCGTCCCGTCCGTCCGCCAGAGTTCGGCGTTTCCTCCGGGCTCACGCACGAGGAACAGCACGGTCGACGGCAGCGCTACGAACCACCTCTCCCCGTCGATGTCGACATCCAGGTTCGCCAGCGGCAGGGTACCGGCTTCCGAACCGTCGCTTCGCCACGGCTCGCGATCGTAATCTCCGTCCCCGTCGGCCCAGAAGAAGATCTCATCGGCGCGGACGATCGCGCCCTCGAGGTCGCGGACACCGGAGGACTGTCCCGGCAGGAGGTCCTTCACCAGCGCCGTTCCCTTGGCCGTTCCATCGGTGCGCCACAATTCGGCACCCAGGCTGTTGTCGTAGAGACTGAAATACGACCAGGGCTCCCCCGGGCGAGAGCCCTTCAAGAGTTGCGAGACTCCGAGCGCTGCAAGCGGAAACGTTCCGGCGGGTGTTCCATCCGTTCTCCAGAGGCCCTGCCGGAGGGTCGTTCCGCCGCTGAAGAACGTCACGCCGCCGGCCGAACCGAAGCTTCGATCGACGACCGCTCCCGACTCTCCGAGATCGGCCAGGAGGACCAACCCGGCTCCGTCCGGGGCGATCGACCAGACCTCGCACCCTGCACCTCGCAGGTCGCCGAACAGCACTTTCGGCAGCGCCTGGACGGGCTCATCGTTGAACCCCGGTCCGCAGAGCCCGCCGACGCGCTCCGACCATTGGCCCGGATTGAGGTCGGCCACCCGTTCGGCGACTCCCGCGGGAGCTTCGGCGGGCAGCGACAGGGCGAGAACCGCGACGAAAAGGCCGAGCTTCGAAGCGTGGGACGAAAACCGCTGGCAGGTCATGACCGGGACCTCCTTGCGCGCGCGCCGCGGTCCGGGAAACAGGCTCCGCGGGTGCGCCGCTCT
>JAIOJQ010000429.1 GCA_019911865.1 Thermoanaerobaculia bacterium
TTGAGGAAGACGAGGTAGACGACGACGCCGTCGTCGGGGCCGGCCACCGGGGTGCCGATGTCGACGACCATCAGGGTCTCCCACGGGCCCATGAAGGTCCCCTGGACGCCCAGTCCGGCGAGCAGCTCGCGGTCGAGGCCGCTGGTCTCGTCGGTGGCCCAGGCGGCGTCCCCGACCGCGTCGAGGCGCAACAGGTTGCCGAGTTCGAAGCCGTAGGTGAGGTGCGCCGCCAGCGCCTCCTCGGCGCGCACCTTGCCGATCTGGTAGCCGTGCACCCGGTTGCCGCCGAAGAAGCCGAACTGATGCTTCGAGAAGCGGTCGAGGTCGCTGCCGTCGCTCCAGTTGAGCTCCACGCCGAACTTGCGGAAGCCGCTGAAGTACCAGTTCTTGCTCGCCGCCACCTCCCAGGTGGCGTAGTCGCGGTGCGCCGGGTCGTACCCGGCGTTGCCGGGGAGCCCCCAGAAGTCCCACTTCGAGCGCCGGCTCCAGGCCGAGCGGAGGTTGAGGCGGTAGCCCGAGCGGGCGAACTGCAGTCCGACGCCGAAGGTCGTCGTGCCGTGGTCGGAGGGGACGACGAACTCTGCCGCCGTGTCGTCGGCGTGGCCGAAGTCGAGGTAGCTCCAGCGCGCCGTCGCCGACAGCTTGGTGAACGAGCCGAGCGGCACGCCGGCGTTGACCGCCAGGCTGAGCGGCCGGCTCTCGACCTCCTCGGCCACCGCTTCGACGTCGTCGCGCCAGAGCTGGTCGGCGGTCGACACGGCTAGCGCGAAGACGTCGGCGCCGACGTCGACCTTGCTGCCGAACAGGTGCGGGTCGGCGTAGTTGACGATGCCGAGCACGCCGCCGAAGAAGGCGTTGAGCTGCCCCTCCTCGTCGAGGAAGTCGAGGTCGAACCAGTTCACCCCGGCGAGCGGCAGCGGGTAGTCGAGCGAGTCGTCGTAGAAGACTCCGCCGAGCAGGAAGAGCCGGTCGGTGTCGAACCCCTCCTTCACCACCCGCTCGCCCGCCGCCGCCCCCTCCTTCGACAGGTAGCGCAGGCCGGCGTCGGTGTCGCGCACCATGGTGGCGTCGGAGGCGAGCATCGTCTCGCGTCGCAGGTCGAACTCGGGGCCGTTGACCTGCACGGCGGTCAGCCGGACCTCGCGCTCGACCACGGTGGCGGAGTTGAGCACCGAGAGAATCTGCTGACCCGTCGTGCGCAGCGGCAGGACGAAGGTCCCCGGCTCGCCCCGGCCGGCCGCCTGGCCTGCCGGGTCGATCGGCACGTACTCGATCGTCTCCTCGTTCGACAGCACGTCGCCGGTGAGGCCGAGCTGGACGGCGCGGGTGCGGACTCGGGTGGAGGTGGCGCGGTCGATCCAGACGGTGCCGCGGAAGAGGGTGCGCCCCGCCACCGGCTGCGCGGGCTCGAAGTCGACCACCCAGCAGTCGCGGCCGTCCACCTCGTCGGTGCCGGCCAGCACGTAGCGATAGTCGCGCGTCAGCAGGATTTCGAGCGGCAGCGCGGCAGCCTTCTCGGGCTGTACCAGCGGCAGCTCGGGGATCTTCTTGCCGCGCCAGCGCACGCCGTTCAGGTAGAAGCTCTGCCACGCCCAGTCGAACGGCGCGCCGGAACGCAGGAAGATCTCCCCCTCGAAAGTCGCCTCGACCGCCTGGGTGCCGGAGGCCGCCTGGAAACGCAGAGTGGTGGCGTTGACCGCCTGCCAGTGACGGATGCGGCGATTCTGCGCATCCTCGCTCGCCTGCAGGCGGCGCAGGATCTCTTCGACCGGGATCTGCCGCTCGCCGGCCACGGTGACCTCCTCGGCGACCCCTTCGAGCTCCTCGATCGACGCCCGCTCGAGCCGCAGCACGAAGGCCGGCGCCGGCGCTTCGACCCGCACGTCGAGCGAGGCGCGCTGGCGCGAGGCGACGAGCGGCTCGACGGCGCCGCCGGGTCCGACGCGCGCCGGAGCGCGCAGCTGCGGGTCGGGGAAGGAGAGCTCGAGGGCCGCGACGCCCGGCGGCGACTCGGCGACGACGCGCAGCGCGAGGTCTTCGCCGCGCACGAAGCTCCACGCCGCGGCGGCGCCGGTCGGCGCGGTGCCGGGGTCGAGCGCCAGCTCACCGCGGAACTCGTTGGCCAGCAGGAGGAGCGGCGCGAAGTCGTCGGAGCGCGGCGCGCCGGGCGCGGCGAACAGGGTGACCG
>JAIOJQ010000046.1 GCA_019911865.1 Thermoanaerobaculia bacterium
AGGCACCCGAGCTCGAGAGCCAGCGCCGCCTCGGCGCGCAGGCTCTCGAGCTCGGGTGCCTTGCCGGCCTCGAGGCGGAGAGCGGCCCGCTGGCGTTCGCGGGCCAGCGCCTCGAGCCGCCCGCGCTCGGCCGCCAGGACCTCGGCCCGCGTCTGGACGTCGACGAAGGCGAGGACGACGCGCGCCACCAGCTGCTGGCGCGTCTCGGAGAGCCCCGCCACGCTCTCGCGCTCGAGCTCTTCGGCCTGGCGCAGGCGAGCCTTGCGCTCGCCCGAGTCGAACAGCGTGAAGCCGATATCGATCGCCCCTTGCAGCAGCGTCTCGTCGAAGCCCGGGAGCTGGTCGGGGGCGAAGCCGTGGATCGGGCTGACCGCCATCGGGTCGTCGTACTGGAGGCCGGAGAGGCGCGCACTGACGACCGGCCCGCGACTCACCCGCGCCTCGCCCACCGCCGCCGAGCTTTCGGCCTGCCGCGCCCAGGCGACGTCGAGTTGCGGGTGGACCTCCAGGATCCGGTCGACCGCGGTGGCCAGGTGGAGCGGCGAGTTCTGGGCCAACGCCGCCAACGGCAGCAGCGCCAGCGCGGCGGCAACGACGGGACCTCTCATGCGATCTCCTCCTGGCCCGCCGCCGGCTCGGCTGCATCCGGCAGCGAAAGCACACGGTCGACGTGGCGCGACATCAGCCAGCGCAGTCGTTCGGGTTCCGGTTTCCGGTCGGGGAACAGGCGGCAGCGCAACGCCACCGCCGCCGGCAGGGCGATCAGCTGCAGCACCAGCTCTTCGGGCGCTGCCGTTTCCCCGTCAGCTCCAGGCGGCGGCTCGAGCTCCGCCAGCAGACCGCCGAGCAGCCGCGCGTACTCGTCCATGATGCCGCGCAGGCGCTCGGCCAGTCGGACGTCCCCGGTGGAAGCCTCGGCGATCAGCAGTACCGGCAGGCCGCCGGTGGCGAGGACGAGGTCGAGGTGGTGACGCAGGATCCGCTCGACGCGCAGCCGCACCGGGACCGCGGTCTCGGCGGCGATCCCGCGCACCGGCTCGAGCAGCAGTCGCTGCAGCCGCCCGGCGATCGCCAGCGCCAGCTCCCGCTTGCCCTGGAAGTGCCGGTAGAGCGCCGGGTCGGTGACCCCCAGCCGCTCGGCCAGCCGCCGCACCGTCAGATTCGCCCACCCCTCCTCCTGGACGACGGCCATCGCCGCCTGGACGATCTCTTCCTGGCGGGGGGTCAGACGAGCGGAGGAGGGTCTGGGGGCGGTCATCGTTAGTTAGCGCTAATTAACATAACGGAGACGCTGCGCCGATGCAACCCCTGCCGACCGGTAGACTGCTCGCCGAACCCAGCCGGAGGAGCCCGATGCCCCGCACTCCCGCCGCTCTCGTCGTCGCCCTCGCTCTGCTGTCCGCCTGCCGGGGCCCCGCCGCTCCGCCGCCCCCCGTCGCCGTCGACAACGCCGCGCTGGGCTTGCGGTTCACCGGTCTTCCCGCGGGCGTGCAGGTCACCGCCAACGAAGGGGAGCGCCTGACCTTCTCGGCGACCCTCGGCAGTGTCACGGGAGAGATCGCTGTCCACCGCGCGAACCCGGCGGAAGGGGGCGTCAATCTGGTCGCGGAAGCCCGCCGGTACGGCGCCGCCGCGGCAGACGCCGAGGGGGGGAAGTTCTTCGGCGCCAACGAGCTGGTGACGCCCTGGGGGCCGGCCTACAAGGTCCGGGCGCTCGTCGACCGGGGGAGCGTCGAGGAACAGCAGATCCTCCTCCTCCACCCCGGCGATCCGCAGCAACTGCTGGCCCTCGTCCTGCGCTACCCCCCGGGCACCCCGGAGGTCGCCCGCGACCGTCTGGCCCAGTTCCTCGACCTGCTGGCAGCCCTCGAGCCCCTCCCCGAGCCGTCCGGCGGCTGAGTCAGGCGGCAACCGGAAGTCGGCCCGGCTTCCCGGTGGCCTCTTCGCTAGCGCCCCGGGGGGGTTTTGTGTACACTGCCGTGTGACAAATAGCGTCGCAGCAGCGGAGGACTGTCATGCCGCCGACTCTCAACGCCCTGCTCAAGGCGATGGTCGAGCAGGGGGGATCCGATCTTCACATCACGACGAACTCTGCCCCGCAGATTCGCGTCGACGGCGTGCTGCGGCCGCTCAACATACCGCCCATGACGCCGACCGAGACCAAGCAGATCTGCTACTCGATCCTCACCGACAATCAGAAACACCGGCTCGAGGAGACGCTCGAACTCGATCTCTCCTTCGGAATCAAGGGCTTGGCGCGCTTCCGGGCGAACATCTTCCACCAGCGCGGCGCCGTAGCGGGGGCCTTCCGGCAGATCCCGTACGAGATCCGCGGGTTCCGCGAGCTCGGCCTGCCGCCGGTCATCGAGAAGATCTGCGAGAAGCCGCGCGGCCTCGTCCTGGTGACCGGCCCCACCGGCTCCGGCAAGTCGACCACGCTGGCGGCGATGCTCGACAAGGTCAACCGGGAGCGCCACGAGCACATCATCACCATCGAGGATCCGGTCGAGTACCTGCACAGCCACAAGAGCTGTCTGGTCAATCAGCGCGAGCTGCACGCCGACACGCTCTCTTTCGCTGCGGCACTCCGCTCGGCGCTGCGTGAGGATCCCGACGTCGTGCTGGTGGGCGAGATGCGCGACCTCGAAACCGTGGAGTCGGCACTGCGCATCGCCGAGACCGGCCACCTCACTTTCGCCACCCTGCACACCAACTCGGCGGCCTCATCGATCAACCGCATCATCGACGTCTTCCCGGCCCATCAGCAGTCGCAGATCCGCGTCCAGCTGTCGATGGTGCTCGAGGGAATCATGTGCCAGACGCTGCTCCCCAAGGCGACCGGCAAGGGGCGCGCGCTGGCCATGGAGATCCTGGTGCCGAACGCCGCGATCCGCAACCTGATCCGCGAGGACAAGGTGCATCAGATCTACGGCATGATGCAGACCGGCCAGGCCAAGTACGGTATGCAGACCTTCAACCAGTCCCTCGCCTCGCTCTACTTCAGGCGCATGATCACCCTGCAGACCGCGATGAACCGCTCTTCCTACCCGGACGAGCTGCAGGAGATCATCGCGCGTGGTCCCGCCTCGCTCAACCCGAATCTGACCGAAGGCCAGGGCGCCACCGTGGCCAACAGGAGCTGACGCGATGCCGAGCTTCGTCTGGAAGGGCAAGAACCGATTCGGCGCATTCCAGGAGGGTGTCCTGATCGCGGATACCCGTGACGCCGCGGTCGCCACGCTCCGTCGTCAGAACATCCAGGTTTCCAACGTCCGCGAGAAGGGCAAGGAGATTCGTCTTCTGCCGCGCATTCCGCGCGGCGTCTCCGCCAAGCGGGTGGCGATCTTCACCCGCCAGTTCTCGGTGATGCTCGACGCCGGCCTCCCGCTCGTCCAGTGCCTCGAGATCCTCGGCGAGCAGGAGGAGGACCGGACCTTCCGCGAGATAATCCAACAGGTGCGCACGGACGTCGAGAGTGGCGCCTCGCTGGCCGACGCCATGCGCAAGCATCCGAAGGCCTTCAACAACCTCTACGTCTCGATGATCCAGGCCGGTGAGGCCGGCGGCATCCTCGACATCATTCTGCAGCGCCTGGCGCAGTACATCGAGAAGGTCGTGCGCCTGCAGTCGCAGGTCAAGTCCGCGCTCATCTACCCGGTCTCGATCCTACTGATCGCCGCGGGCGTGGTCTACATCATTCTGTGGAAGGTCATCCCGGTCTTCGAGCAGCTCTTCTCCGGCCTCGGCGGCGAGCTGCCCTGGCTGACGCGCCAGGTCGTCAACGCCTCGAACTTCGTCGGCCGATTCGGGTGGCTCGTGATCATCGGCCTGATCCTGCTCTACTTCGCCCTCCTCCGCTATCACAAGACCCAGGGTGGCCGGCGGGTGATCGACGGGCTGCTGCTGCGCATCCCGGTCGTCGGCATGCTGCTGCGCAAGATCGCCGTCGCGCGCTTCTGTCGCACCCTGGCCACCCTCACTTCGTCGGGCGTGCCGATTCTCGACGGCCTCGAAATCACCGCCAAGACCTCCGGCAACGCGATCATCGAAGACGCGATCATGGCGGTGCGCAAAGCCGTCGAGGAAGGCAAGACGATCTCGATGCCGCTCGCCGAGACCAAGGTGTTCCCGCCGATGGTCGTGCAGATGATCAACGTCGGCGAGCAGACCGGCGCGCTCGACCAGATGCTGTCGAAGATCGCCGACTTCTACGAAGAAGAGGTCGACACGGCGATTTCGGGTCTGATGAAGTTGCTCGAACCGCTGATGATCGTCATTCTCGGCAGCATCATCGGTACCATCGTCACGGCCATGTACCTGCCGATGTACGCCATCCTCAACAAGATCGGCTGAGGAAGGCCGCGACGCGAAGCTGCTTCTGCCGAAGCCGCCCGTTACCCCGACGGGAGGAGCCTCGCCTCCTCCCGTCGCCGCGGATGAAACCTTGAATCCGAATCCATCCGGCGCTTCGCGACTCGGTCGTTCCCTGCGCTGGTTGATCGCCATCCGGCTTGTGGTGATCACCAGCGTCGTCCTGCCCTACCTGCTCGTCCAGCTGACGGGCCCCGACTCGCTGCCGACCTTCGACCTGCTCTACCTCCTCGCCGGACTCACCTATCTGGTGAGCCTCGGTTACATCGCGCTGCTCTTCCTCCTGCCGCGCCGGCCGGAGGTCCAGGCCTACGTGCAATTCGCCGGCGACCTGCTGCTGGTCACCGGACTGGTCGCTTTCTTCGGCGGCATCGGAAGCCCCTTCTCGCTGTTCTACCTGGTCGTCATCATGGTCGCCTCGGTGCTGGTTCGGCGCCGGGCGGGAGTGATCGTGGCGACCGCCGCCTACCTGCTCTACGCCGGCCTGATGCTCGGCCTGGCGCGCGGCGTGGTGCCGGCGACCGGTCCCCCGCTGCCGTCGACCGAAGTCGCCTGGCGGCTTCCCTACAACCTCGCGGTACACCTGTTCGGCTTCTACGCCGTGGCGTTCCTCACCGCCGTGCTCGCCGAGAGCGTTCGCCGGGCGGAGGCCGAGCTCGAACTCCAGCGCGACAGCCTGGCCAACCTCGAGGTCTTTCACCGCGACGTCGTGCAGTCGATCTCGACCGGGCTCGCCACGACCGACCTCGAGGGAAGCGTGACCAGCGTGAACCGCGCCGCGGTGGAGATCCTCGGCGTGGCCGAATCCGATCTGGTCGGTCAGCCGGTGGAACGGCTCGCCCTTCTCTCCCGTCCGGAGTGGTCGGACCTCCTGGCGGCGATCCGCGAGGGCCGCCGTTCGAGCCGCACGGAGACCGAAATCCGGCGCGGCGCCGAGGTCGTGCCGATCGGGTTCTCGCTTTCGCCACTGACCGATGCCGCGGGAGTCGTGGCCGGCACCATTCTGGTCTTTCAGGATCTCACCCAGTGGCGACGGCTGCAGGACGAGTTGCGAGTCAAGGACCGAATGGCCGCCGCCGGCGAGCTCGCCGCCGGCATTGCCCACGAAGTGGGCAATCCGCTCGCGGCGATCTCCGGCTCGGTCCAGCTCCTCTCCTCGGCGCTTCCGGCCACCGACTCCCAGCGCAAGCTCCTCGACATCATCCTCAAGGAGAGCCACCGGCTCGACCGCACGATCAAGGGCTTTCTGCGCTTCGCCCGGCCGAAGGAGCGCTCCAACATCCGCTTCGACGTCGCCCGTCTGCTGGCCGAGAACCTCGAGCTGCTGCGCAACTCCGAGGAGGCGACCGGCCGCCACACCTTCGAGGCCGAATTCGACCCGCCGTCCGCCATTCTGCTCGGCGATTCCGACCAGATCAGCCAGATCTTCTGGAACCTCGCGCGCAACGCCCTGCGGGCGATGCCCGACGGCGGCACACTTCGCCTCTCGGGACGCCTCGCCGCGGACACCTACCGGATCGGGTTTCACGACACCGGGCGCGGAATGTCCGAGGAGCAACGGGCACGGCTGTTTCAGCCCTTCCAGTCGATGTTCGACGGCGGCACCGGAATCGGCATGGCGATCGTCTACCGCATCGTCCAGGAACACGGCGGGCGGGTCGGCGTCGAGAGCCGGCCCGGGCAGGGCACTCACATCACCATCGAGCTGCCGCTCGAGCCGATCCCGGCCGTGGCGGCCACGGGGGCCTGAGACTTGCCTCCGGCCCAGATACTCATCGTCGACGACGAACAGAGCCTGGTCGACTTTCTCGGCGTGCTCTGTACCGGAGAGGGCTTCGAGGTGACGACGGCCAACTCGGTTCGCGAGGCTCGCGAACGCCTTGCCGCCCGCACTCCCGACCTCGTCCTGTGCGACATGATGATGCCGGACGGCAACGGGCTCGACCTGCTGCGCGAGATCCGCAGTCAGGACCTCGGCCCGGCGGTCATCCTGATGACCGCTTACACCTCGACTCGCAGCGCGATCGAGGCGATGAAAGCCGGCGCCTACGACTACGTCCCCAAGCCGTTCGACGTCGACGAGCTCAAGGTGGTGATCCACCGGGCCCTCGAGAAGACGCGGCTCGCCGAGGAGAACGTCTACCTGCGCCGCGAGCTCGCCGAGCGCTACGCCTTCAAGAACATCATCGGCCGCAGCCCGCGGATGCAGGCGATATTCGGCCTCATCGACCGGGTGGCCAGGACGACGTCGACCGTCCTCGTCCAGGGCGAGAGCGGCACCGGCAAGGAGCTCATCGCGCGCGCCATCCATTTCTCGAGCTCGCGGGCGGACGAGCGATTCCTGTCGATCAACTGTGGCGCCATGCCCGAGTCGCTGCTCGAGAGCGAACTGTTCGGGCACGAGCGCGGCGCATTCACCGGCGCGGTGCGTGAGAAGCGCGGCCTGTTCCAGGAGGCCCACCGGGGCACGCTCTTTCTCGACGAGATCGGCGAGATGAGCCTCGCCATGCAGGTGCGGCTGTTGCGCGCCCTGCAGGACAAGACGGTGCGCCGGGTCGGCGGCACGAACGAGGAATCCGTCGACGTCCGCATCATCACGGCGACCAACCAGGACCTGCGCGGCAAGATCGCCAGCGGCGAGTTTCGCGAGGACCTGTTCTACCGGATCAACGTCATTCCGATCCAGCTGCCGGCGCTGCGTGAACGGCGCGACGACATTCCGCTGCTGGTGGGTCATTTCCTGCGCAAGAACTGCGAGGCACTCGGCCTGCCGCCGAAGAAGGTGTCCGCCGAAGCCATGCGCCTGCTCGAGAGTTACGGCTGGCCGGGCAACGTGCGCGAACTCGAGAACATCGTCGAGCGGGCGGTGGCGCTCTCCGCCTCCGGGGTCATCACCGCCTCCGATCTGCCGGACGAGCTCATCACCGGGCAGGCGCGCACCGGACAGGGCATCGAGCTTCCCGACGAGGGCCTCGATCTCGAGGCGACGCTCGACCGCCTCCGCACCGACCTGATGCAGCAGGCGCTCGCGCGCACCGGCGGCGTCCAGACCCAGGCGGCCGAGCTGCTCGGCGTCACCTTCCGGTCGTTCCGCTACTACGCGAAGAAGGCCGGCCTGACCGGCGCGTCGGAACCGGAATGAGCCCGGTCCGCGATCCGCAGGACCGTTCCGTTCGCCGCCAGCAGCGTGACCTCGCGGTCGCCGCGCGGGAGAAGGCTGCGACGCCGCCACAGGCCAGACCCCCGGAGGCCGACCCGACGCCGGAGGATCCGGCCGCGCGGACGTCGCTCGAGGAGGAGTTCGAGCGCCTGCCCACCCGGGAGCGCCACGGCGGCCGTCGCTCGGAACAGGTGCAGCGCCAGCTGGGACGCCTGCGCGTCGATGAGCGGCGCGAGCTCGCCCAGGGGGACTCCGCCCTGCTCGCCGATCCGGCCACGGTCATCGTTCTGACCCGCGGACAGTGCGAGGTCGAGCTGGGCGACGGCAGCACGGTGATCGCCCACCTGCCCAAGGCCCTGGCGCTGGCCCAGCAGACCGAGGTGGCGGTCGGCGACCGCGTGCTGCTCGAGCGCCGCGCGGCCGGGGCGCTCGCGGTGGCCCGCCTGCTTCCCCGCTCCTCGCGTCTGTCGCGGCCCGATCCCTTCTACCTGCACCGGGAACGGGTGATCGCCGCCAATCTCGACCTCGCCATGGTCGTCACCTCGGTGCGCAAGCCGCTGCTTTCGACCGGCCTGCTCGACCGCTTCCTGGTGGCGCTCGCCCACGGCGGAGTGCCGGCCGAGATCGTGGTCAACAAGGTCGATCTGATCGACGGTTCCCGCGACCAGGATCCGGAGCTGGCGAGCCTCGAGCAGTACCGCGCGCTCGGCGTCCCCGTTCACCTCGTCTCGGCGAGCACCGGGGAGGGAATCGAATCGCTGCGCGAGAGTCTCGCCGGCAAGCTCGCCGTTTTCGTCGGCCACAGCGGCGTCGGGAAGAGCTCGGTACTCAATGCGCTCGACCCGGAGGCAGCGGCCGCGGTGGGCGCGGTTTCGGAGAGCTGGCAGAAGGGGCGCCACACGACGACGAGCGCCCGCATCTACAAGGTGGCGAGGGGCATCCGCATCATCGACACGCCGGGAATCCGCGAGTTCGGTCTCTGGAAGATGTCGCCGCGCGAGCTGGCGGCCTACTTCGAGGAGTTCGATGCGGTCGCCGGCGGGTGCCGTTTCACCGACTGCACGCACACCCACGAGCCGCACTGCGCCGTCTCCGCGGCCGCCGCGCGCGGCGAGCTGCCGCGCTATGCCACTTACCTGCGCATCCTGGAATCACTCGGCGGCTGAAACCGGGGCGGCGACGCCGGCAGCCGACGCGCCGGCGGCCGCACGTGCCGCAATCTCCGGCTGCGCGTCCGGCAGCCGGGCGCTCCACAGCCCGTGGCCGGAGGTCCCGATCCACAACCGGCTCCCCGCCAGCAACGCCGAGCGCACCGACCCGCCCGGAAAGCGCGTCGCCAGCTCGACCCGGACTTCCCTCTCGGCGCCGACTAGAAAGGTCCCCGCCGGACCGACGAGCAGCAGCGGGTAGCGCGCGTCGCCGGTCGGCACGGCGCGGCTCGCCGGCGGGCCCACCCGCACCCAGGGAGTCGCCGGACCGCGGCGGATCCAGACACCCTCCGGAGCGGCCACGGCGAGCAGGCTGCCACCGGTCGCGATCGGCACCGCGCCGGAGACCGGCGGGCTGACCGGCTCCGGATCCCCTGCCGCCGGGATCCGCCACAGCGCTCCATCCGCCGACGCCCAGAGCGCCCCCCAGGCGAAGGCGAGAGCCGTCGGCGGAGCCGCGAGGCCGAGTTCGAAGGGACGGAAGCGATGGTCCGCGTCGCGCTCCCACAACTGCTCCCGGCCGCGCGCGAACAGCCGCCCGTCGGCGTCGAGGATCTGTTCGATCCGCGTCGCACCGAGCTCCTCGATGCGTCGCCACTCTCCGCCCGCTCGTTCGAACAAGCCGCGCTCCGTCGCCGCGTAGATTGCTCCTCCGGCCACCGTCAGGTCGAGCACGGTCGGCAGGCTGGCCGGACGCGGCTCGAAGGAGGTGCCGCGGTCGGGCGAGCGATAGATCCCCGACAGCGGTCCGGCGTGCGCCACGGCGGCAAACACCGTGTCGGCGGCCGCCGCGAGAGCCGGGATGCGGACGTTGGTGGTGGCGACGAGGCGGGGCGCCAGGGTCTCGCCGCCGTCGTGCGAAAGCCAGATCCCCGCGCCTTCGGTGCCCACCAGGACGCGCTCCGGGCGGGTCGGGTGAGAGGCCAGGGCGAGGATCGGCAGGTCGCCTTCGGAGGTCCGCCGGAAGCTCTCGCCGCCGTCGGTCGACAGATGGAGGCCGGCCACCGTGCCGGCGAGGATGCGTTGCGCCGAGAGAACGAGCAGCGAGGGTGTGCGCCGCTCCTCGAAGCCGCGCGAGACGCGCGTCCAGCGGTCGCCGTGCGCCTCGCCGCGGTAGATCCAGCCGCAGGTCGACGCCCAGAGGCGCCCGGGCTCGCCCGGCACGGCGCGGATGGTGAAGACCTCGGAGTCGAGCAGCATCCCGTCGGGAATCTCGTGCCAGCTGGCGCCGCCGTCCTCGCTGCGGAAGGCACGGCGCCAGGTGCCGGCGAGAATCCGCTCGGGTCGCTGCGGGTCGACCCACAGGCTGGAGACCTGGATCAACCGCGGCTCGGCGGCCGACACCTTGCGCCAGCTCGTGCCGTCGTCGTCGCTGCGCCAGACGCCGCTGCGCGTGCCGGCGAACAGGCGCCCCGCCACGCCCGGCACGAAGGCGAGCGCGTAGACCTGGTCGCTCTCCGGCAGCCCGCCGGAGCTCAGCGTCCAGTTGGCGCCGAGGTCGTCCGACCAGGCGACCCGGCCACCCCCCCAGATCCCCCACAACCCGGCCCACAGCCGCCCCGGTCGCTCGGGATCGAAGGCCAGGGTGCCCACCACCCAGCCGGGGAAGGGCGCCGTCTCGCCGTACGCCTCGCGCCAGCTCTCTCCACCGTCGTCCGAGCGATAGACGTGACCGCTCGACGTGCCCGCGAAAGCGCGATCCGGCTCGGCCGGGTCGAAGACCAGACTGCGCACGTCGGCGCCATAGATCGGCGCCGGCTCGAGAAAGCCCGGATCGAGTGCCAGTTGCCCCGCCGCCGCCTGGGGGGCGACGGTCAGCAGCAGTGCAATTGCCCGCTGCCACCCAGCCCGCCCGGCGCTCTTCCCCATTCCGAACACCCGCCGATTCTAGCCGGCTCAACGCTTCGCCGTTCGTTCGCCCCGGAAGTTGCTTCAACTGCAGGCCAATCTGGAAGCCCCCCTCTTCCAGCAGCGCGGTTGCACCGGCAATCAAGTGTCCACTCACCAGTCCGGCGAGTGGCGAACCTGCTGGGGTACTCCGCGCCGATGCATCAATTTCCGCTTCTGGATCTGCTGAGGTTTGTTCGAGCGCAGCCGGTGCCGCCCCTGTTCGGGCCCCCACCTTCTCGCTCGGTTTCGAGCCTGCTACTCCCCAGAGTGCTCGTGTGGGAACGCGGTGCACCTCGTTGCCAGGATGAGCAGCAGAGTTGGCGTGACCTGCGAAAGCAGGCGTTGCGCCGACAGGTGCACGAGCAGGGCACCGCCGACCGGGGAGATGAGGTAAAGCAAGAGGTAGAGCGCGACCACTGCAGACACCACCGTTGCCGCCAGGCGCAACTTTCGATCCCGCGCGATCCACGGCAGGGTCAGAAGCAGGATGGGAAAGAACCCACCGTCGAGGCTCATTGCAGACCGCGCGAAGCCCGCGAGTACTTCGGGAATGATCTCGAAGCGCAGGCGGCCGGCGTTTGTGGGCAGCAACACGTCTCTTGCACCCCACCACCAGGCGGCGACGACCAGGCCCGCAGGAAGCGCGGCGAGAACCGAGCTCCGGAAACCGCGGTGCTGCGCTCGCCCCCTCCAAGCAGCAGCGACAAGAAGAATCGCGGCGATGGGAATCCCTTCAATCTTCGAGCCGGCCGCGAAGGCAGCGCCCAGTCCTGTTGCCGCCAGCCCTGCGCCACTCGGAGTGGGCCGCAGTATGCCCGTCATCGCCACCGCGATGCCGAAAGCCACGAATCCGTCCGCCCCTCCCGCCATGCCGTGTGCCGCGCCGAATCCGCCGAGCGCGGCACCGACGACGACGGTCCAGGCTTCGAGCGCGAAGCCGGCGACCCCGGCGGCCGAGAGCGACCGACGGACGACCAGAAGCGTCAGCCAAGCGACGGCCGCCGCCTGGAGCAGGGCGGCCCGCTCGTCGAACTGCCCCGAGAGAAGTCCCGGGAGCGCGCCCAGCTCCGTCACGAGCTGCGGGTAGTCGGGGTGCATGCGCCAGGCGCCGGGACGGGAGAGAAAGCTTTCGTCGATCCCTCCTGCAGCCACCCATTGCTTCGCCTTGAGCCCCCAGTGGTAGACGAAGTCCGGTGTGTGGGCGAGGTGGACCGCGGAGAGGAATCCGAACCAGGCGATCGGGATCGACCCGGCGACGAGCCCCCAGCCGATCCGACTATCCGGGTCGCCAGGCGCCGAGATTCCGCGCGAACGGCCTGTCCAGAGTCGACAACCGAACCAGCCCGAAAGGGTCGCGAAGGCGAGCAGCCCGGCAGTCCAGCGGAGTCCGAGGAAGCTCGCAAGCGTCAGGACGAGATGGAGCCATACTGCGCCGACGACCACGGCCCCCGGCAAGCGGCCGACGACGCGCGCTACCGGATGGCGCAGGGGGAATCCTCCCGCGAGGAGCAGGATTGCCGCCGACGCGACGAAGAGGATCGCGCCCTTCACGGCACTGCGCTCCGCCGTTCGAGCCGGAATCGCCCGCGGCTGGACTGAACCGCCCAGCCCGCCTCGGGACCAGGCAGATTCCAGACAAGGCGCCACTCCGTCCGGTGGTCCGGAGCGAGGTCGTCCGCCCACAGGCACTCTCGGTCCGGAAGGTAGAACGCACACCACGTCGCCACTTCGCTGCCGTCGCTGTCCTGCCCGGCGGCCGCGACGACGACGATCTCCCCCCCGACCGGCACCGCACGCTCGATCTCCTCCACGAATGCGCGCAGATCCTGGACCTCGGGTGTCCAGAACCGCCAGTAGTACGGGTCCTCCGAAGCCCCCGCCGCCGTATGCGCCCGATGCAACGGGGTCGCAACGACCCAGGTCGTCCAGATTGTCGACCAAACGAGCAGCAATCGAACTGGGCTGAGACGGCGGAATCGACGCATGTTGTTGGATTCACAAGGATTGCGTCTTGAGTCTAGCCCGCCTGGCGTGAAAGGGCATCCCGACCGTCGGAGTGACCTTGCTGACGGGTAGGGCCGTCTCGTCGCCGGATCACCCTGTCGCGGTCACCTCACAGGAACCTTGTGCAGGCTTTTCTTGACAGAAACGAAGTGTTACGGTCACGGCGTAGATATCGCCAGAAATGGGCATGTCGCGCTCCGGTCAGGCGCCGGGCGCGGTGCGCCCTTACACGCGGGGGGATCCATGCGTCGAGATGCCAAGTTTCTGCGCGGCCTGATCGCAGCTCTCATTCTTTCCGCCGCCGCACTTCCGGCCCAGGTCGCCAAGAGTGCCGAGAGCGATCTCGACCAGTTAACCCGGGTCAGCCAACGCCTCGCCCTGGCGCCCGACTTTCGCCCGATAGACGAAGCTGCCGGGGGCCACGCCACGAAGTCCACGGCAGCTCTCCGGTCGTTCCTTGCGACGCATGACGGCACCTGGTCGATCCACGTCGATGCGCTCTCTGGCCACATCGGCAGTCTGAGCGGGTCCGGGATCGCCTGGATCCCAGGGGACGGCAACGCCCTGTCCCTGGAGGACCTCGATCCGCTCCTCGCGGGCAAGTCGGAGGTCGATCTCGAGGTACTCGACCGTCGTGCTCGCCTCGCCATGCCGACGATCGCGGAGATGTTCGGCTTCGATCCGTCCTCGCTCGTTCTCGGCCAGGGGCGCTCCGGCAACCCGGCGCCGCACGTCTGGTTCGTCGACTACGACGTTACCGTGGGCGGCCATGTCGTCGAGGGTGCCCGCGTCGTCTTCTCCGTCAACAACGGCAATCTCGTCTCGATCGACAGCGAGAATCTCCCGGACAGGAGCGTCTCGCTCCCGCCCACCCGGATCAGTCGGGATCAGGCGGAGGCGATCCTCGCCACCTACGTGGGCGGTTTCCTTCCGAGCGACGAGTTCCACGACCGCGGCAGCTTTCACCTGTTGCCAGCCAATCGTCTCGCTCCGACGGCGGGCGGGCGACTCGCTCCCGGCGCCGGGCGCGGCGTAGTCGGCGTCTGGGATCTCGTCTTCGAGCGAGAAGGCGTCCTGGGAACCTGGCGCGCCCGCATCGACGCCGAGACCGGATCGATCGAAGAGTTCACAGACATCAACGCCTACGGCAGGATCCAGGGTGGGGTCATTCGAACCGACGGGAGGCCGGCGGATTCCCTCCTTCCGATGCCTTACGCCGAGTATGGCTCCGGCCTCTACTCGAATCCGGCTGGGATCTTCCCTGGAACGAGTGGAACGACCGCTCTGAACGGCCAGTTCGTCCGCATCGTCGACAGTTGCGGATCGATTTCGCGCTCCGCGGACGCGGGCGGGACGATCTCTCTAGGCCAGTCCGCCAGTGGAACCGACTGCACGACTCCCGGCGTGGGCGGAACAGGCAACACTCGCTCGGCGAGAACGCAATTCTTCCACCTGAATCGAGCCAGCGATATGGGATGGGGTTGGCTGCCATCGAATCCCTGGTTCGTCAGTCAGCTCCGCGGCAACGTCAATCTCAATGGAACTTGCAACGCCTTCTGGAACGGAAGCACCGTCAATTTCTATCGCTCCGGGGGCGGCTGCGCCAACACCGGAGAGCTTCCCGGAGTGGCCCTCCACGAGTGGGGTCACGGGTTCGACCAGAACGACGGAAACGGAGCGCCTCCGGAGAAAGGCTCCGGCGAGACCTACGGAGATTGGACGTCATCTCTCGTCCTTCATGACTCGTGCGTTGGGCGCTCGTTGAGAGGGTCGAACTGTGGCGGCTACGGCAATCCATGCACAAGCTGCACCGGCTCCCGCGATATCAACTGGGGGAAACATGCCGACAACATCCCCTCTACGCCAGCGAACTTCACGTACCCTCTGTGTCCGATTGCTACCAACGGTTACTACGGACCGTGTGGCCTGTGGCTCTGGTCGAATGGATTCGGGCTCGGAATCGAAGGCCACTGCGAGTCCCTAGTGTCCTCCGAAGCACACTGGGACTTTGTCAACAGGGACCTGCCGGCGCCGGGCTCGCGAGGAGCCTGGAGTATCGCGGAGCGGACCTGGTTCGGTTCCCGTTCTACGGCTCGATCTCAGTTCCAGTGCACCTACAACGGAAACACACTCGTCTCGAACGGCTGCAATACAGGAAGCGCATTCCGGGTTCTCCGCACCCTGGACGACGACAACGGCAACCTGGCCGACGGAACCCCTCATGGCGGCGCGATTGCCGCGGCGTTCGCGCGGCATGGGATCGCCTGCTCCAGCCTCGCCGGCTGGAACACAACGCGAGTAGCGGTGGCGCCTCCCCCGGCTCCGGTGCTCTCCGCGACCCCCGGCAACAACTCGGTTCAGCTCGCCTGGAGCGGGTCTGCGGGGCGCTACGACGTCTTCCGCAACGAGCTCGGCTGCAGCTTCGGATTCCAACGGATCGCCAACGACGTCACTACGACGTCCTTGACGGATCCATTCGTGGCGAACGGCGTGACCTACTACTACCAGGTGGTCGCGCATCCCGCCGGGAACGAGGCGGCGTCTTCGGCGCCGTCGGCGTGCGTTGCCGCGATGCCCACCGCGGGTCCACCCATCCCCTGCTCGCCGAACAGCAGCACCCTCTGCCTCAACCAGAGTCGATTCCGGGCGCAGGTCTCGTGGCGGACTCCCCAGGGACAGGCTGGCTCGGGACAAGCGATTCCCTACACCACGGACTCGGGGTTCTTCTGGTTCTTCAACAACACCAACCTCGAGATGATGATCAAGGTCCTCAATGCCTGTGTCGCACCATGGAACAAGTTCTGGGTGTTCCATGCCGCGACGACCAATGTCGAGTACACGCTGACGGTGACGGATACCGTGACCGGAGCCGTCAAGACCTACTTCAACCCCATGAACCATGCGGCGACCACCGTTCTGGACACGTCCGCCTTCGCGACCTGCAGTGCCACGGCGGGCGAGCCGGAGTCTGCCGAAACCCTCGCCGCATCTGCGGCGTTCGACGCGATCTCGGCTTCGGAGCTCTCCGAAAGCGTGGACTCCCAAGCAGCGCAGAAGGTGATGCGCGAACTCGCTGACCTGGAAGCGGCTTTTGCGGCTCGTACGGGGGCGCCGGTCGACCCGAACTCGACGGGCGCAGGATCAGTACTCCTTGGACTGGAAGAGGAGATCGTGGAGCATGGCGAGGCGAATCCAGCGCCCGAGGGGGGACCCCTCGCCTGCACCAACCTCCCCCAGGCGCTGTGTCTGAACAGTTCGCGATTCCGCGCCACGGTCAACTGGCGGACGCCACAGGGGCAGTCAGGCGCCGGCCAGGCGATTCCCTACACTTCCGACTCCGGGTTCTTCTGGTTCTTCCAGAGCACGAACCTCGAGATGATGATCAAGGTCCTCAATGCCTGCGTGGCCCCATGGAATCGGTACTGGGTCTTCCACGCCGCCACAACCAATGTTGAGTACACCCTGACCGTCACGGATACACAGACCGGCCAGGTGCGGACCTATTTCAACCCGCTGAACCACGCGGCAACCACCATCCTCGACACGCAGGCTTTCGCCACCTGCCCCTGAGTCCAGAGACGACGGGAAGATGAGCACAGGGGGTGCCTGAAACCCGGGCACCCCCTGTTCACGTCCCGACGTATCCGTCGGTCGGCCTTCAGAGAAGCTTTGGCCCTGTGCGCCGTCAGTCGCTCTGCTTCGGGGGCGTCGCGGCGGGCTTGGCGTCGGACTTCGGCGCGGCCGCCGCGGTGTCACCCGTACCACCGCTGGCGCCCGCCTCCGACTTCTTCGCGCTTTCGCCGGCCGGGGCGCCGCCCTTGCGGGCATAGTCGGTGACGTACCAGCCCTGGCCCTTGAACTGGAACGCCGGGGCGGAGACGAGGCGCTTCGTCTCGCCGCCGCACTCGGGGCAGGCCGGAGCGGAGTCGCCGTGACGTTGCAGCAGCTCGGAGACGTGACCGCACTGCAGACACTGGTATTCGTAGATCGGCATGTTTCGTCCGTCCTTCAACCGTCGGAACGCAGCTTGATCCGGATTCCCGTCCCGGCCGGGCGCTCGGCCGGCGCGCCGACGCCGCTGCGGCGGATCAGGCCGAGCACGTGGAATGCGTAGAGAAGGCGCGCCGCATCGGCGGCGGGAGCCGGACCGAGGGTGCACAGCTCGTAGAGGGTCCGCCGGCCGTCGACCGCCGCCAGCAGCGCGTACCCGGGCGCCTCGAGGGCGATCTCGATCAGATCCTCGCAGCGGAAGGATGGGGCGAACACCGCGTCGCGCCCTCCCATCCGGCCGACGATCGACTTGGCGTTGGCGGCGCGCTGGACCCCTTCGACGATCACCTGCCGCAGCGGGATCTGGATCCGGATGATGCCGGTCAGGTCCGGCGCACCGGGGGTGAAGGTCACCTCCCCCTGCTCCCACGAGAAGAGGCCCCAGAGCACCGCCTCGATCTGCTCTCGGATCGCCTGGTTGACCTGCGCCGGCGACAGGAAGCCGCGCTCGATCAGCACCTCGCCGAGCCGCCGCCGCTCCTGCGCCCGCTGCCGCATGGCCTCCTGGAACTGCCCGTCAGCCAGCCGGCCGGTACGTCGCAGGAAACTGCCGAGGCTGTCGGCGAGATCGCTCGAGGCCGCGTGCACCACGTAGCCGTTGTCGAGGTAGATCCGCTTGGAGAACTCTCCGCTCACCGCCTCGACCACGCCGGCCACGCGGGTGCGGTCGATGATCGACAACATCTCGGGCAGCGCGGTGTCACGGAGATCGCCGCGGTACTGGGGCACGCGCTCGGCGCGGGTCATGGCGAAGGCGGGATGTTACCGCAGCGCCCCCCGGCTTGCCGCCGCGCCCCCGGCAGTGATGGAGTCGCGGCGATGATCGCTCCCGAGGAGGCCTGGCGCCGCATCGCCGAGACGCTCGAGCCGCTCGCCGTCGAACGGGTGGAGCGCAGCGCGGCGATCGGCCGCGCCCTCGCCTCGCCGGTCACGGCGACCGGCGACCTGCCGGCCGTCGACGTCAGCGCTCTCGACGGATTCGCCCTGGCCGGCGCGGTGGAACCCGGCGCCACGCTGCCGGTGGCGGCGCGACTGGCGGCCGGCGCGACGCCCGGTTTGCGGCTCGAGTCGGGCGCGGCGGCCGAGATCTGGACCGGCGCTCCGCTGCCGGCCGGCTGCGACCGGGTCGTCGGCGTCGAGGATACCGAATCCGCGGGCGCGGACCGGGTCCGCGTTCTCCGCCCGCCGCCGGCCGGCAATGC
>JAIOJQ010000047.1 GCA_019911865.1 Thermoanaerobaculia bacterium
GGGGCACCGAAACGCTCGAGCCGGCGAGCCGGGCGCGGATGCGCGGCGCCGCCGCCTCGAGCGTTTCGGTGCCCCCCTCGCGGCGCTCGAGCACCTGGATCAGGTGGAGGCCGAAGGTGGTCTTCACCGGGCCGACGACGCTGCCCGGCGCGGCGCCGAAGGCGGCCTGCTCGAACTCGGCGATCATGCGGCCGCGGCCGAACCAGCCGAGGTCGCCGCCGCGCTCGCGGCTGCCGGGGTCTTCCGAGAGCGCCGCAGCAACGGCCTCGAACGCCTCGCCGCGCGCCAGGCGGGCCTGGACCGTTTCCATCGCCCGCTGTGCCGCGGCCTCGTCGCGCGTCTCGTCGATCTTGATCAGGATGTGGCGCGCCTGGACCTCTTCCGGGCGGCTGAACTCGGCGGCGTTGTCGCGGTACCAGCTCTCGACGTCGGCCGCGGGGATCTCCAGCGTTTCACGCAGCTTGGTGGCGTCGACCAGCAGGTAGTCGATGCTGCGCTGGTCCTCGACGTGGAAAGTGTCGCGGTGGCTCTCGAACCAGGCCCGCACCTCTTCGTCGGTCGCCCGGGCGGCGGCGGCGAACCGCGTCCCGGGCACGTGCAGGTAGCGCACCGAGGCGCGCTCGTTGGTCTCGCGCCAGTTCGCCTCGACCGCCTTCTCGTCGAGCGGCATGCCGGCCGTCAGCGACCCGGTGAGCTTCTGGATCGCCAGGTCCTCGCGCACCGCCTCTTCGAAGTCGCGCGTGCTGGTGAAGCCGTTGGAGCGCACGAACCGCTCGTAGACCTCGCCGCCGATGAAGCCGCCCGACTCGCCGGTCAGCAGGGGCTGGGCGAGCAGGAAGTCGCGCAGCTCTCCGTTGGTGACCCGGATGCCGAGGCGATCGGCCTCCATGGCGAGCAGCCGGCGGTCGACCAGGCTGTCGAGCGCCTGCATCGGCAGGCGCAGCTGTTCGACGAGCTGCTGCGGCAGCTGGCCGCCGAAGGCCTGCCGGTACTGGCTCTCGAGGCGCTTGTACTCGCGCTCGAACTCCTTCCAGGAGACCGTCTCGCTGCCCACCGTGGCCGCCGGGGAGCTGCCGCCGCGCTGGGCGCCGAGACCGCCACCGAAGTCGACGAAGACGAAGGCGATGAACACCAGGATCACCACCCAGAGAATCCAACTGAGGTACTTCAGGTTGTCGCGCAGGACTTTGAGCATGGAAACTCCGGGTCGGTCGCGGTCGGCGGAAGGCGCGGGCCGAGAACGGGGGATGGTACCAGCCGCCCGGAAGCAGGGGCAAGGAGCGCGGTCGGCGCCGCCCCCTGGCCGGGGCCCGGCCGCGGGTCCCCGGAGCCGATCTAAGTGCCAGCGGAATCAGGCTCTTCCTGCTAGACTCGCGATCTTTCGGGCGGGAGGCGGACGTGGAGTCGAACCAGCGCGGCGCGCGCACCCAGGGCTGGTACACGGTGTCGCTCGACACCCTGCGCGTGCTGGGCGGGCTCGGTCTGCTGTTGCTGCTGGCCGGTGGCGGCTGGCTCGGCTGGCGGGTCTGGAACGAGCGCGCCCTCGAGCGCGAGGCCGGCTTCCTGCTCGACGAAGTCCGCGTGCTGCTCGAGCGGGCGTCTCGCGAGCGCCCGGCGACCGGCGCCTTCAGCGAAGAGTACGAGGCGGCGCGCGCCAGCCACACCGAGGCGCAGGCGGCCTGGGAGCAGCGGGATTTCGCCGTCGCCGTGCCCCTGGCGCAGCGCTCGCGCAACCTGCTGCTCGCCGTGCTGGGCAGCGGCGACGCACCCGGCGGCCGTGGCGAGGCCCAGTTCATCGCCGTCCAGGGGAGCGTCGAGCTGCGCCGCGGCGACCAGGGGGAGTGGGAACCGGCGCGCGTGCGCGACGTCCTGCGCTCGGGCGACTACGTCAAGACCGCCGGCGGCTCGGCCGAGATCGTCTTCCTCGACGGCACGCTCTACACGGTGCGCCCCAACACCCTCTTCGTGGTCACCCGCGAGCGCAGCGGGCCGGACGCCGGCGGCAGCCAGGCGATTTCGATGGAGTACGGCTGGGTCAACCTCGACACCGCCAAGCGGGGCGGGCGGGTGACCACGCCGCGGGCCGAGGCGCGGGTGGGCAGCGACTCGGAGGCGGCCGTCTCGGTCGATGCCGCCGGCGGGGTGACCCGCTTCGCCGCTTACCGGGGCGAGGTCGAGGTCACCTCGGAGGCCGGCGTGACCCGACGCCTGGGACCGCTCGAGCAGGTCACCCAGACCGGTGCCCTGCTGGCCGAAGCCGAGGCGCTGCCGGGCGCGCCACTGCTGCTCGAGCCAGGCAGCGGACACCAGAGTTCCCTTGACGGCGGCCGCGAGCTCATGCTCTCTTGGGAGGCGGTCCCGGGGGCGCCGCAATACGCGCTCCAGGTCTCCCGCAGCCGCCTCTTCGTCGACAATCTGATCGACGTCGAATCGCGGTCCACCACCGCGGCCCGGCTGGGTCTGCGCGGCGAGGGGACCTTCGAATGGCGGGTGTCGGCGCGCTCGCGCGCCGGGCTCCAGGGGCCGTGGAGTGAACCGCGGACGTTCCGCGTCGTGGCGGCGTCGCGGGTCGGTGACCGCGGCGACACGACGCCGCCGATGCTCGAGATCGACCAGGTGCAGGCTTACGGCAACATGTTCATCTTCCACGGTCGCACCGAGCCCGGCGCCGTCGTCACGGTGGCCGGCGAAACGGCGCCGGTGGCCAGCGACGGCAGTTTCACCAAGACCGTGCAGGTCGCGCGCGACGGCTGGAATCTCGTCGAGCTGACAGCGGCCGACGCCTCCGGCAACGTCGAGCGGATGCGGCACCGGGTTTTCGTGGAAACGCTGTGACCGTCGCGCCCGATTTCAGTCCCGAACCGAGGAATTCCTGATGGCTTTCGCTTCCCTCCTGCGCCACTTCTCGAACGATCTCGCGATCGATCTCGGCACCGCCAACACGCTGATCTACGCGCGCAACCGCGGCATCGTGGTGCGCGAGCCTTCGATCGTGGTGATCAACAAGCTGACCGGCAAGGTCGAGGCGGTCGGCTCCGAAGCCAAGGAGATGCTCGGCCGGACGCCCGGCAACATCGAGGCCATCCGACCGATGAAGGACGGCGTGATCGCCGACTTCGAGGTCACCGAGCGGATGCTCGACTACCTGATCAAGAAAGCGCACGGGCGCAAGATGTACGTTCACCCGCGCATCGTCATCGGCGTGCCGGGAGAGATCACCCAGGTCGAAAAGCGCGCCGTCCGCGACTCGGCGCAGAAGGCCGGTGCCGCCGAGGTCTTCCTGGTCGAGCAGGCGGTCATGGCGGCGATCGGCGCCGGCCTGCCGATCACCGAGCCGTCGGGCAACATGATCGTCGACATCGGCGGCGGCACCACCGACATCGCGGTGATCTCGCTGTCGGGCATCGTCTACTCGCGCTCGGTGCGGGTGGCCGGCAACGAGCTCGACGAGGCGATCATCGGCTACCTCAAGCGCAAGTACAACCTGCTGATCGGCGAGCGCACCGCCGAGCAGATCAAGTGGGAGATCGGCTCGGCCTTCACGCTGCGCGAGCCGCTCACCATGATGATCAAGGGGCGGGATCTGGTCGAAGGCGTGCCCAAGGAGCTGACGATCTCGGACTCCGAGATCCGCGAAGCACTGGCCGACACCATCAACGTCCTGGTCGAGGCGGTGCGCATGGCGCTCGAGCGCACGCCGCCGGAGCTGTCGGCCGACATCATGGACAAGGGGATCGTGCTGTCGGGTGGCGGCGCGCTGCTGCGCGGCCTCGACGAGCGGCTGCGCCACGAAACGGGGCTGCCGGTCGTCCAGGCCGAGGATCCGCTCGCCTGCGTGGTGCTCGGCGCCGGCCGGGTGCTGCAGGACATCGAGCTGCTGCGCAAGGTCTCGCTGCGCTGAGCCGCGGCGGACGGGCAGGTCGCGAGTGAGTCCGCGCCGCACCCGCCTCCTCTTCCTGGCGCTGGTGGTCGGCCAGCTCTTCCTGCTCGCCGCCCGGGCGCGCGATCCGGAGGGCGGCACTTCGCTGCTCGAAGGGTTGTACCTGCGCGCCACCGCGCCGCTCGGCAGGATGGTGGCGGCGGGCGGCGAGGCGCTCTCCGGAGCGCGGCAGGCGCGCCGTTCGCGCGCCGCGCTCGAGGCGGAGAATCGCGAGCTGCGCGCCGAGGTCACCGAGCTGCGGCGGCTGCGCCTGCGCCTGTCGGGACTCGCCCTCGAAACCGAAGAGCTGGCGCGCGGCTCGGGCCTGGCGGTCGGCCCGGGCTTCGATCTGCGCCCGGCGCGCCTCGTCTATTTCGACCGCGAGTCGCTCCTGCGCAGCCTCGTTCTCGACGTCGGGACGCGCGGCGCGCGACGGGACCAGGCGGTGGTGGCCGAAAACGGGGTGATCGGCCGGGTGGTCGAGACGGCGGGGCGGTGGGCCAAGGTGCAGCTGCTCACCGATCGCGCCGCCGCGGCCGGGGTCCTGCTCGAAGGGGCGCGCCGGCAGGGGATCCTGCGCGGCGCCGGTCCGGGGCGGCTGGAGGTCGACTTCGTGCCGCGCCAGGTGGAGGTTGCGGTCGGCGACCGCCTGGTGACCGCGGGCATCGACGGCGTCTATCCGCGCGGCCTGCCGGTCGGCGTCGTGGCGAGCGTCGAGCCGGGCAGCGAGATGTTCCACCACATCACGGTCGCGCCGGCGGCCGATTTCGCCAATCTCGGTCCGGTCTTTCTGATCGAGCGCGAGCTGCCGCCGCCCGCCCTGACCGGCCGGAGGGAAGATGGCGGTCCTTAGATTTCTGCTGGCGCTCGCCGCCGTGGCGCTGCTCCATTTCCTCGGCACCGGAATGTGGGCGCGCTTCCCGCTCGCCGTCGATCTGTTCCTCGTCCTCGCGGTGATGGTCGGCCGCGAGGGGCGGCCACTGCCGGCGATGTTCGCCGGGATGTTCGCCGGCTGGGCGGCCGACGCCCTGTCGGGTGGTCCGTTCGGCCTGCACGGCCTGGCCGACTGCGCCGTGGCCTTCGGCACCGCTCTCGTCGCTCAGCAGCTGGTCGTGCAGCGGCGCAGCTCGCTGGCCGCCATCTTCGCCGCCGCCGCCGCGGTGCAGGGCCTGCTGCTCACGCTGCTCGCCTGGGTCTTTCTGCCCGGACAGGAGAGCCCCTCGCCGGTCTGGCTGGCGGTGCGGGCCGGCTCGACCGCCCTGCTCGGCCTCGCCTGGACGGCGCTCGCCGGGGCCTTCGGCCGCCGGGTCTCGGCGCGCCGGCGGCACCTTGAACC
>JAIOJQ010000430.1 GCA_019911865.1 Thermoanaerobaculia bacterium
GGGCCGGCGCGACCGCCGCGACGGCGTCGTCGCTGCAGTGCAGGCGGTCGACGGCGAGGGTGACGCGGGCGAATCCGGCGCCCGCCGGCGGCGCTACCGGTGCCGCCGCCGAGAGCTCCCGCGGCGTGCCGTCCTCGACGATCACCAGGTCGCCGGCCAGTTCCGCCACGTCGCGGTCCCGCCAGGCGGCCGGCAGGTCGACCAGCACGGGCACTTCGCGGATCTCCAGCTGCTCGCGCACTTCCGGCAGCTGCGCGGCGGCCGGCAGGGTCGCGGCGAGGACGGCGAGCGAGGCGACGACGCGGCGGAAGGGGGTGGTCATGGCTCCTCCACCCTGAGGATACATGCCGCCCGGCCGGCGCGCCCCGCGCGCGGGGGTGGAAGCGGGATACGGGAGCGCGGCGCCGCTGCGCCGGCGGTCAGCCGCCGGCGACGGCCGACTGCGCGGCGCCGGCCGCCTTCTGGCGCGCCGCATCGACCAGGTCGAAAGCTTCGCGGCGCATCTTCGCCCGCTGGGCGTCCTCTTCCGGGTAGTAGGGACGGTAGCCGAGCCGCTCCGGGTCGACGGTGTAGGGCTTCATCAGGTCGGCCTTGCCGACGATCGACTGCTCGCGATTGAAGAAGGCCATGTCGTAGTTGTTCGACATGATGATCGCCTCCTCCGGGCACGCGTCGACGCAATAGCCGCAGAAGACGCAGCGCAGCATGTCGATCTCGTAGACCACCGGGTACTTCTCGACGTTGACGTCGTTGTGCTCGCCGGCCTCGATGTGGATGCACTGCGCCGGGCAGTTGGTGGCGCACAGAAAGCAGGCGACGCAGCGCACCGAGCCGTCCGGGCGCGTCGTCAGGATGTGGTGGCCGCGGTAGCGATGGCTGTACTCGCGGCGCTCCTCGGGGTACTGGATGGTCACCCGCTTGCGCAGGCCGAGGAGGTTCTGGAACATGTGGCGGATGGTCACCACCATGCCGCTCAGCAGCGGCAGGTAGAAACGCTCGGCGAGCGACATCCGGCGCGGCCGGAGTTCGGTCGGGTGCTGCTGGATGCCGGGCAGCTGCAGGGCGCGCGGGTCGACGTTCATCGTTCGAGCTCTCCGGCGATGACGTTCAGGCCGCCGAGCGTGGCGATCGCGTCGGAGATGGAAGCGCCGCGAATCATCGTCGGGAAGGCCGAGAAGATCGGGAAGCAGGGCGGCCGCACGCGCACCCGGTAGGGTTTGCCCGAGCCGTCCGAGACGCAGTAGTAGCCGAGCTCGCCGTTGGCCCCCTCGACGAAGCCGTAGTGCTCGCCCGGCGGCACCTGGATGCCGTCCATGATCAGCTTGAAGTGGTAGATCATCGACTCCATCTGGTTGTAGCAGGCGTCCTTCGGCGGCAGGGCGACGTGCGGGTCGTCGACCACGAACGGCCCCTCGGGCATGCCGCGATCGAGCAGCTGGCGGATGATCGACAGCGACTGCCGGATCTCCAGCATGCGGACCTTGAAGCGGTCGTGGACGTCGCCACCGTGGAGGATCGGCACCTCCCAGTCGACCGTGTCGTAGAGGTCGTAGGGGTGCGCCTTGCGCACGTCGTAAGCCACCCCGGCCGCCCGCAGGCAGGGCCCTGTGAAGCTCCAGTTGACCGCTTCCTCGCCGGTGATCGCCGCCACGCCGACCGAGCGATCGAGCCAGATGCGGTTCTTGTCGACCAGCGTCTCGACGTCGTCGATGAACTGCGGGATGTGGGCGAGGAGCTTCCGGCAGCGCGCCTCGAAGTCCGGCGGCAGGTCGGCGAGCAGGCCGCCGATGCGGCAGGCCGACACGGTCAGGCGGGCACCGCACACCGACTCCAGCAGCCCGTAGATCTCTTCGCGCACCTGGTAGAGGTACCAGAAGTTGGTCAGCGCGCCGCAGTCGACCAGGGTCGAACCGTTGGCGACCACGTGGTCCATGATGCGCGAGAACTCCGACAGGATGGTGCGCGCCCACACCGCCTTCGGCGGCACCTCGACGCCGAGCAGCGACTCGACCGTCCGGCAGTAGCCGACGTTGTTGAGGAACGACGAGCAGTAGTTCAGCCGGTCGGTGTAGGGAATCACCTGCTGCCAGGTGTGCGTCTCGGACATCTTCTCCATGCAGCGATGGAGATAGCCGACCTCGATCTCGGAGGTGACGATCTCCTCGCCGTCGACCAGGGCGACCATGCGGAACGTGCCGTGCATCGCCGGATGGGACGGTCCGATGTTGATCGTCATCCGCTCGAACATCGAGTCGGCCCTCTCGGGCGCCTCGAGCTTCGGTTGCCAGATCTTGTCTTCGGTGAGGATCCAGCGTCGCGCCGCGTCGTAGTCCTTGCGCAGCGCGTGCCCCTGGAAGGCGTCGTGGGTGAGGATCCGCCGCAGGTCCGGGTGGCCGCTGAAGCGGATGCCGAACATGTCCCAGGCCTCGCGCTCGAACCAGTTGGCGCCCTTCCACACCGACACCACCGACGGCACCACCGGGTCGGACTCCGGCACCGGCACCTTGAGGCGCAGCCGCCGGCCGGTCGACATCGAGTAGAGGTGATAGACGGCCTCGAACCGCCCGCCGCCGGCGTCGCCGCGGTCCGGGTAGTCCATGCCGAAGACCTCGAGCAGCAGGTCGAAGCGGGTCTCCGGGCTGCTGCGCAGCTCGCCGGCGAGCTCGAGCAGCACGTCGCGCGACACCCGCCAGGTCGGCTGGTCGACGGGTGCGCCGGGCCCCGTCAGCGCGACCACGCTGCCCGCCGGGAAGCGGGCGACGAATCCGGGAAGCTCAGGCTGCATGGCGCGGCTTCCGGTTCTTCTTCGAGCGCTTCAGCGCCTTGCGGTCACGGTCGATCTTCTCCTTCACCTGGAGAATGCCGTACATGAGCCCCTCGGGCGAGGGCGGGCAGCCGGGAACGTAGACGTCGACCGGGATGATCTCGTCGATCCCCTGCATCACGTGGTAGGCGCGGTAGAACCCCCCCGAGCAGGCGCAAGCGCCCATCGAGACGACCCACTTGGGATCGGGCATCTGGTCGTAGATGCGCTTGAGGACCGGCGCCATCTTGTCGGTGATCGTCCCGGCGACGATCATCAGATCGCTCTGCCGGGGCGAAAAGCGGACGACTTCGTATCCGAATCGGGCCATGTCGTAGTGCGCCGACACCGACCCCATGAACTCGATGGCGCAGCATGCCGTGCCGAAGGGCAGCGGCCAGAAGCTGTTCTTCTGCGACCAATCGATGAAGGCGTCGAGCTTCGTGGTCAGCCAGGATTCGCCTTGGACTTCCATCGCGCCGCGATCCTACTACGCCGGTCAGGCCGGAATGTCGCCGGCCGAGCGGGTGACCGCGTCGAGCAGGCCCTCGATGCGGGCCGCGTGCGCGCGCTGCGAATCGACGATGCCCGACAGCACGCCGCCGGTCTCGGCGTCGACCTCGCGGATCATGCGCGGATAGAGCGACTCGTTCTCGTACTGCTCCTCGGCGAGCGCCGCGGCGATGGCCGCCGGCAGCTCCTCGGCGGGTTCGCGGATCGACTCGGCGGCGGCGTACTGGACGAGCGCCAGCTCGTCCTTGGCCGCGGCCAGCTCGGCGAGCGCCGCGGCCAGCCGCTGCCGCCCCTCCTCGCGGGCGCGCGCCGCGAGGGCGCGGAAGCGGGCCGCGCTGGCGGCCTCGGCGTTGAATCCGGTCTTCAAGTACTCTTGCGCGCGTGGCAGTCGGGACACGGAACCTCTCCTCTCCCCGGCGTCTGTGCAATCGAATGTGCGGACGGAAGCCGCCCACGCCCGGCATTGTAGCGGACCGCCGGGGCGGATTCCGAGTGCCGGCGGAACCCGCGGGCGCGGAATCCGTATGGTGAACGGAGACACCGCCCGCTTGTCCGCTCCCCCGCCGCCCGACCGCCGTCGCGGATCGCGCCTCAGCCGCCTCGTGCTGCTGGCCGGCGCGGTCTTCGGCCTCGCCCTGGTTCCCGCCAGCCTGTTCGAGTCGACGCTGGCCGACGCCTTCGCCGCCCTCGCCGGGCTCTGCTTCGCCCTGCTCCTGTTCGCCTGGCTGGCGCGCGCCGTCTGGCGCCGGGTCTTCTGGAGCGTCGGGCGCCGCCTCGCCGTCTCCTACGTCCTGGTCGGCGTCCTGCCGCTCATTCTCATCGCGGTACTGGTGGCGCTGGCCAGCTACCTGACGGCCGGATTCCTGCTCGGCCATCTGTCGCGCGACGCCATCGAGGACCTGCATCTCGACCTCGAGGCGGCCGCCCGCGACCACCTCTACGGCTCGTACCCGGCAGTGCGCGGCGGCGGGGAGCTGGCCGTGGCCGAGTACCGCAACGGCCTGCGGGTCGAAGGCGACCCGGAAGCGCCCGCCCTCTGGCCGGAGTGGATGGCGACGGCGCAACGGCTGCGCCGGCTCGACCCGGAAGAGCGCCGGCGGCCGTTCGTCGCCCTCGCCGACGGCCGCCTCAGTGTCGCGGCGCTTGCCGGGGACGGCCGGCGCGGCGTCCTGGTGCGGCTCGACGGTGATCCGGCGGCGGCCCTGCGCGAGCGCTCGCGCGCCTGGTTCCAACTCTTTCGCGCCGATGACCCGAGCCGCCTGTCGACCACCCGCATCCAGGTCTTCGGCCGCGTCCTCACCTTTCGCGGGCTGTGGATCCGCCGCACCGCCGAGGAGACCGCCGAGTACTTCCGCCTCGCGCCGCCGGCCATGCCGGGCGAGCCGACCTGGCTCGAGCGACCGATCGTCCTCTGGATGGAGCGAACCGGCGACCTGCGCGCGCTTGCCGACGGCGCGGTGGTGACCGACGGCGTGCGGGTCTCGCTTGCCGCGAGCCCGACGATCCTCTTCCGCACCCTGCTGTCGGCCTCCGAGCAGGCCGACTCGACCGCCTGGGTCGCGCTGGCGGGCATCGCCGTGCTGCTGTTCGAGATCTGGATCGCCGCTGCGGCACTGGCGGTCTTCATGATTTTCGGCCTCTCGCGGGCGGTCAACCGGCTCTCCGCGGCCACCCGCGCCATCGGCCGCGGTGACTTCGGCTTTCGCATTCCGGTGCGGCGGCGCGATCAGATCGGCGCCTTGCAGCGCTCCTTCAACGCCATGGCCGGGCACCTCGGGGAGCTGGTCGAGACGGCGGCGCAGAAGGAGGCGCTCGACAAGGAGCTGGCGCTCGCCCGCGAGGTGCAGCAGAACCTGCTGCCGGAGAAGATCGCCGCCCGGCCGGGGGTCGAGATCGCCAGCTTTTTCGAACCGAGCGCGGCGATCGGCGGCGACTATTTCGACGTCCTCGAGCGGCCCGGCGGCCGCCTCGGCCTGGTGATTGCCGACGTCGCCGGCCACGGCCTGGCGGCCGGCCTGCGCATGGCGATGGTCAAGTCGGCTTTCGAGCTGATGACCGACGAGGGGCGGCCGGCGGGCGAGATGCTCGAGCGGCTCCACCACCTGCTGCGCCGCCGGTCGGGGGAGCGCTCGTTCGTCACCCTCGCCTTCGTCGAGTTCGACCCCTCCGGCGGGGCGCTCGAGCTGATCAACGCCGGCCACCCCCCCTGCTACGTCGTGCGCGCCGGCGGCCAGGTCGAGGAGTTGGCGGCACCCGGCATGCCGCTCGGCACGCTGGCGGGGCGCCACGGGCGGGCAGCGGCGCGGCTGGCCGCCGGAGACGCCATCGTCCTGCTCTCGGACGGCATCATCGAATGCAGCGACGGCGCCGGCGAACAGTTCGGTTACGAGCGGACGCAGCGCAGCCTGGCGGTGGCCGGCGCGGGCGCCGAGGCGCTGCTCGCCGAGCTGCTGGCGCGAATGCGGGCCTTCTGCGGCGAGGAGACGGTGGTCGACGACCGGACCGCGGTGGTGCTGACCTACCGCCCGCCGGCCGCCTCGGAGGCCGCCAGCCCGAGCCGCGAGTAGATCCGCCGCACATACTCGCGAGTCTCGCGGTAGGGCGGCACGCCGCCGTGGCGCTCGACCGCGCCCTCGCCGGCGTTGTAGCCGGCGAGGATGCGCGGCAGATCATCCTCGAATCGGGTCGCCAGCCAGGCGAGATAGCGGGTCCCCGCCTCGATGTTGCGCGCCGGATCGAACAGTTCGTGGCCGCGCAGTCCGAAGCGACGGGCGGTCGCCGGCATCAGCTGCATCAGGCCGCGCGCCCCCTTGTAAGAGACCGCCCGGGCGTCGAAGGCGGACTCGACGCGCGCCACCGCGGCGACCAGCAGGGGATTGATGCCGTGGCGCCGCGCCGCCGCTTCGATCTCGTCGCGGAAGGGGACCTCGGGCGCCTCCTGCCCCTCGCGCCAGCGCACTTCGAAGCCGGACGCGGCATCGGCGAGCGGCGACTCGCCGCCCGGCGGCGGCGGCTCGATCTCGTCGTCGACCACCCGCTCGACCCGGGCGAGCTCCATCTCCAGCCGTCCGCCCCCGGCCAGCTCGAGCAGCGCCAGGTCGCCGGAAGCGCGAAAGGCCTCCACCTTGAGCACCGCGCCGTCGGTGAGCACCACCAGCTCGGCCGCCGCCGGCGCCGCGAGCAGCGACAGCAGCGCCGCCAGCGCCGGCAGCGCTGCCAGTGCCGGGACGCGGCGCCGCTCAGGAGCGTGGATGGAAGCGGTCATAGAGGCTGCGCAGTCTCTCACTGTGCAGGTGGGTATAGATCTCGGTGGTCGAAATGTCGACGTGGCCGAGCAGCGTCTGGACGACCCGCAGGTCGGCGCCGTGCTCGAGCAGGTGGGTGGCGAAGCTGTGGCGCAGGACGTGCGGCGACAGGTCGCGCCGGATCCCAGCGGCACGGCCGTGGGCCTTGAGCAGTTTCCAGAAGCCCTGGCGGGTCATCGCCGTGCCGCGGCGGCTGACGAAGACCGCCTCGTGGCGGCCGCGCACCAGCAGCGGACGCGCCTCGGCGAGCCAGCGCCGCAGCCAGGTCTCGGCCGCCTCGCCGACCGGCACCACCCGCTCCTTCGACCCCTTGCCGAAGGCGACGAGAAAGCCGCCGTCGAGGCGCAGCTGGTGCAGCTCGAGGCCGACCAGCTCGGAGACCCGCAGGCCGGTGGCGTAGAGCAGCTCGATCATCGCCTTGTCGCGCAGGCCGGCCGGCGTCGACGGATCCGGCGCCGCCAGCAGGCGCGTCACCTCGTCCTCGGAGAGCACGCCGGGCAGCAGCTTGAAGCGGCGCGGCGCCTCGAGGTGCTCGGTCGGATCGTCCGGGCGCTCGCCCTCCTCGGCCAGCCAGCCGTAGAAGCCGCGCATCGTCGAGAGGGCGCGGGCGACCGAGCGCGGCGCCAGGCCGCGCCGCGTCATCCAGCGCAGGTGATCGGCGAGCGCCGCCGCGTCGGCGGCGAGCAGCGTCCCGCGGCGCTCGCCCGCG